>NZ_CP046508.1:5219000-5533000 GCF_017161115.1 Variovorax sp. RKNM96 | reverse complement strand
GTCGGCGTAGCCGATATAGGTCCAGTTGAGCTCGGTGCGCGCCGTGCCCTTGGGCAGCACCTGGCGCACGGCCAGGCAGTTCTGGATCTGCTGCAGCACGAAGCCGGGGAACACCGACAGGATCTGCAGCGTCACGCCGTCGTCGTACTCCTTGAAGCCGGCCAGCACGCTCGGGTCCTTCAGGCGGTAGCGGTCGTTGTCGGAGCGAAGGGCCTGCTCCTTGTACGACGCATCTTTCTCGGCCGCCGTGTCGATCATCGAGAAGCTCACATGGTGGCCGCCGGTCTCGTCCACGATCACGCCGCCTTTCTGCGACAGGCGGTTGAGCTCGAAGGTGGTGAAGAACATGTGCAAGAGGCTCGCGTGGTAGCTGTCCTTGACGTTCTCCACGTACAGCTTCCAGTTGTTGGGCAGCGCCTGCGTGAAGCGGCCGATGACCTCCACCGGCTTGTGCAGCACGCGCTCGATGCGCTGGCAGATCTCGTCGCCCAGGTACTCCTCGATCGAGGGCACGTCGTCGCTGAAGCTGCCGAACACCAGGCCGCAGTAGCTTGCGATGCGCAGCTTGCGCGGGCCGTGCGCTTCCTTGCAGAAGCTCGCGGGCATGCCGCCCTGGCCCTTCACGCCCTTCTCGAAGGCCACGCCAGTGAGGTCGCCCTGGCGGTTGTAGCTCCACGCGTGGTAGACGCACTGGAAGTTGTCGCTGCGGCCCGATTTCTCGAGCGCGATCAGCGCGCCGCGGTGCGCGCAGCGGTTCTCGAACGCGTAGATCTCGCCGTCGTCGTCGCGCACCACCACCACCGGCGTTTCGCCCGCAAAGGTGGTGCGGTAGCTGCCGGCGTCGGGCAGTTCGGCTTCCAGGCAGAGGTAGTTCCACACCGGGCCGCGGAAGATGCGGACCTGCTCGTCGGCGGCGAGCTGCGCGTCGCTGTACACCGCGAACGGAATGCGCGTGAGGCCGGGGCCGGACCAGTGGACGGGTTGGGATCGGATGTCGTCGTGCATGAGGAACTCGCTTATTCCATGGTGACCTTGGCGGCCTGGATGACCTTGTGCCACTTGGCCGATTCGGCCTGGATGAACTGGCCGGTGCGCGCGCTGTCCCAGCCGCGCGGCTCGGCGCCCTGTTCGGCAAATTTCTGCTTCACGTCGGGCAGCGCGAGCGCGGCGGCCATCGCCTTCTGCGTGGCATCGACCGTGGCCGCGGGCGTGCCCGGCGGCGCGACCACCGCGAACCAGGTGACCGCGTTCATGGCCGGCAGCTTCTGCTCGGCGAAGGTGGGCACGTTGGGCAGGGCCTTGGAGCGCTGCTCGTCGGCCACGGCCAGGATGCGGACCTTGCCGGTGCGCTCGAACTGCAGCGAGGAGGAGATGTTGTCGAAGAACACGTCGACCTGGCCGCCGATGAGATCGACCAGCGCCGGCGCGGTGCCCTTGTACGGCACGTGCGTCATCTCGGTGCCCGTGAGCTGCATGAAGAGACTGGCCGTGAGGTGCGAGGTGGTGCCGTTGCCCTGCGAGGCGAAGCTCACCTTGCCGGGGTTGGCCTTCAGGTAGGCGATGAACTCGGCCACGCTGTGCACCGGCAGCTTGGGGTTGACCACCAGCACGTTGGGCACGGTGGCCAGCACGGTCACGGGGACCCAGCGCGTCGGGTCGAAGCCGAGCTTCTTGTACAGGTGCTGGTTGATGGCGATGGGCGCGGGCGGCGAGGCCAGCAGCGTCTTGCCGTCGGGCTCGGCGCGGAACACCACGTCGGCGCCGATGTTGCCGCCGGCACCGGTGCGGTTTTCGACCACCACGCCCGCGGGGTACAGGTCGCGCAGCTTGTCGGCCACCACGCGGGGCAGGATGTCGGCGGTGCCGCCGGCGGGGAAAGGCACGACCAGGCGTGCGATCTTGTTGTCGGTCTGCGCCTGTGCCTGCGCCGCCAGGCAGGCGCAGGCCAGCAGCGCAAGCATGCGCCGGTTGAGTCTCTGGAACATTGGCTGTCTCCGTGTTCTTCGTGCGTCGAGGGGATTTCAGTGTCTCTTTGCCAGGGCGCATGCAACAAGCTAGATTTGCGCAATGCGCAAAAACCAGGCGAGTTCTCCCAATGAGGAGGCGACACCCGACAAGAACTTCGTGGCCTCGCTGCAAAAGGGCCTCGACGTGCTGACCTGCTTCGGCCGCCAGCACAGCCGCCTCACGGTGTCGGAGGTGGGGCGGCTCACGCAGAGCTCGCCCGCATCGGCGCGCCGCTCGCTGCTCACGCTGCAGACGCTGGGCTATCTCGACAGCGACGGCAAGCGGTTCTGGATGTTGCCCAAGGCGCTGCTGGTGGCGCACGCATACCTCGCGTCGCGGCCCGCGCCGTCGCTCGCGCAGCCGCTGCTCGATGCGCTGTCGGAGCGCACGCGTGAGTCGGCGTCGCTGGCCATGCTGCAGGGCGACGACGCGATCATCATCGCGCGCTCGACGGCGCGGCGCAGCCTGAGCACGGGGCTGGGCATCGGCTCGCGGCTGCCGGCGTATTGCGCGGCATTGGGGCGTGTGCTGCTTGCGGGCTTGCCACCCGAAGAAGCGGCGCGGCGCGTGCGCGCCATGCCGCGCCCGCGCCTGAGTCCGCGCACCGTCACCGATGCCGGCGAGGTGCTGGCGCTCATCGCGCGTTGCCGTGAAGAGGGCTACGCCAGCAACGACGGCGAGCTCGAACTGGACGTGCGCTCGATGGCCGTACCCGTGTTCGACCGCTCGGGCCAGGTCATGGCGGCGATGAGCATCGCCGTGCGCGCCGAACGCATGACGCTGGCGGAGGTGCGCGAGACCTTCCTGCCCGCGCTGCGCAAGGCTGCCGGCAGCCTGGTGACGCGGCTGCACGCCGCGTGAACTGTGCGCGAGTCGTGCACTCGGCCCTCCAGCCGGAGGTATCGGTCTGAAGTTGTGGTGCTGCTCAGGCCGCGTGGCGCGCGCGCAATACCCATGGCGTTGCCACCAATGCCAGCAGTTTCACCAGCGCAATCTCCTCGGGCATCCAGCGTGCCCGCGTGCCCAGCACGTTGAAGGTCGCCGCGCATCGGCCGTCCTCGAGCAGCGGCACGTTGACCACTGCGCGCAGGCCCAGCGCGGTGATGAGCGCATGGTCGTCGAACACCTCGGCCAACGCCGCATCGCCTTCACCGATGAACACCTCGGCGCGCACGAGCAACTGCCGCGTCCACGGCGTGAGCGTCTTGCGCTTGCGGCCGGCCACCGGGTAGGCCTGCGGATTGGAGGACCACAGGCGCTGCAGTTGCACCTCGTCCGGCGGATCGTCCGAAGTCGTCGCGTTCAGGTTCACCGTGAGCAGGCCCGGGCCGAGCAGCGCCAGGCGCGCCGCCTCGATGTGCCCCATCGCGGCATCGAAGGTGGCGGCGCGCGGCAGCGCGTTGCAGAGCTGCTCGCACACCGCGAGGGGCAGCACGCCCGCGTCAGTCAAGCTTGATCCCCAGGTCCTTGATGACCTTGTCATAGCGTTGGGTGTCCCTGCGAAGCGCGGTAGCCAGCTGCTCCGGCGTGCTCTTGACCAGTTCGACGCCTATCGAATCCATGCGGGCGCGAACCTCGGGCACCGCCAGCGCCTTGTTGATTTCTCTGTTGAGCCGGGTGACCAGTTCGGCGGGCATGCCCGCCGGCCCGAACGCGGCGTACCACACGCTCATCTCGTAGCCGGGCAGCGTCTCGGCGACGGTGGGCGTGTCGGGCAGCAGCGAAGAGCGCTTGGGCTCCGTCACGGCCAGGAGGCGCAGCTTGCCCGCTTTCACGTGCGGCAGCGTCTGTGTGCCCGCGGAGAACAGCACCTGCGTCTGGTTGCCCACGGTGTCGAGCACCGCCGGCGCGCCGCCCTTGTAGGGCACGTGCAGCATGTCGATGCCCGCGGCCTTCTTGAACATCTCGGCACTCAGGTGGTTGGTGGAGCCGCCGCCGGCCGAGGCATACGCGAGCTTGCCCGGGTTGGCCTTGGCATAGGCGATGAACTCGCGCAGGTTCTTTGCCGGAACGGAGGGGTTGATCACCATCGTGTTGATCACGTTGGCCACCAGCGCAATGGGCGTGAAGTCGTCCGTGCCATTAAAGGGCATGCCGGGCATCAGCGTGGGGTTCATCGCGTGCGTGCTCATCGAGCCGATCAGCAGCGTGTAGCCGTCGGGCCTGGCCTTGGCGACGAAGTTGGAGCCGATGTTGCCGGAGGCGCCCACGCGGTTGTCCACCACCACTGGCTGGCCCATCGACTTGGTGAGCTGCTCGGCGATGGCGCGCGCCAGGATGTCGGTGGAGCCGCCCGCGGCCCACGGAACGATCAACGTGATCGGCTTCTCGGGATAGGCGGCCAGGCCCGCCTGCGCGGTGCAGGTGAGGGCCAGCAGAAGCAGGCCCCGCAAGACACGTTGGAACATGGTGATGAAGTCCTTGGAACGAAGATGAAAAAAGCGCAAGCCGATCAGCGGCCCACCGCATAGCCCTGCATGCCGCGCGGATTGGCACCGGCGCGCAGCACCAGCCGGCCTTCGGCGTCGCGTTCGCGGCTGCAGGCGGACATGCGGCTTTCGGACCAGGCATCGCCGACTTGCACGCGGTGGCCCATCGCGCGCAGTGCGTCGAGCGTTTCGGGATCGAAGCGCGATTCCAGCGTGAGCGTGTTGAGCGTGGTCTGGCGCGGCCAGAAGGAGCTGGGCGCGTGCTTGACGTGCCAGGCCGGCGCGTCGATGGCCTGCTGCAGGTTGAGGCGGTGCACCGCATGGCGCAGGAAGAAGCCGACCGACCACTGGTCCTGCTGGTCGCCGCCGGGCGTGCCGAACGCCATGTACGGCTGGCCGTCGCGCAGCGCCATCGAGGGCGACAGCGTGGTGCAGGGCGCGACGCGCGGCTCCACGGAACCGGGCAGGCCTTCGTCGAGCCAGCTCATCTGCAGCCGGGTGTTCAGTGCGAAGCCCAGCGCCGGAATCGTCGGGCTCGACGACAGCCAGCCGCCCGAGGGCGTGGCCGCGACCATGTTGCCGTGCCGGTCGACCACGTCGATGTGGCAGGTGTCGCCCACGAAGATCTCGCGCTCGGCCCATTCGGCGACCGGCGGCAGCGCGGCGAAGGTGGGCTCGCCGATGCCGAAGCGCGTGTCGGCGGTGCGCAGCGTTCGCGCGCTCACGTCCAGGTCGGGCAGGCGCGGTGCGAGGCCCAGAGGGGCGCCGGGCCGCAGCACCTCGGATGCGCGCTGCAGGTCGACCATGGCCCAGCGCTCGCGCAGGTAGGCGTCCGACAGCAGCGCCTCTTGCGCATCGCCGCGCGCGCCGGACGCCGTGCCGTACCACGCGAGGCGGTCGGCCAGTGCCAGCTTGGCGGCTTCGGTGATGCGATGCACAAAGCCCGCCGAGCCGGGCATGTGGTGTTCGAGCCCTGCGTGGCGCAGCATGCCCAGCTGCTGCAGGAAGGCCGGCCCCTGGCTCCAGAAGCCGCACTTGGCGACCGTGTAGCGCCCGAAGTCCGCCGTGAGCGGCGCCTCGGTGGCGACGCGCCATTCGGCCATGTCGTCCAGGCGCAGCAGGCCGGCATGCGCCTCGCCGCTGCTGTCGCGCACGGTGGTGTTGCGGCAGTAGCGATCGATCTCGCGCGCGACGAAACCCTGCTGCCAGGTGCGGATCGCCGCATCGATCACGCCGGTGCGGCCGCTGCCTTCGCGCTCGGCCGTCTCCACGATGCGGCTGTAGGTCGCGGCCAGCGCCGGCAGCCGGAACAGCGAACCGGGCTGCGGCAGCTTGCCGCCGGGCAGCCACACCTCGGCCGACGAATGCCAGTGTTCGAGGAAGAGGCCGCGCACCGCCAGGATCGCCTCGGCCACCCGTGGCACCAGCGGAAAGCCGTCGCGCGCATAGCCGATCGCCGGTGCCAGCACCTCGGCCAGCGACCACGTGCCGTGTTCGCGCAGCATCGTGAGCCAGGCGGAGAAAGCGCCCGGCACCGTCGCCCCCAGGAGGCCGATGCCCGGCACCTGCTCGAAGCCGAGGGCGCGGAAGGTCGAGGTGGTGGCATCGGCCGGCGCGCAGCCCTGTCCGCGCAGGGCGTGCATGCGCTGCTCGCGCTCGCTCCACAGCAGGATCGGCGCCTCGCCGCCGGGGCCGTTGAGGTGCGGCTCGACCACCTGAAGCACGAAGCCGCCCGCCACGGCGGCATCGAAGGCGTTGCCGCCGCGTTCGAGCACGCCCATCGCGGTCTGCGAGGCCAGCCAGTGGGTCGATGAGGCAACGCCGAAGGTGCCGGCGATTTCAGGGCGGGTGGTGAACATGCGGCCGAGTGTAGAAAGACCGGATAGCCAGAAGCACATATTTGCTGATGAATGCATGCATCGATTGCTATGCCTCTAGCTTAGGATCACGGCATGTCAGCGCCGACGCTCCAGCACCTCACGCCGCGGCTCAAGCTGCGCCATTTCGCGCTTCTGGCCGAACTCGAACGGCAGCGCTCGGTCAGCCGCGCGGCCGAGCACATGGGCCTCAGCCAGCCGACCGTCACGCGCGCGCTCGGCGAGATCGAGAACATCTTCATGACCCCGCTGTTCACCCGCAGCCGGCGCGGCCTGGAACCCACGGCCGCGGGCCTCCTGGTGCTGGCGCGGGCCCGTGTGGCGCTGGCCGATGCGCAATCGCTGGGGCAGGACCTGGCCGCGCTCGGCACGGGGCTGCAGGGGCGGTTGCGCATCGGCGTGCTGCCTTTCCTCGCGCGCGCCACGCAGGACGCGGTGTGGCGGCACCTGCTGGCCGTGCGGCCGCGCCTGGGCTTCGTGGTGGAGGAGGCCACGACCCACGTTCTGGTGCAGGCGGTGCGCGCACGCACGCTGGACTGCGCGATCTGCCGCTTCACCTCGGCCAGCGCCGAGGCCGGACTGGCGCAGGAGTTTCTCTATACGCAGGAGCCGCGGCTGGTGGTGTCGCGCGCGGCCGCGCAGCGGCTGGCGCGGCGCGGGCTGGACTGGGAGGCCTTCGTTTCCCTGCACTGGATCTTTCCGCCGGAGGACACGCCGATCCGCCAGATGATCCATTCGATCTTCGCCTCGGCGGGGCAGCCGGTGCCGGTCCCTCTGCTGGAGGCGTACGCGCAGAAGACGCTGGTCTCGGTGCTGCGGCTCATGCCCGATGCGATCACCATCCTGCCCGACGACATTGCACAGGAGGTGGCCGACGCGAGCGGCGCCCGCGTGATGCCCCAGCGCCTGCAATGGAACCTGCCGCCCGTGGGCGTGGTGCGGCTGCACGATGCGGCCAATGCGGGGATCGTGGATGAAATGACGAGGGCGTTGCAGGGCATTCGCCAGGGGGACCAGGGGAGCGTCGCCACTGCCTCCGGATAGGATGGCTTTCCCCCAAGGCATCCGCTGCGCGAGTGGTTTGCCGAACATCAGGTGCGCCATGGAATCCGAACTCGAATCGCTGGTCCAGGCCCTGCGCGACTTTGCGCAGGCCAGGGCCTGGGAGCCCTATCATTCCCCCAAGAACCTCGCCTCGGCGCTGTCGGTCGAAGCCGCCGAACTGCTCGAACATTTCCAGTGGCTCAGCGAAGCGCAAAGCCGGTCGCTCGACCCCGAGAAGCGCGCCGAGGTCGGCGCTGAAATGGCGGATGTGTTCCTCTATCTGCTGCAGCTCGCCGACAAGCTGGGCATCGACCTGATCGACGCGGCGCGGCGCAAGATGGTGGTCAACGCGCAGAAGTATCCCGCCGGCGCCGATCCGCCCGCCTGAGTACCTCCGTGTACGCCACCCGGCGTATTTCCCCTTGTTGGTGCATTCCGCAGACTCCTCTCCATCGCCAGCTATGTGCTGTCGACAAGGTTCAACCCAACCGGAGCAGGAGTCCACATGCAACGTCGTTTCACACTCAAGGCGCTCACCGCCGCCGTCGCGCTGGCCAGCATTTCTGCTGCGCCCGCATTCGCCGCCGACACCATCAAGGTCGGCGTGCTGCACTCGCTGTCGGGCACGATGGCCATCTCGGAAACCGTGTTGAAAGACACGGTGCTGATGGCCATCGACGACATCAACAAGAAGGGCGGCGTGCTGGGCAAGCAGCTCGAACCCGTGGTGGTCGACCCGGCCTCCAACTGGCCGCTGTTCGCTGAAAAAACCAAGCAGCTGCTCGGCCAGGACAAGGTCTCGGTGATCTTCGGCTGCTGGACCTCGGTGTCGCGCAAGTCGGTGCTGCCGGTGGTCGAGGAAATGAACGGTCTCCTGTTCTACCCCGTGCAATACGAGGGCGAAGAGCTCTCGAAGAACGTGTTCTACACGGGCGCCGCGCCCAACCAGCAAGCCATTCCGGCCGTCGACTACCTGATGAGCAAGGAAGGCGGCGGCGCCAAGCGCTGGGTGCTGCTGGGCACCGACTACGTGTACCCCCGCACCACCAACAAAATCCTGCGCGCCTACCTCAAGAGCAAGGGCGTGAAGGACACCGACATCGACGAGAAGTACACCCCCTTCGGCCACAGCGACTACCAGACCATCGTTGCCGACATCAAGAAGTTCTCGGCCGGCGGCAAGACGGCGGTGGTGTCGACCATCAACGGCGACTCCAACGTGCCCTTCTACAAGGAACTGGGCAACGCCGGCCTGAAGGCCAAGGACGTGCCGGTCGTCGCCTTCTCGGTGGGCGAGGAAGAACTGCGCGGCGTGGACACCAAGCCGCTGGTGGGCCACCTCGCGGCATGGAACTACTTCATGTCGATCAAGAACCCGACCAACACGGCGTTCATCAAGCAGTGGAGCGACTACGCCAAGGCCAAGAACATCGCCGGCCACAAGGACAAGCCGCTCACCAACGACCCGATGGAAGCCACCTGGATCGGCATCCACATGTGGAAGCAGGCCGTCGAGAAGGCCAAGTCCACCGACACCGACAAGGTGATCGCAGCGATGGCCGGCCAGACCTTCACGGCCCCGTCGGGCATCGTCTCGAAGATGGACGAGAAGAACCATCACCTGCACAAGAGCGTGTTCATCGGCGAGATCAAGGCCGACGGGCAGTTCAGCGTGGTGTGGAAGACGCCGGGTCCGGTCAAGGCGAAGCCTTGGAGCCCGTACATCGAAGGCAACGACAAGAAGCCGGATTACCCCGCTGGCAAGTCGATGTAAGTGTGTTTCTCCCTCCCCCTCTGGGGGAGGGCAGGGGTGGGGGCTGACGGCGGTCGATTCGAGCACTGCGCTTGTCCGGGCGCCGCGTGCCCCCACCCCAACCCTCCCCCGGAAGGGGAGGGAGCCATACCAACTTCCACTTTCATGATGCTTCGACGAACCCTTCACTGCGCATTCGCCGCCATGCTCCTCATGGCATCGGCCGCCCACGCGCTGACCGCCGACGAGGCCAAGGCCATCGCCTCCGGCGAGTCCGAAGCCCGCATCGCCGCGCTCAACAAGGCCGTCCTCACCGCCGACGACAAGACCGCCGCGTTCATCCAGGCGATGTCCGACGACGCCGTGAAGTACACCGAAGACAAGGTCTTCGTGATGAAGGATGACAAGGGCTACGACCCCGTCACCGGTGCCGAGCTGAAAGTGCCCGACACCGCCGAAGACGTCGTCAACAACAACCTCATGCGCGGCGCGCTCGAAGCCGCGCAGGCCGCGCTCAAGCTCACGAGCAAGGACGACGCGGTGCGCGCCGAAGCCGCGCAGGCGCTCTTCAAGGAGCCGGACGAATCCCGCATTCCCATGGTCGAGAAGGCGCTGGCCGCCGAGACCAACCCCAAGATCAAGGCGCAGCTCGAACTCGTGCGCGCCGCCGGCATGCTCACCAGCGCCGACAAGGCCAAGCGCCTTGCCGCCGCCAAGGAGCTGGGCAACAACCGCAACCCCGACACCAAGCTGTTGCTGAACCAGCGCCTGGCCGACGAGACCGAGGCCGATGTGAAGACGGCGATTGCCGCCTCCATCGCCAACATCGACGGCGCGCTGGTCTGGGGCGATCGCATCAACGCCGTGTTCAGCGGCATCAGCCTGGGCTCTGTGCTGCTGCTCGCCGCGCTGGGCCTGGCCATCACCTACGGCCTCATGGGCGTCATCAACATGGCGCACGGCGAGCTGATGATGATCGGCGCCTACGCCACCTACGTGATGCAGGGCATCTTCCAGAAGTACATGCCCGAGGCGGCGTTCGGCTGGTACCTGGTGGCGGCCATTCCCGTGTCGTTCCTCGCATCGGCGCTCGTGGGCGCGGTGCTCGAGCGCGGCGTGATCCGCTTCCTCTACGGTCGGCCGCTCGAGACGCTGTTGGCTACCTGGGGCATCAGCCTGATGCTGCAGCAACTCGTGCGCACGCTCTTCGGCGCGCAGAACGTCGGCGTGGAAAACCCCGGCTGGATGAGCGGCGGCTTCACCATGCTGAGCAACGTCACGCTGCCGTGGAATCGCATCTGCATCATCGTCTTCGCGGTGCTCGTGCTGCTCGCGATGGGCTGGCTCATCGGCAAGACACGCCTGGGTCTCTTCGTGCGCGGCGTCACGCAGAACCGCCCGATCGCCTCGTGCATGGGGGTGAACACCGCGCGCATCGACACGTATGCCTTCGCACTCGGCTCCGGCATCGCCGGTCTTGCCGGCTGCGCGCTGAGCCAGATCGGCAACGTCGGCCCTGACCTCGGCCAGAGCTACATCGTCGACAGCTTCATGGTGGTCGTGATGGGCGGCGTCGGCCAGCTCGCGGGCACCGTGTATGCGGCGCTGGGGCTGGGCATTCTCAACAAGTTCATCGAAGGCTGGGCGGGCGCGGTGCTCGCGAAGATCGCGGTGCTTGTCTTCATCATCATCTTCATCCAGAAGCGCCCGCAAGGCATCTTCGCGATGAAGGGCCGGAGCGCTGAGGCATGAGCAAGGTCGTACTTCCAACCAAGGGGCCGCTGCTGAGCGGCAAGGGCTGGACGGCCTTCTTCGTCGCGCTGATCGTGGTGTGCGCGGTGGCGCCGGTGCTCAACATCGTGGTGCCGGTCGACAGCCCGCTGCACATGAGCGACTACGCGGTGGCGCTCGTCGGCAAGATCATGTGCTACGCCATCTGCGCGTTGGCCATGGACCTGATCTGGGGCTACACCGGCATCCTCTCGCTGGGCCACGGCCTCTTCTTCGCGCTCGGCGGCTACATGATGGGCATGTACCTCATGCGCCAGATCGGCCGCGACGGCAACTACAAGAGCGACCTGCCGGACTTCATGGTGTTCCTCGACTGGAAGACGCTGCCCTGGCACTGGACCTTCAGCGACAGCTTCATCGCCACGCTGATCCTCATCGTCGCGGTGCCGGGCGTCATCGCCTTCGTGTTCGGCTTCTTCGCATTCCGCTCGCGCATCAAGGGTGTGTACTTCTCGATCATCACGCAGGCCATGACCTTCGCGGCGATGCTGCTGTTCTTCCGCAACGAGACCGGCTTCGGCGGCAACAACGGCTTCACCGACTTCAAGCGCATCCTGAACATCCCGATCGCCACGCAGGAGATGCGCATGACGCTCTTCGCGCTTACGGGCCTCACGCTGCTGGGTTTCTTCCTGTTCGCCAAGTGGCTCATCGGCAGCAAGTTCGGTCGCGTGCTGCAAGCCATTCGCGATGCCGAAACGCGCGTGATGTTCTCGGGCTACAACCCGCTGCCGTACAAGCTCACGATCTGGGTGATCTCGGCCGTGATGTGCGGCGTGGCGGGGGCGCTGTACGTGCCGCAGGTCGGCATCATCAACCCGGGCGAGATGAGCGCGGCCAACTCCATCGAGATCGCGATCTGGGCGGCCGTCGGCGGGCGTGCCACGCTGATCGGGCCGATCATCGGCGCGTTCATCGTCAACGGCGCCAAGAGCTGGCTCACGGTGGCTTACCCCGAGTACTGGCTGTACTTCCTGGGCGCCTTGTTCATTGCCGTCACGTTGTTCCTGCCTAACGGCATCGTGGGTCTGGTGAAGAAGTGGTTGTCGCGCGAGAAGGCGGCACCCGCCGCACCGAGTGCGGGCCGCGAAGAGGCGCAACGCGCCATGGCCGCAGGGCAGGGCATGGAGCCCGAGTCGCTGCATGCGCCGCTCGCCGCTGATGTGAAGGGAGCCCGCGCATGACGCCCGACCTGATGGAAGCCGGCGCCGAGCGCGCGGCCCGCGCCCACGGCGTTCCCTACGCGAGCGGCAGCACCGAGTCGGGTGGCCGCGAGGCCGGCTTCGGCCGCATCGCCACGCCGGGCGAGGTGGACGTCACGCACGGCCGCATCCTGTACCTCGAAGACGTGAGCGTGAGCTTCGACGGCTTCAAGGCCATCAACAAGCTCTCGCTGGACATCGCGCCGGGCGAGCTGCGCTGCATCATCGGCCCCAACGGCGCGGGCAAGACCACGATGATGGACATCATCACCGGCAAGACGCGGCCCGATTCGGGCACCGTGTTCTTCGGCAGCACCATCGACCTCTTGCGCCACCGCGAAGCCGATATCGCGCAGTTGGGCATCGGCCGCAAGTTCCAGAAGCCGACGGTGTTCGAGCACCTCACCGTGTTCGAGAACCTCGAGCTCGCGCTCAAGACCAACAAGGGCGTGCGCGCCTCGATGCTGTTCAAGCTCGACTCCGCACAGAGCGACCGGCTGGCCGAAGTGCTGGAGACCATCCACCTGGCCGACAGTGTCTCGCGCCTGGCCGGCAACCTGAGCCACGGCCAGAAGCAGTGGCTCGAAATCGGCATGCTGCTGATGCAGGACCCGAAGCTGCTCTTGCTCGACGAGCCCGTGGCCGGCATGACCGACGAGGAAACGGCCCGCACCGCCGAGCTGTTCCTCACGCTCAAGGGCAAGCATTCGCTGATGGTGGTGGAGCACGACATGAGCTTCATCCGCACCATCTCCGAGATCGTGACCGTGCTGTGCGACGGCTCCGTGCTGGCGCAGGGAACGCTCGACGAGGTGCAGGCCGACGAACGCGTGATCGAGGTCTATCTGGGCCGCTGAGGAACCGAAGCCATGCTGACAGTCAAGAACATCCACCAGTACTACGGCGGCTCCCACATCTTGAGGGACGTGAGCTTCGAAGCCACGCTCGGCAAGGTCACCGTGCTGCTGGGCCGCAACGGCGTGGGCAAGACCACGCTGCTCAAGTCGTTGATGGGCCTCGTGCCGATCAAGAGCGGCAGCATCGAACTCGAAGGCAAGCCGATCCAGAAGGCCACGCCCTACGACCGGGCGAGGGCGGGCATCGGCTTCGTGCCCCAGGGCCGCGAGATCTTCGCGAGGCTCACCGTCGAAGAGAACCTGCGCATGGGCCTGGCCTACAAGAGCGGCAGCACGCCCATTCCGTCGGAACTGTTCGAGCTGTTCCCGGTGCTCAAGCAGATGATCAACAGAAGAGGCGGCGACCTCTCGGGCGGCCAGCAACAGCAATTGGCCATCGCACGCGCCCTCGCGCCCAAGCCCAAGCTGCTGATCCTCGACGAGCCCACCGAAGGCATCCAGCCGAGCATCATCAAGGACATCGGCCGCGTCATCCGCATGCTGGCCGACCGCGGCGACATGGCCATCGTGCTGTGCGAGCAGTACTACGACTTCGCGCAGGAACTGGCCGACGACTACCTCGTGATGGAGCGCGGCGAGGTCATTGCGCGCGGTCTTGGCAAGGACATGGAAGCGCAGGGCGTGCGCCAGCTCGTGGCGATCTGACCGCAGGCAGCGGCTCTTCGAGGCCTTGCCGATACCGGGTCTTTGGCATCTGCGTATCGGCCCAATTTCAGGGTTTACCCTAAAATTCGCCCTTGCCCGTCGCCGCCGGGCACCCCTCCCAGGAGCCTGGCCTTGAACGCCTCCCCACCCGCGCTGGACAGCGCGGACACCGCCATTCCCGTTTCTTCCCCGTCGCCTGCGCCCGTCAATTTTGTGCGGGCCGTGCTCGCGCTCGGCGTCGGCGGCTTCGCCATTGGCACGGGCGAGTTCGTGATCATGGGCCTGTTGCCCGAGGTCGCGCGCGACATCGACGTCACCATCCCTCAGGCCGGCCATGTCATCAGCGCCTATGCGCTCGGCGTGGTCATCGGCGCCCCGGTGCTTGCCGTGCTCGCGGCAGGCTGGGGCCGGCGCGCATTGCTGATCGCGATGATGGCCGTCTTCGCCGCCGGCAATTTCGCCAGCGCGATGGCGCCGGGGTATCTCTCGCTCAACCTGCTGCGCTTTGCCACAGGCCTGCCGCACGGCACCTACTTCGGCGTGGCCGCGCTCGTGGCCGCGACGCTCGCGCCACCGGGGCGCCGGGCGCGCGCCGTGGGCCTCGTGATGCTCGGACTCACCGGCGCCACGCTCGTGGGCGTGCCCATCGCCGCGTGGCTCGGCCAGCTCTTCGGCTGGCGCGCGGCCTTCGTGTTCGTCGGCGTCATCGCGCTCGTGGCCATCGTGCTCGTGCGGCGCGACGTGCCCGACATCGCCGCCGCGGTCGGCGCCAGTCCGTGGCGCGAGCTTGGCGCGCTCAAGCGCAAGCAGGTGTGGTTCACGCTCGGCATCAGCGCCATCGGCTTTGGCGGCATGTTCGCGGTGTTCAGCTACATCAAGCCCACGCTCACCGAGGTGGCGCACCTGTCGGTGCACAACGTGCCCTTCGTGCTCGCGCTGTTCGGCCTCGGCATGGTCACCGGCAACCTCGTGGGCTCGCGCCTGGCGGACAAGTCGCTGATGCGCACCATCGCCGGCGTGCTCGTGTATGCGGTGCTGGTGCTCGCGCTCTTCACCTTCGCGGCGCAGCATGTGGTGACGGCCGCCATCGGCGTGTTCCTCATCGGCACCACCGTCGCCATCGGCCCGGCATTGCAGATCCGCCTGATGGACGTGGCCGGCGACGCGCAGACGCTCGCCGCCGCGCTCAACCACTCGGCCTTCAACATGGCCAATGCGCTCGGCGCGTGGCTGGGCGGCGTGGCCATTGCCGCGGGCCTGGGCTGGACTTCCACCGGCTGGGTCGGCGCCTTGCTCGCGCTCGCGGGCATCGGCATCTTCGGCTGGGGCGTGATGAGCGCGCGGGCCGATGCGCGGCGGCCGCAGGTCGTCGCCTGCGAAGGCACGGCCGGCTGAGCTCCCCCTTGCGCTGGGTTGCCAGCTAGGGGCGCGCGACGTGCGGCGCTGTCCGCTCGCGCAGGAGCATCGCGAAGTTCTGCAGCTCGGCTGCATTCAGGTCCGACACGGCCCATGCCTGCATGCCGCCCTGCGCCCAGTGCGCGAGCTGGAAGCCCTGCCGCGCGGAGAAGGCGGGCGCCTGCACCTTCGCGTCGGCGGTGGGCCAGACGAAGAGGTTGATGACATGCGGGCCCGACCGGTAGACCAGCGCCGCCACCGTCCGCCCGTCCAGGTAGTCGAGCCGGCCGCCCGTGAGCGCGAAGCCTTCAGCCGCCAGGTCGACCACGGGCGGCGAGAAATCGAGCTTGCCGGCAAACCAAGGCTTCACCGTGTGCTGGTCGGTCGAGGCCACGTCGGCCAGATGCGAGGCCATCAGCGAGCGCACGTGGTTGGCCGTGACGGCCTCACTTAACGCGTCCTGCGGCGCCATCGGTACTGCCAGCAGAACGAGCGCGAGACCCCAGGCCGTGGCGGCCCCGGTGCCGAAGCCGGCCAGCCCCAGCCACCAGCCGCGCCGGTTGCGCACCGGGGCAGCAGGCGCGGCCGCAGCAGCCGCGCCCGCTTCGGAACGCAGCACCTGCGCGATGCGCCCGGCCAGCGCCGCCGGCGGCGCGTGCCGCACGGCGTGGCGCCGGACCATCAGCCCCAGCTCGTCGTCAGGAATTGGCATGGTGTGTCCTTTTCGCCGTGTTGCCGGGGCGTTCGTCGCGCAGGCTTTCGCGCAGCAGGGCCCGGGCGCGCGAGAGCCGCGACATCACCGTGCCCAGCGGCACACCGGCAATGCGCGCGATGTCTTCATAGCGCATCTCCTCCAGCTCGCGCAGCACGATCACCTCGCGATAGACCGCAGGGAGCGCGTCGATGGCGGCGTTGATGCGCTCACCCTGCACGCGCTGCTCCCACTGCCGGGCCGGGTCGCTCGCATCCGAAGAGGCCGGGGCCGCGGCCTCGCTGTCGCGCAACTCGTCGAACTCCAGTTGGTCGGCCAACTGCCGGCTCTGCCGCATCCAGTCGTAGCAGGCATTGCGCACGATGCCCAGCAGCCACGGCCGCGCGCTCTCGCCGCGCAGGCCCTCGAAGAAACGAAAGGCTCGCAGGTACGCCTCCTGCACCGCGTCGTCGGCCAACTGGTCGTCGCGCAACAGCCAGCGCGCAAGGTTCCATGCCGCATCGAGATGCGGCAGCGCGGCGGCTTCGAACTGGCGTGTGCGGTCGGTCAGATCGGTCAATGGGCTTGTTCTTCCTGCATGACGCGGCGAGCACGCGTTTTATTCCATCTTTTTTTCGAGGCCTGCGGGGAATAAGCGGGGCGCGCCGTGCGTCATGCCTTGCGTCGATTCTCTTTTCACTCTTTGTCTGGAGTCTTTCATCATGATCGCCATTCCCCGGTTTGCGCGCATCCTCGTCGTTCTCGCGGCCTCGAGCACCTTCGCCTTCACTGCACTGGCCGCAGGCCCCAAGGCCTACGTCGGCAACTTCAAGGACAGCACGGTCAGCGTGATCGACACCGGCACCGAGCGGGTGCTCGCCACGGTGCCGGTGGCCGCGGGGCCGGACGGCATCGTCATCTCCCCGAACGGACGCAGGGTGTTCGTCAGCGGCTCCAGCTCCTCGGCGCTGAGCGAGATCGATGCCGCGACCGACAGCGTGACGCACACCATCGAGGTCGGCAAGGGCCCCCAGGGCCTGGCCACGACGGCCGACGGCCGGTGGGTGCTGGTGGCCGTCAACGGCGACGATCGCGTGGCTTTCGTCGACACCGCGACGCACGCCGTGGGTGCCACCGTGCCCGTGCCCAAGCCGCACACCATCGCCGTGCGGCCCGACGGCCGGCAGGCCTATGTCGCCTCTCAGGAGCCGGGACACTTCGCGCTCGTGGTTGTCGACCTGGCGGCGCGCAAGGTGGTCTCGGAGATTCCGCTCGAGAAGGCGCCGCGCGACCTGGAGTTCGGCCACGACGGCAAGGCGCTGTACCTGACGCTGGCGGGCGTGCCCGCCGTGCAGGTGCTGGATGCGGCGACGAACCAATGGCAAACGCCGATCCCCACGGGCGTGTCGCCCCATATCGCGCAGCACTTCGCCGGCATGGCGAGCGGCGTGGTGGTCGTGCAGGGGCCGGGCGAGGTCATGCTGTTCGACCCTGCGGCGCGGGCGCCGGGCCGCAGCATCGGCGTGGGCAAGCAGCCGCACTGGCTCGACATCTCCGCGGACGGCAAGAAGCTGTGGGTGAGCAACGAAGGCTCCAACGACGTCAGCGTGGTCGACCTGGCGGGCGGGCCGGCGCACACCGTGGCGGTGGGCAATGCGCCGCGCAAGATCGCCGTGCAGCGCACGGCCGGCCCAGGCAGTGCGCATGCCGGCGGGTCGGCGCACGTTGCCATCCGCAACTTCGCGTTCGAGCCCGCGCAGATCACCGTCAGCGTCGGCCAGACCCTGACGTGGCAGAACGACGACGGTGCGCCGCACGGTGTGGTCTTCAAGGACGCTTCGGCCGGCATCGACTTGCTGCTGCCCGGCAAGGCTTTCTCGCGCAGCTTCGACAAGCCGGGCGTGTACGACTACGCCTGCTCCGTGCACCCGTACATGACGGCGCGGGTCACGGTGGTGGCGCCGTCGCGCGCCGCGGCCCCTGCGGCTCAGCGCGCGCCGAGCGCCTCGTAGAGCTTCAGCGCGGCGCGCGCCGTCTGCTCATCGCAGATCAGCACCGACAGCAGCCTGGCCCACAGCACGGCCGCGATGATCGGCGCCTTGTTCTCGCCGCCCGAGGCGACGATCACCGTCGGGATGCGCGCGAGCTCCTCGAGCGAGGGCGCCACCACGCGCTGGTTCAGCGCATGCTTCACGGGCTTGCCATGGCGGTCGAGGAATTGGCCGATGATGTCGCCCACCGCCTTGGCCTGCCTGAGGCCCGCCACCGGCACGTCCTTGGGCAGCCCGTAGCGCACCAGCAGTGACCGCGTGCTCAGGTCGCCCACGCTGAGCAGCGCGACATCGTTGGCCGCGATCTGCCCGAAGGCTTCCTTGAACACATCCTGCGAGACGATGGTGTCGCGCGACTTCGCGCTGCCTGCGTACAGCGGCGCCGCCAGGTAGCTGCACTGCGCGCCGAGCCGGGCCGCGAAGGCGCTGGCGGTCTCGAAGGTGTTGATCTCCAGGCCGCGCGTGAGTCCGCCCATGATCGAGTTGACGTTCAGGTTCGGCCACTGCCCCGGCGCAACGTGCCGGATCGCCTCGCGCAGCGTTGCACCCCAGCCTACGCCCAGACCCCGCACGCGCTGCGTCTCCAGCAGCCGCGACAGGTATTCGCCGGCCGTGCGGCCCAGCAGCACTGGAATGAGGTCAGGGCTCTCGGGCGTCGGAATGATCACCGCCTCGCGCAGCCCGCACACCGTGCGCAGTTCCTCTTCGAGGCGCAGGCAACTCTCGTGGCGCGAGTTGATCTTGATGCTCACGAGCCCGCTCTCGCGCGCCTCGCCGAGCAGCCGGTTCACGCGCAGCCGCGTGAGCCCGAGCTTCGTGGCGATGCCGTCCTGCGTCAGGCCCTCCATGTAGTAGAGCCAGGCCACGCGCACCGCCACCTGATCTTCCTCTGCCATCCGAATGCTCCGTTGTTGTGGGCCGATTCTGCCGCGTGGCCGATGAAAACACCGGGTAGTCACCTGCTTGAAACAAATGCATTTCAGAATATACACTTGTTCATCGCCGACGAATCCGGCGCAGGAGCCCCCGGAGACATGAGCGAAAAGATATCCCCGCTGCGGGCCGCATTGCGCGATGCCGCGGTCACGAAAGAAGTCGTCGTCGAGCGCGCCGCGGTGCGCGCGATGCCCGACGTGTTGCAGCGCGCCGCCTCCGGCGCGCGCTGGATGCTCGTGACCGACGAGACCACCTGGGACGTGGCGGGCGAGGCCGCGCAGGCGCTGCTTGAAGCGCGCGGCATCGCGCTCGCGCCGCCGCTCATGCTGCCCGCGCGCCCGCGCCTGAAGCCGCGCGTGTCGGCCTCGACCACCATCGCGCGCAAGCTCGCCGCGCACGACCTCACGCCGGTGGCGGTGGGCTCGGGCGTTATCAACGACCTGGTCAAGCACGCCGCGTCGATCGCAGGCAAGCCTTACGTCTGCCTCGCGACCGCGGCCTCGATGGACGGCTACGCGGCTTCCGGCGCGGCGCTGCTCGACGAAGACGGCTTCAAGCGAACGCTCGCCTGCCCGCCACCCGTCGCGGTGCTCGCCGATCTCGGCGTGCTCGGCGCCGCGCCCGCGCGCATGACGGCGTGGGGCTACGGCGATCTCGCGGGCAAGACAGTGGCCGGTGCCGACTGGCTGCTGGCCGATGCGCTGGGCGTCGAAGCGCTGAGCCGCCGCCCCTACGACATGGTGCAGGCGCACCTGCGCGACTGGCTCGGCGCGCCCGGCCGCATCGCCGCGCGCGACCCCGAGGCCACGGGCGACCTCATGGCGGGCCTCCTGGTCAGCGGCTTCGCGATGCAGGCCCACGGCAACTCGCGCCCGGCCAGCGGCAGCGACCACCAGTTCTCCCACTTGTGGGAAATGGAGAACCTGCAGATCGATGGCGAACCCGCCGCGCATGGCGCCTGCGTGGGCGTTGGCTGCGTCGCGATGCTCGCGATGTACGAATGGCTGCTGGCGCAGCCCGGCACCGCCTTCGCATCGGCCGCGGCGCACGCGCAGGATGGCTTCGATGACGCCGCACTCCTGCGCGAGATCGATGCAGCTTTCGATCGCGATGAATTCCGCTCCGCCGCACGCGAGGAGATGCACGCCAAGCGCGCCGCGGGCGGCCGCCGCGCCCGCATCGAGCACCTCGCCACCCTCTGGCCCGACCTGCGCCGCGAGCTCGCCACCCAACTCATCGGCGCCAGCGACATGCAGCAACGCCTGCGCACCCTCGGCGGCGCCGCGCACCCGGACGACCTCGGCATCGCCGCCGCGCGCCTGGCCGCCGACTACCGCCGCGCGCGCCTCATCCGGCGCCGCTACACCGTGCTCGACCTGCTCGACGAACTCGGCTGGCTCGATGCCGCGATCACCGATCTCTTCAGCCCCGGCGGCTTCTGGTCCGCCTGAACCTGCACCCCACGATCCACAGGAGACAGCGATGAATCTCGACCGACGCAGCACCCTGGCCACGCTGGCCATCTCATCCGCGCTATGGCTTGCGAGCGCCATGCCCGCGGCCGCCCAGCCCGTGCAGATCCAGTGGTGGCACGCCATGGGCGGCGCGCTCGGCGAGCGCGTCGATGAGCTCGTGAAAAACTTCAACGCCTCGCAGCAGAAGTACGTGGTGGTCGCCGTCAACAAGGGCAACTACGACGAGGTCATCAACGGGACCATCGCCGCCTACCGCGCCAAGCGCGCCCCGGCACTCGTGCAGATCTACGAGCGCGGCTTCATGACCATGCTGTTGTCCGACGCGACGATGCCGGTGCAGGACCTGCTCGACCAGCGCGGCTACAAGGTCGAGTGGGCCGATTTCGTCAAGCCCGTGGCCGGCTTCTACAGCTACAAGGGCAAGCTCATGACGATGCCCTTCAATTCGTCGTCGCCCATCCTCTGGTACAACAAGGCACACTTCGAGAAGGCCGGTTTCGCCAAGCCCGCCGAGACCTGGCAGGCGCTGGAGAAGCAGCTCTACGCCATCAAGCAGAAGGGCATCTCCGCCTGCGGCTCGGTGCTCGCGGGCGACTACCACTGGAGCCTGCTGGAGAACTACAGCGCCATCAACGACCTGCCGTACGCCACCAAGGCCAATGGTTACCAAGGGCTGGACACCGAGTTCGTCTACAACAAGACCTCGGTGGTCTCGCAGGTTGGGCGCATCAAGAAATGGATCGACGACGGCGTGATGCAGATCGCCGGCCAGGGCCTGAGCCCCGAGCAGCTCTTCACCTCGGGCAAGTGCTCCACCTTCTTCGCTTCGACCGCCGCGCACAGCGGCATCGAGCGCGAGGCCAAGATCGACTGGAGCGCTACGTACCTCCCGTGGGAAGAGGGCAAGCAACCGAAGAACAGCACCATCGGCGGCGCGTCGCTGTGGGTCATGAAGGGCCAGAAGCCGGCCGAGTACGAAGCCGCCGCGGCCTTTCTCGACTACCTCGCCAAGCCCGAGACGCAGGTCTGGTGGCTCAAGGCCACCGGCTACGTGCCGCTGACCAACAAGGCCTATGAAATGGCCAAGTCGCAGGGCTACTACAAGGAGCACCCGACGCGCGAGATCGCAATCTTGCAGCTCACGCGCGGCACGCCCACGGCCAACTCCACCGGCTTTCACTTCGGCAACTTCACCCAGACCATGATGGCGCAACGCGACGAGTTCGAGAACGTGGTCGCCGGCAAGAAGACGCCGCAGGTCGCGATGGACGATGCCGTCAAGCGCGGCAACGAAATCCTGCGCCAGTACGAGAAGCTCAACAAGGGCCGCTACTGAAAGCGCCCTCAGCCTGAGGAACGAGCATGGCCAAGCCCGAAGCCGGACTCAAGCGCGCGCACTTCAAGGACGTGCGCCTGCCCGTGCTGCTGCTCCTGCCGCAGCTGGCGATCCTGCTGTTCTTCTTTTTCATTCCGTCGTTCCGCGCGCTCGGGCAGGCCTTCTTCCTGTCCGACCCGTTCGGCAACACGGTGCACTTCGTCGGCCTCGACAACTTCGCGCAGCTGCTGCAGAGTGACACGTACCACGAGTCGGTGAAGGCCACGGTGGTGTTCACCATCTTGCAGAACCTGCTCACCATCGCGGTGGCGCTGGTGCTGGCCTTCGCGAGCGACCGCGTGATCCGCGGGCGCGGCATCTACAAGGCGATCATCCTGCTGCCCTATGCGATTGCGCCGGTCATCGCGGGCATTCTCTGGGCCTTTCTCTTCAACCCGGCGGTCGGGCCGCTCGCACATGTGCTGCATGCGATCGGCTTTGCGTGGGACCCGAACCGCGTGGGCTCGGACGCGATGATCCTGGTGATCCTCGCCGCCTCATGGAAGCACGTCTGCTACGACTACATCTTCCTGCTCGCGGGCCTCTTGGCGGTGCCTTCGTCGCTGCTCGAAGCGGCGGCCGTGGATGGCGCCGGGCCGCTCAAGCGCTTCTTCAGCATCGGGCTGCCGCTGCTCATGCCCACGATGTTCTTCCTTGCGGTGATGAACTTTGTCTACGGCTTCTTCGAGATCTTCGCCATCGTCGATGCGGTCACGCAGGGCGGGCCCGCGGGCGCCACCAACGTGCTGGTGTTCAAGGTCTACGTCGACGGCTTCATCAACCTGGACCTCGGCTCCTCGGCCGCGCAGTCGGTCATCCTGATGATCTTCGCGCTCTTCATGACGCTGCTGCAGTTCCGCTACGTCGAGCGGCGCGTGAGCTACGACGTATGACGTTCATGCCCAAGGAACAAGCCCATGGTTGAACGCGCCCCCGTGCTCGATGCCGTCTGCCATGCGATCCTGCTCGTGGGCGTGGCCTGCGTGTGCGTGCCGTTGTACCTCGCCTTCGTCGCGGGTTCGCTCACCATCGGCGAGGTGCAGCAGGTGCCACTGCCGTGGCTTCCCGGCGACCAGTTCGTGCAGAACCTGCGCACCGCGTGGACGCAGGCCAACTTCGGCCGGCTGTTCCTCAACTCTTTCATCGTGGCGCTCGGCATCACGGTCGGCAAGATCGCGGTGTCGCTGCTGTCGGCCTTCGCGATCACGTACTTCCGCTTCCGCTTTCGCATGACGGCCTTCTGGCTGATCTTCGTGTCGCTGATGCTGCCGATCGAGGTGCGCATTTCGCCGACCTACGAATCGGTGGCCAATGCGGCGCTGCCGGTGCAATGGCTGGTCGAGACGCTGCACCTGTCGCAGGTGTGGAACGCGGTCACCGGGCACAGCATCGACATCCAGCTGTCGTGGAACATGGTCGATACGTACCCGGGCCTGATCCTTCCGCTCATCGCCTCGGCCTCAGCCACCTTCCTGTTTCGCCAGTTCTTCCTCACGGTGCCCGACGAGCTGTGCGAAGCAGCGCGCATCGACGGCGCATCGCCGATGCATTTCTTCTGGACGATCCTGCTGCCGCTGTCGCGCTCGAACATCGCGGCGCTCGCGATCATTTTGTTTCTCTACGGCTGGAACCAGTACCTCTGGCCGCTGCTCTTCACCACCGACAAGGACATGGCCACGGCGGTGATCGGCCTCAAGCACCTGATCCCGCGCTCCGATTCGCAACCGGCCTGGAACGTGGCGATGAGCGCCGCGCTGCTCACCATGCTGCCGCCCATCCTCGTGGTGGTAGCGTTGCAGCGGTCGTTCGTCAAAGGGCTGGTGGACAGCAGCAAGTGAAGCGAACGCAACCAACAAGGACACTGCAGAAAATGATCATCGTGGGGCACCGCGGCGCACGCAACCTCTGGCCCGAGAACAGCCTGAGCGGTTTTCGCAAGCTCATCGCATCGGGCGCCGATGCGGTCGAGTTCGACGTGCAGGAAACGCGCGACGGCACGGCCGTGGTCATCCACGATCCGCTGCTGGACCGCACCACCGAGGGCACCGGGCCCGTGCGCGACCGCACGGGCGCCGAGGTGCTGGCGACGCGGCTGCGCGAAGGGCAGGGCGAGCAGGGTGGTGAGCGAGGCGAATGCGTGCCATCGCTCACCGAGGTGCTGCGCCTCTTCGCGCCCACGCGCATGGAGTTGCATGTGGAGATCAAGACCGACGCGGCCGGCGAACTGCCCGCGGGCGCGGTGGCGCGCATGGTGCAGGCGCTGCACGACGCGGGCGTGGCGAAGCGCAGCTACCTCACCTGCTTCGTGCCCGAGGTGCTGGAGCAGGTGCTCGCCTGCTGGCCGAGCGGTCGCGTGCTCGCCTCGCTCGACCACCGCTCGGCCGAGATGCTCGGCGGCATCGGCCGTGCGCTCGCCCGCTATGCGGCGATGCCGGGGTGCGTGGTAGCGGTCGAGAAGAGGCTGCTTGCGGCGACGTGGTCGCAATGCCTCGCCGCGCTCGGCACCGAGCGGCTGGGCGCATGGGTCATCAACGAGCCCGACGAGATCGCGGACTGGCTCGCGATGCCGATACGGCAGATCACCACCGACCGGCCCGACCTGGCGCTGGCCGCACGCCGATGAGTGCACGGCCCATTGCGCGACGACGCCTGCTGTGCGGCGGGCTCGCCGCTGCATCGCTGGGCCATCCCTTTCTTCAACTGCACGCACAGCAGGCATCGCGCGAACTCTTCACATTGGGCGTGGCCTCGGGCACGCCCAGGCCCGACGGCATGGTGCTCTGGACGCGCCTTGCGCCCGAGCCGCTGCAAGGCGGCGGCATGGGCGATGCGTCGGTCGATGTGCGCTGGGAGGTCGCGGAGGACGAGCGCTTCCGTCACGTCGTGGCCAAGGGTACGGCGACGGCTGTCGCCGAGCTCGCGCATTCGGTGCATGTCGAAGTGCAAGGCCTGCAGCCGGGGCACCCGTATTGGTACCGCTTCACCGCAAGCGGCGCGCGCAGCCCCGTTGGCCGCACGCGCACCGCGCCGGCCGAGGGCGACGACGCCTCGCAGCCGCTGCGCTTCGCGTTCGCGTCGTGCCAGCAGTACGAACAGGGCTACTACGCCGCCTACCGGGACATGGCCGCGCAGCCGCTCGATTTCGTCGTGCACCTGGGCGACTACATCTACGAAAGCTCCTGGGGCTCGCGCCATGTGCGCCGCCACGAAGGCGGCATCCCGACGCAGCTGGGCGAGTTCCGCGACCGCTACGCGCTCTACAAGACCGATGCGCACCTGCAGGCCGCGCACGCCGCCTTCCCCTGGCTCGTGACGTGGGACGACCACGAGGTGGCGAACGACTACACCGACGACATCTCGCCGCGCACCATCGACCCCGCGCAGTTCCTGGCGATCCGCGCTGCCGCGTATCAAGCGTGGTACGAACACATGCCCGTGCCCGCGAGCATGCGGCCGCGCGGCGCCGATGCCACCATCTACGGTCACCACCGCTTCGGCCGCATGCTCGACGTGCTGCTGCTGGACGGGCGCCAGTACCGTTCGCACCATGCCTGCCTCGCGGGCCGCAGCGCCTCGCCGTTGGCCGATTGCGCCGACCGGCTTGCACCCGGGCGCAGCTTCCTCGGCGCGAAGCAGGAGGCCTGGCTCGCGAACGAACTCGCCGCGCCGCCCGCACGCTGGACCGTCATCGCCCAGCCCACATTGCTCGCCGAGGCCGACCGCAAGCGCGGCCCCGAGCAGGGGTACTGGATGGACGGCTGGGACGGCTATGCCGCATCCCGCACGCGCCTCCTCGACGCGCTGGCCGCGAACAAGGCGCGCGGCGGCGATGCGCTCGTCGTCAGCGGCGACGTCCATGCCTTCTGGGCCGCCGACCTGCGCCGCGAGCCGCAAGGCGCCGCCATCGCGACCGAGTTCGTCGGCGGCGCCATCACCTCCGAAGGGCCGAGCGCCGCGAGCGTGGCCAACATGCTCGCGAAGAACGAGCACCTGCGCTACGGCCGCGCCGACAAGCGCGGCTACGCGCTCATGACGCTCGATGCGCGCGGCTGCGCGGTCGAGTTCCGCGCGGTGGACGATGAGAAGAATGCCGACTCGCCCGTGAGCCCCATGGCCCGCTTCTCGGTGGCCCGCGGCGCGCCCGGCGTGCATTTCGAAACCACCTGAAATCTCCGGCGCCTGCAGGATTGCGTGGCCGTGCCTATGATGGCCGCCGCCCTTCCAACCCTCCTCATTTCCCTCGGAGCGCGCCCCCATGAGCATTCCCACCACCCGCCTCGGCCGCACCGGCCTCACCGTGTCCCGCCTTGCCCTCGGCACCATGACCTTCGGCCTGCAGACCGACGAGGCCGTGTCGCACCAGATCCTGGACAAGGCGGCCGAAGGGGGAATCAACTTCCTCGACACCGCCGACGTGTACCCGCTGGGCGGCACTGTCGAGACCACCGGTCGCACCGAAGAAATCATCGGCAACTGGCTCGAGAAGCAGGGCCCCGCGGGCCGCCGCCGCTTCGTGGTCGCCACCAAGGCCGTCAACAAGGTCGGCCCGAACCCCTGGGACCAAGGCGCATCGCGCAAGCATTTGCTCGATGCCATCGACCTCTCGCTCAAGCGGCTGAAGACCGACCACGTCGATCTGTACCAATTGCACATGGACGACCGCGAGACGCCGCTTGAAGAGACGCTCGAGGCGCTCGACATCATCGTGAAGTCGGGTCGCGCGCGTTACATCGGCGTGTCGAACTTCCTGGCCTATCGGCTGGCCCGCGCGCTCGGCAAGTCCGACCTGCACCGGTTCACGCGCTTCGTGTCGGTACAGCCGCGCTACAGCCTCCTGTTCCGCGAGATCGAGCGCGAGCTGCTGCCGCTTGCGAGCGAAGAGGGCCTGGGTGTGATTCCCTACAACCCGCTGGCCGGCGGCCTGCTCACCGGCAAGTACAAGCCCGGCGCCAAGCCCGAGGAAAACACCCGCTTCACCCTCGGCACCGCGGGCGGCATGTACCAGGATCGCTACTGGAACGAGCGCAGCTTCAACACCGTGACGCAGCTGCACAAGCTGGCCGACGAGGCGGGCGTGCCGCTCGCGACGCTGGCGGTGGCGTGGGTGATGGCGAACCCGCTGATCACCGCGCCGCTGCTCGGCGCGAGCCGGCCCGAGCAGCTCGAAGCGACCATTGCGGCGGCCGAGTACAAGCTCGATCCGGCGCTCAAGCAGAAGCTGGACGAGCTGACCGCCGAGTACCGCAAGGGCGACGCCCCGCGCTGATGCTTGTCTTGCTCCTTCCCCTTCCGGGGGAAGGTTGGGATGGGGGCGAGCGGCCTTTGACCAGCCGCTGGTGCTTGATACGCCGTGAGCCCCCACCCCAGCCCTCCCCCGGGAGGGGAGGGAGCAAAACCCAAACTGTCAGAACTGTCAGTTAGTCGACAGCGAAGGGTTGGAGCCGGGTTCTTAGAGTGAACCCACCATGGTTCCCTTCGCCAATTCCCCATCACCGAAAGCGACAGCCGTCGCTCTCGCCGCACTGCTGCTCGCAGGCTGCGCCGTCGGCCCCGACTATGTCCGTCCACAGATGGACGTTCCGGCCGCCTACAAGGAAACCGGTCCCTGGAAGACCGCCACGCCGCAGCTCATCGACGCGAGCCATCCCTGGTGGGAGGCCTACGGCGACACCACGCTGAACGCGCTGGTCGTGCAGGCCAACGCCGCCAACCAGAACATCCGCATCGCCGAAGCCCAGTACCGCGAGGCACAGGCCATCGCCGCCGCCGCGCACGCGGGCTTCTTCCCGACCATCGGCCTCGATGCCGGTGCGACCCGTGCGCAGACCAACAGCACCGGCACCATCAAGCGCGCCACCACCGACACCCTCGGCCTCGCCGCGAGCTGGGAGCCCGACCTGTGGGGCGCCGTGCGCCGTTCCGTCGAGGCCGGCAATGCCGACGTGCAGGCGAGTGCCGATGACCTGGCCGGCGCTCGCCTCAGCATCCAGACCACGCTCGCGCAGGACTACCTGCAGATCCGCGTCATCGACCTGCAGCGCGACCTGTACGCGAGCACCACCACGGCCTACGCCAAGGCGCTCGAGCTCACGCAGCACCAGTACGCCGCCGGGACGGTACTGCGCTCCGACGTGGCGCTCGCGGAAAGCCAACTCAAGACCGCCGAAGCGCAAGCCGTCGACCTCGAAGCGCAACGCAGCCAGCTCGAACACGCCGTCGCCGTGCTGACGGGGCAGGCGCCCGCGTCCTTCACGTTGGCACCGCTTCCCTCCTCCGCACAGACGACGGCCGCGTCGCTCTCGTCCACCGACGCGCTGCGCGTGCAGCTCCCGGTCACGCCCGCGGGCCTGCCTTCGGAACTGCTCGAACGCCGCCCCGACATCGCTGGCGCCGAGCGCCGCGTGCAGGCCGCCAACGCCAACATCGGTGTCGCCAAGGCGGCCTACTACCCGCAGATCGTGCTGAGCGCGAGCGGCGGCTTCAGCGCCGGCAACCTCGCCTCGCTCTTCAATACGCCCAGCCGCGTGTGGTCGCTCGGCGCCGCGCTCGCGCAGACGGTGTTCGACGGTGGCCTGCGCAAGGCGCACACCGACCAGGCCGTGGCCACCTACGACGCCTCGGTCGCGCAATACAAGCAGACGGTGCTCGGCGGCTTCCAGCAGGTCGAGGACAACCTTGCGGCCCTGCGCGTGCTCGACCGCGAATCCGCCCTGCAGGCGCAGGCCGTGCAGGCTTCCCAACTCGCAGAGCGGCTGGCCCTGAGCCAGTACCGCGCCGGCACCGCCACATACCTCAGCGTGGTGACGGCGCAGCAACTCTCGCTCACGAACCAGCGCACCGCCGCGCAGGTGCTCGGCCGCCAACTCGCGGCCAGCGTCTCGTTGATCGCAGCCACGGGCGGCGGCTGGACCGCTGCTGAAACGACTTTCGGAAATTGATGCCATGACGACGACCACAACCCAAGCTCCTCTTCAGCGCCGCTCGACCTGGGTCGCGGCCGCCACGCTCGTGATCGTGCTGGGCGGCGGCGCCTGGGCGCTCAACCACAACAAGGCCTTCGGCGCGAAGCCCGAGGCGCCCAAGACACCTCCCGTGCAGGTGACCACCGCGCGCGTCACGCCGCAGAACGTGCAGGTCTACCGCTCGGGCATCGGCACCGTCGCCTCGATGGCCACGGTCACCGTCAAGGCGCGCATCGACGGGCAGCTCGACAAGGTCGGCTTCACCGAAGGGCAGGACGTGAAGGCCGGCCAGCTGCTCGCGCAGCTCGACCCGCGCACGCTGCAGGCCCAGCTCGCGCAGGCGCAGGCCACCAAGGCGAAGGACGAAGCCCAGCTCGTCAACGCCCGCGCGGATCTGAAGCGCTACACCACGCTGATCGCGCAGGACGCCGCCACGCAGCAGCAGGTCGACACGCAGAAGGCCCTCGTCAACCAGCTCGCCGCCACCGTGCAGACCGACGCCGCGCAGGTGCAGTTCGCCGAGGTGCAGCTGAGCTTCACCCGCATTGTTTCGCCGATGAATGGCCGCGTCGGTGCGCGGCTGGTCGACCCCGGCAACATCGTGCATGCGGCCGACACCAACGGCCTGGTCGTCATCAACCAGATCGACCCCATCGCGGTGCAGTTCACGCTGCCCGAGGAGGCGGTGCAGGACATCAACCGCGTGCAGCAGCAGAGCAACCAGCCGCTGGCGGTGGTGGCCTATGACCGCGCCGGCAACCAGATGCTCGGTGCCGGCAAGCTCATCCTGCTGAACAACCAGATCGACACCACCAACGGCACGGTGCAGCTCAAGGGCAGCTTCGCCAACCCGCAGCACACGCTGTGGCCCGGCCAGTACGTCAACGTGCGGCTGGACCTCGACCGCCGGCCTGATTCGCTCACCGTGCCCGCCGCCGCCGTGCAGCGCGGCCAGGACAGCACCTACATCTGGGTGGTCGATGCTGAGAACAAGGTCAACAACGTGCCCGTGCACGTGCTGCAGATCGCCGACGGCGTGGCCGTGATCGACAAGGGCCTCGCGGCTGACCAGCGCGTGGTGGTCGATGGCCAGTACAAGCTGCGCGCCGGCGCCACCATCGTCGAGCCGCCGCCGGTTGCCAAGGCCACGAAGACGGGCAACGCGGCGCAAGTCGCGACCAGCACCGGGAGCGGCAATTGAGCATTTCCGCCGGATTCATCAAGCGCCCCATCGGCACCACGCTGCTGGCGCTGGCCATTCTCCTGGTCGGTGCGGCGGTGTTCCCGCTGCTGCCGGTGGCGCCGCTGCCGCAGGTCGACTTTCCGACCATCCAGGTGTCGGCCAACCTGCCGGGCGCGAGCCCGGAGACGATGGCCTCCAACGTGGCGCAGCCGCTCGAGCGACAGTTCTCGCTGATCGCCGGCCTGTCGCAGATGACATCGACCAGCGGCCTCGGCTCCACGCAGATCACGCTGCAGTTCGACCTGGACCGCAACATCGACGCCGCCGCGCTCGACGTGCAGGCGGCCATCACCGCCTCCACCGGCCAGCTGCCCGCCAACCTGCCGAGTCCGCCGAGCTTTCGCAAGGTGAACCCGGCCGATTCGCCGATCCTGATTCTTTCGGTGCAGTCCAAGACGCTGCCGCTCACCGAGGTGAACGACTACGCCGACAACATCCTCGCGCAGCAGATCTCGCAGATCGCGGGCGTGGGTCTCGTCAACATCGGCGGCGCGCAGAAGCCCGCGGTGCGCGTGCAGCTCGACCCGGCCAAGCTGGCCGCGCTCGGGCTGAGCCTGGAAGACGTGCGCACGGTGCTCGCGTCGGCCACGGTGAACGCGCCCAAGGGCACGATCGACGGGCCGAACCAGAGCTTCACCGTCTATACCAACGACCAGCTGCTCAAGGCACAGCCGTGGAACGACGTGATCCTGGCCTACCGCAACGGCGCGCCGATCCGCGTGCGCGACCTGGGCGTGGCCATCGACGGCCCCGAGAACGCCAAGATCGCCGGCTGGGCCTATGCGGGCGCCGCCGCGCCTGAAGGCAACACCATCCAGAATGGCCGCTCCATCGTGCTGGCCATCACCAAGCAGCCGGGCGCGAACGTGATCGAGACGGTGGACCGCATCAACGCCGCGATGCCGCGCCTGAAGGCGTCGATTCCGCCGACCGTCGAAGTCAACGCGCTGGTCGACCGCACGCAGACCATCCGCGCCTCGGTGCTCGACGTGGAGTTCACGCTGCTGCTGACCATCGCGCTCGTGGTGGCGGTGATCTTCGTGTTCCTGCGCAACGTGCCGGCCACGCTGATCCCGAGCGTGACGGTGCCGCTCGCGCTGCTCGGTACGGTCGCGGTGATGTACCTGCTGGGCTACAGCCTGGACAACCTCTCGCTCATGGCGCTCACCATCGCGGTCGGCTTCGTGGTGGACGATGCCATCGTGATGCTGGAGAACATCTACCGCTACGTGGAAGAGGGCATGTCGCCGCTGGAGGCGGCGTACAAGGGCGCGGGCGAGATCGGCTTCACGATCATCTCGATCTCGGTGTCGCTGATCGCGGTGTTCATTCCGCTGCTGCTCATGGGCGGCATCGTGGGGCGGCTGTTCCGCGAGTTCGCGGTGACGGTCACGCTCACCATCGTGGTGTCGGTCGTCATCTCGCTCACGCTCACGCCGATGCTGTGTTCGCGCTTCCTGAAGAACGAGCATGCACGCAAGCACGGCCGGCTCTACCTCCTGTTCGAGCGCGGCTTCGACGCGATGCTCAATGGCTACAAGCGCGGCCTGCACGTGGTGCTCGACCACCAGTTCATCACGCTGATGGTCTTCATCGCCACGGTGGCGGCCACGGGCTTCCTGTTCATGGTCATTCCCAAGGGCTTCTTCCCGCAGCAGGACACGGGCTTCATCTCGGGCTTTGCCGAATCGGCGCAGGACGCTTCCTTCGCCTCGATGAACGCGCGCATGCTGGAGCTGGCCGATGTGGTGCGCAAGGACCCGGACGTCTCGGCCTTCGGCATGAACGGCAGCTCGTCGACCTTCAACACCGGCAACTTCTACATCAACCTCAAGCCCAAGGACGAAGGCCGCACCGCGAGCGCCGACGAGATCATCACGCGGCTGCGCCCGCAGCTGGCCAAGGTGCAGGGCGTGAACCTGTTCCTGCAGGCGGGGCAGGACATCCGCGTGGGCGGCCGGTCGTCGCGCACGCAGTACCAGTACACGGTGACCGACTCGAACCTGGACGAGCTCAACACCTGGGCGCCGAAGTTGCTCGCGCGCTTCCGGCAGATTCCGGAGATCACCGACCTCGCCTCCGACCAGCAGAACGCCGCCGCATCTGCGGTGCTGACCATCGACCGCGACCGCGCATCGAGCTTCGGCATTTCGCCCGCGACCATCGATGCGACGCTGTACGACGCGATCGGCCAGCGCCAGGTGGCGCAGTACTTCACGCAGCTCAACAGCTACCACGTGGTGCTGGAGGTGACGCCCGCGCTGCAGCAGGACCCGGCGCTCTTCAGCAAGCTGTACCTCACCTCGCCGCTCACCGGACAGCAGGTGCCGCTCTCCACCTTCGTGAAGGTGGACACCAGCAAGACCGCGTACCTCTCGATCAGCCACCAGGGCCAGTTCCCGGCGGTGACGATCTCGTTCAACCTCGCACCGGGCCATGCGCTGGGCGATGCGGTCAACGCCATCAACAAGGCGCAGGCCGAGATGGGCATTCCGCAGTCGCTGAGCGGCGCGTTCCAGGGCACGGCGCAGGCCTTCCAGGATTCGCTGTCCTCGCAGCCCTACCTGATTGCCGCGGCGCTGGTGGCGGTGTACATCGTGCTGGGCCTCCTGTACGAAAGCTACATCCACCCGCTCACGATTCTCTCGACGCTGCCATCGGCTGGCGTGGGCGCGCTGCTGATATTGATGGCGGGAGGCTACGACCTCAGCGTGATCGCGCTGATCGGCATCATCCTGCTCATCGGCATCGTGAAGAAGAACGGGATCATGATGATCGACTTCGCGCTCAAGGCCGAGCGCGAGCAGGGCATGGCGCCGCAGGAGGCGATCTACCAGGCGTGCCTGCTGCGCTTCCGCCCGATCATGATGACCACCATGTGCGCGCTGCTCTCGGGCCTGCCGCTGATGCTGGGCCATGGTTCCGGCTCGGAGCTGCGCCGGCCGCTGGGCTACGCGATGGTCGGCGGGCTGATACTCTCGCAGGCGCTCACCTTGTTCACCACGCCGGTGGTCTACCTGTACCTGGACCGCGCCCACTACTGGTACCTGCGCCGCAAGGAAGCGCGCAAGGCCCGCAAGGCGGCAAGGAACGGGCAGGAGACCCCGCCGGTGGCCGAAGCGCACGGTTAGGTGCCCGCCGAATGGAGCGAGACAAAAGCATGAAGATCCTGATTGTCGAAGACGAGCTGAGAACCGCGGACTACCTCTCCAAGGGGCTGACCGAGCAGGGCTGCACAGTCGACATGGCGCACAACGGCATCGACGGCCAGCACCTCGCGCTCACCCACGAGTACGACGTGATCGTGCTGGACGTCATGCTGCCCGGGCAGGACGGTTTCGCGGTGCTGCGCGCATTGCGCGCCGTCAAGCAGACGCCGGTCATCATGCTCACCGCGCGTGACCGTGTCGAAGACCGCATCAAGGGCCTGCACGAGGGCGCGGACGACTACCTCGTCAAGCCCTTCTCGTTCCTCGAATTGCTGGCGCGCCTGCAGGCGCTCAACCGGCGCGGTCGCAAGCAAGAGCCGGTGCAGCTGCGCATCGCCAACCTGCAGATCGACCTGCTCGCGCGCAAGGCCTTCCGCGGCACGACGCGCATCGACCTCACGGCCAAGGAGTTCGCGCTGCTCGCGGTGCTCGCGCGGCGGCAGGGCGAGATCCTCTCGAAGACCGCCATCGCCGAGCTGGTGTGGGACATGAACTTCGACAGCAACACCAACGTCGTCGAGGTGGCCATCAAGCGGCTGCGCGACAAGATCGACGCGCCCTTCAGCCCCAAGGTGCTGCACACCATCCGCGGCATGGGCTACGTGATGGAACTGCGCGACACCGATGCAGGCGGCGCGAGCGAAGTCCAGGGGGAGGGCGGCGCCCTGTGAAACTCGTGAAGGGCTCCATCACCGTGCGGCTGGTGGCGATGTTCGCGGCGGCGGCGCTCGCCACCTTCGCGCTGATCGGCGCCGCGCTGCACGGCGTGCTGGTGCGCGAACTGGAACGCCACCAGTACGAGGAGCTCGACACCACCTTGAAGAGCCTGCAGTACTGGATCGGCGCCATCGGCACCGCCGACCGCTGGTCGCGCGTGCAGGCCCGCATGGATGCGCTGACACCCGAGGACGGCAGCGTGCGCTTCTGGGTGCTGAGCGACGACCCGCGCTTCCAGTACGGCAAGGGCCTGGCCGAGCTCGACGGCCTCACCCGCGAGGCCAACGGCCGCAGCAGCAACATCCTGCTGCCGGGGCAGGAGCGGCCGTTCCGCACGCTCTCGGTCCACATCCCGCCCTTCGAGGGCCGGCCGGCGGTGCGGCTCATCGTCGGGCGCAACTCGGAGCCCTACGAGCGCACCCGCAAGACTTTTCTGAGCGCGCTGCTGGTGCTCGGGCTCGGCGGCGTGCTGGTGGTGGTGCTGGCGGGCTACTGGATCGCGCGGGTCGGGCTCCGGCCGCTGGAGCGCCTCTCGGGCGAGGCGCAGGCGCTGCGGCCCAAGACGCTGTCGCAGCGTTTGAGGACGACGGCGCTGCCGGTCGAACTCTCCGCGCTCGCCGAGGCCTTCAACGGCGCGCTCAGCCGGCTCGAGGAAGCATACCGGCAGCTCGAATCCTTCAATGCCGACGTGGCGCACGAACTGCGCACGCCGCTGGCCAACCTCATCGGCAGCACCCAGGTCGCGCTCTCGCGCCAGCGCAGCGCGGGCGATTTCGAGGAGGTGCTGCAGGCCAACCTCGAAGACATGGAGCGGCTGCGCTCCATCGTCAACGACATGCTCTTCCTGGCGCGCGCCGACCGCGGCGAGGTGGCCACCGGGCTGGTGCTCACGCCCGTGGCGCTGGAGGTGCGCAAGACCATCGACTTCTTCGAATTCGTGCTCGACGAGAGCCGCACGCAGGTCGGCATCGCGGGCGACGTGCAGGCCGAGGCGCGGCTCGAGAGCGCGCTGTTCCGCCGGGCGATGTCGAACCTGCTGCAGAACGCCATCGAGCACTCGCCGCCGGGGGCGCAGATCACCGTCACGCTGCGCGAAGACCCGGCCGCGACGTGGATCGCCGTATCGAACCCCGGCACGGCCATCGACGAGGCGCACCTGCAGCACCTGTTCGACCGCTTCTACCGCGTCGACGCTGCCCGCAACGACGGCGGCGGCGAGCACCATGGCCACGGGCTGGGCCTGGCCATCGTCAAGGCGGTGGCGAGCATGCATGGCGGGCAGGTGAGTGCGTCGAGCGAGGGCGGAGTGAACACCTTCGCTTTCAGCGTCTCGCGGACCGGCTGAAAAACGGCGATTTCGAATGGCCTGCGCCCGATACGTTCTTGGGGCATGCCGGACAATCGGGGTTCGCATGAACTCCGCTCCCACCCCGCAACTGCTTGGCGCATCGACCGAAAGGCTGGCATGGCACAGCTGATGTCGCTGCTGGTGCAGAACGCGATCCTGGTGGTGTTCGTCGCCAGCTTTGCAGCCCGCCTCGGGCTGCCGGTGCCGGCGGCCGCGGTGCTGGTGGTCACGGGCGCGCTGCTCGCGGCGGGCGATGTGTCGGTTGTCGGCGTGGTGTTGGCCGCGGTCATTGCCAACCTGCTGGGCGACGGCGCCTGGTTCTATGCGGGCCGCCGTTTCGGCTACCGCTTCATGCGCCTTTTGTGCCGCATCTCGCTGTCGCCCGACTCGTGCGTGCGGCGCGGCGAATCGCTCATCACCGACTGGGGCGGCCTGTCGCTCGTGGCCGCGAAGTTCGTGCCGGGCGTCTCGGTGGTCGCGCCGCCGATGGCGGGTGCGCTAGGCATGTCGGTGCGGCGTTTCATCGGCTTCGATGTGGGCGCCGCGCTGGTCTGGACGGGCCTCTTCCTCGGCCTCGGCTGGGCCTTTCGCGACCAGATCCAGGAAGTGCTCGCCGTGCTGGCCCAGGCCGGCGGCATCGCCACCGCCGCGATCGCGGTGCTGCTGCTGGTGATCCTGGCGGTGCGCTACTGGCGCCGCCGCGCCTTCATGCGGCTCACCGGCATGCCGCGCATCTCGGTCGAGGAACTGCACGAACTGCTGAGCGGCGAGGAGCCGCCATTGATCATCGACGTGCGCGGCAAGGCTGGCGTGCAGGTCGATCCGCGCCGCATTCCGGGGGCGCTGCCGTACACGCTCAAGGCGCTGCAGCACCGTCACCTCGACCTCACCATCGACCCGAACCGCGACGTGGTGCTGTACTGCAACTGCCCCAACGAAGTGTCGGCCGCGCAGGCCGCGCGCGTGCTGCTGGCGCGCGGGGCGCGGCGCGCCTTGCCGCTCACCGGCGGGCTCGACGCGTGGGTGGCCTCGGGCCGGCCGACCAGCCTGCATTGATTGAGCCTGCGCCTGCAGGAATCGAACTCGCGTGCTAAGGTGCCCCGGGGCCGGGTTAACCCTTGGCGCTCCCTCTTTCTGCTCCCTCAGTTACCGAGGCCTCCAGTGCCACTCCCCGACGCTCCCACCCCCACCGCGGCGAACATCGCCCGGGCCGACAAGGCCCACAGTGCCAGCCATGGCGGCGCCACCTCCGTGCCGCCCCCCGCGCTGACACCCGCACTGACCTTCGTCTTCGCCGTGGCCTGCGGCCTGTGCGTGGCCAACATCTACTACGCCCAGCCGCTGATCGGCCCGATTTCCGACGCACTGCAGCTTCATGCAGGGCTCGCGGGTCTGATCATGACGCTGACCCAGCTCGGCTACGGCGCCGGCCTGTTGCTGCTGGTGCCGCTGGCCGACGTGGTCGAGAACCGGCGACTGATCATCGGTGCGCTGTTCGGTGCGGTCATCGGGCTCGTGGGCATCGCGCTCTCGAACTCGGCAGTGACCTTTCTTGCGGCGTCCTTCATGGTCGGCGCCTGCGCGGTCGCGGCGCAGGTGCTACTGCCCTTCGCCTCGCACCTCGCGCCCGAGGCCACGCGCGGCAAGGTGGTCGGCAACATCATGGCGGGCCTGCTGGGCGGGATCATGCTGTCGCGCCCTTTCGCCAGCATGGTGGCCGCGAGCCTCGGTTGGCGCGCGCTGTTCTGGATCTCGGCCGTGCTCATGGCCTCGCTCATCGCCGTGCTGTGGCGCGTGCTGCCCGAGCGCCGGCCGCATGCCTCGATCGGCTATGCGCGCACCATGGCCTCGCTCCCGGGCATCGTGTGGAACACGCCGCTGCTGCGTCGGCGCGGCTGGTACCAGGGGATGATGTTCGCGGCTTTCCAGGCCTTCTGGACGGCCGTGCCGCTGGCGCTGGTGCACGAGTTCGGAATGGGGCAGCGCGGCATCGGGCTGTTCGCGCTGGCGGGTGCGGCAGGTGCCTTGCTGGCACCGGTGGCGGGGCGGCTGGCCGACCGCGGGTTGACGCGTCCTGCGACGGGTGCGGCCATCGTTGTTGCGCTGTTGTCGTTCGTGCTGGGTGCCGTGTCGATGCACTTCCACTCATTGGCCGGACTGGTCGCGGCCGGCATCCTGCTCGATGGGGCGGTTCAGCTGTGCCAGGTGCTCAACTTCCGCAGCCTGTTCATGCTCGCGCCCGAGCTGCGCGGCCGGCTCAACGGGCTGTTCATGACCTTCATCTTCATCTGCGCGGCAGTGGCTTCGGGCATTGCGGCGGCGGTGTATGCCTTCCACGGCTGGACCGGTTTGTGCCTGCTGGGTGGCGGCTTCGTGTCGCTGGCCTTGCTGCTGTATCTCACCGAGTTTCGTCGCCGGCCCGCGGCTGTTGCAGTCGGCGGATGAGCGACACCAGCAGCAGCAACACCAGCCCGCAGATCATCACCGCCAGCCACTGCAGATGCACGATGTAGTACCCGGGCTGGTGGATGATCCCCATGCCCAGGTAGAACCACCACGCCATGACCGCGACCAGCGCAACGAGTGCGCGGCCCCATGAGTGGCGGTACGACTTGGGCCGGAGCACGGCTGCGACGAGCGCGGTTTCGATGAGCACCACCGCGCAGGCGATCAGCACGGCAGTCAACGGATAAGGCTGGGGCCCTGCGCTGCGCCGGGTCATGTACGGGTCCGCGCCGGGCCAGAAGCCCGACACCACGAGCCAGACCAGCCCCACCAGGGCGAACGCTGGCAGTACGAGCGATTTCATCAAGCCTAGGCGTTTCATGTGGCACCCCAGAGCGGTACGCCGCGATGCTAACTGCCCTGCCCCAGGGCGCATGGAGACGGCCAATCGGGGGGTGGTAGCCTTGCCTCCCCATGAACCTCCGCACCAAGATCGTCGCGCTGGCCGTCGCCCCGCTGCTCGTCGCGCTGGTGCTCGTGGCCCTCGCGGTGCGCCACCAGGAGCACGACCTCGCGCAGCGCGAGCGCGCGCTCATCGAGCGCAGCTACATGGCCCAGCGCCGCAGCGAACTGCGCAGCTACGTCGAACTGGCCGTGAGCAACCTGCGGCCGCTGTACGACTCGGGCCTGGACGACGAGGACACCCGCAACGAGGCCCTGCGCCGCCTGGCTGCACTCGACTACGGCGACGACGGCTACTTCTTCGTGTACGACCTGCAGGGCAACTCGCTCATGCATTCGCGCCAGCCCGAGCTGGTCGGCCAGAACCTCTGGGACATGCGCGATTCGAAGGGGCGCTTCACCATCCAGGAGCTCATCAAGGGCGCGAAAGAGAACGGCGGCGCCTACGTCGAATACGAATGGCGCAAGCCCTCGAGCGCGCAGATGGCGCCCAAGCTCGGCTACGTCACGGTGCTGCCGCGCTGGAACTGGATGGTCGGCACCGGCCTGTACCTGGACGACATCCAGTCGACCATGGACACGCTCGACAAGCAGATGAACGCCAACGTCACCGCCACGCTGCTGTGGATTGCCGGCATCGCGGCGCTGTGCCTGGGCGTGGTCAGCGCGGCCGGCTTGTTCCTGAACCTGAGCGAGCACCGCGTGGCCGAAGCCAAGCTGCGGCTGCTCGCACGACGCGTGGTGCAGTCGCAGGAAGAAGAGCGCGGCCACCTCGCGCGCGAGCTGCACGACGGCACCAGCCAGACGCTGGTGTCGGCCAAGCTGTTGATCGAATCGGCCGTCGACGCGCTCGGCCGCGACCACCAGCCGGCGCCGCCCGCGCTCGGCAAGGCGCTGCAGCGGCTCAACGATTCGCTCACCGAGGTGCGCCGCATCTCGCACCGCCTGCGCCCCGCGCTGCTCGACACGCTGGGCCTGCCCGCCGCGCTGGAGCGGCTGGGCCATGAGTTCGGCGAAGAGGGCAGCATCGACGCATCCATCATGGTCGAGGGCGAGCCCTTCGAGCTCTCGCAAGAGACCAAGACCGCGCTCTTTCGCGTGACGCAGGAGGCGCTCACCAATGTGCGCAAGCACGCAGAGGCGCACCGCGTGCACATCTCGCTGGGCTTCAACGACGAGGCCGTGCGGCTGGAGGTGAGCGACGACGGCGTGGGCTTCGATGTCGAGGCGATGCAGCTCGACCCGCGCCACGGCATCGGCCTGCGCAACATGCGCGAGCGCATCGAGGCGATCGGCGGGAGCCTGGCCATGCGCTCGGGCCGCGGCCACACCTCCATCGTGGCCGAGGTGCCGGCCCATAGCGCGAGGCCGGAATGACAGCACCACCCACACAGCCGCAGCAGAGGCCCATTCGCCTCTTCATCGTGGACGACCACCCGCTGGTGCGCGACGGCCTGCGCGCGCGCCTGGGCGCCATGCCCAACCTGGAGATCGTCGGCGAGGCCGGCAGCGGCGCCGAGGCGCTCGCGCTGCTCGACACGCTGCGGTGCGACCTCATGCTGGTCGATGTCGGCATGAAGGACATGAACGGCATCGACCTCGCCGCGCTGGTGCTGCAACGCGATCCTCCACCGCCGCATCCCGCGCCGCACATCGTGATGCTCAGCATGTACGACAACCCCGAGTACGTGCAGAAGGCGATGCAGGTGGGCGCGCGCGGCTACGTGCTGAAGGACGCGCCCGCGGCCGAGATCGTGGCTGCCATCGAGGCGGTGTCGGCGGGCGGCACGTTCCTGAGCCCGGCCGTGTCGAAGAAACTCTTTCGCAACCAGGCGCCGCGGCCGCTGCTCACGCCACGCGAGAGCGAGATCCTCACCGCGTTGGGCAGGGGCGAATCGAGCAAGCAGATTGCGCGCGACCTGGGCCTGAGCGTGCGCACGGTGGAGGCGCACCGGCAGAGCATCAAGCGGCGGTTGGGCATCGAAGGGCAGGCGGAGCTCATCAAGTACGCGGTGGAGCATGCGCGGGAGTTTGGGCAGGGGTGATTGGGGGGATGCCTTGACCCTGATCACTAGGCGGCGAAAGGCGCGGATGGGCCCATGGCTGAAGTTAACCTGCAGCCAACATAAGCGTCGAAGGGTTCTGGAGCCCTTCATATTCAAAACCTACCCGCCGCTTGCTCGAGATGCCTACCTTTCGTCATGGATAAATTCATGCTGCAACAGCAGGTGCTGGAACGGCTCGCCGAAGACCTGCTTCAAGCCGAACAGGCAGTGCGGGCGGCCCATGAAACGGCGACTCACGAAGAGAACATCGCCGAAAACAAATACGACACATTGGGACTCGAAGCCGCCTACCTGGCCATCGGCCAAGCTCGGCGCGCCGAAGCCATCCGCCAGGCGATGGCCAATTGGCGCCAATTTCGCCCGCGTCCCTATGACGCCAGCAAAGGTATACAACTCGGCGCGCTGGTCTGCCTGGTCGATTCCGACGACAAGCAGCAACAGATCTTTCTCGGCCCGAACGGGGGCAGCATGAAGTTGGTCAGCGGCGCTCAGCTCGTTCAGGTCATCAGCAGCGAAGCCCCTTTGGGCAGGGCCATGCTGGGCAAATGCGAGGGTGATGAGGTGTCGATACAGGTCGCTCCAATCCGACAGCAGTTTGAGGTGCTGCGGGTTCTTTAAGCCGCAAGCAAGTTCACGCCGAATTGGCCGAGGTCAGCAGACGGTTCAGGCGTCGTGAACGTACCGGCTGGCTGACAAGGTCAGCAGTCCGTTGAAACCGGCCACTGGGTCCGAGATGACACTGGCGCATGAATGACCGCTGTCCGTCTTGGGTTAGTAGGCACCCATGTAGTCGCGCTTACCGATCTCAATACCGTTGTGGCGCAAGATGGCATAGGTGGTGGTCACGTGGAAGAAAAACTGCGGCAGTCCATAGTGCAGAAGATATGCGCCTGCGGTCAGCTTCTTTTCCTTGGGGGTGCCGGGGCGCAATACGATCTCGCGGCTCTCGCTTGAATCAAATTGCTCAGACTTGAAGGAGCCGATATGGGCCAAAGCTTTGGCGATCAACGCTTGCAGGTCGGCGAAGCTGACCTCAGTGTCGGGCCAGGACGGCACCTCGGCACCAGCCAGGCGGGAGGCAATGCCCTTGGAGAAGTCTGCGGCGATCTGTACCTGACGTACCAGCGGAAACATGTCAGGGAACAGCCGCGCCTGCAGCAGCGCATTTGGATCGATATTTTTCTGCGTCGCGTGGTCTTCGGCCTTCTTGAGCACGTCGGACAGGGCGCGCAGCATCTGCTGCAGGACGGGAACGGAGGCGTTGTACAGCGGGCTGGTCATTGAGTTCATTTCTAAAATTGGGCACGATGGCCGGAGTTGGCGTGGCAGAGGCCCTGCCGACCATGCAAGGCTAACAGCACAGGGCGAACTGAATCGCCCCGGCTCTTGTGGCCAGCTTTTCTTCCCGCTGGTAGTCCGAGCAGCCGCGTTGAAGGGCAGTTCACTAGCAAGAAGCGGACGTCGAGTGCAGACGCACGACAGACCGCGATCGCTGCAATGCCGACTTCGCCGGACGGTCGCAAGCACCTGTGCCACCCCCGATACTGTTCTGACCTCGTCCATACAACTCCAGTCCGCATGCCCGAACTCCCCTACAGCCCAGCCGCCGACCGCAACAAGCAGTCCATCCTCGACGCATTGACCCGCATCCTCGGCCAGCACGGCACCGCGCTGGAAATCGCCTCCGGCACAGGCCAACACGCCACTTGGTTCGCCGCCTCCATGCCCCAGTGGACCTGGCAACCCACCGACGCAGACCCCCGCACGCTCCCCGCGCTCGCAACCCGAGTCGCAGAAGCCGCACTCCCCAATCTCCGCGCGCCGCTCCTGCTCGACGTGATGTCACCTCGGTGGCCATCACATGGCTCCGCGTTCGCCAAAGGAGAAGAAGAAAAGTTCGACGCCATCTACTGCGCCAACATGTTGCACATCGCACCTTGGCCCACATGCGCCGCCCTGATGCAAGGCGCCGCGCGGCATCTGCGTCCCGGTGGGTTGCTGATCACCTACGGGCCTTACCTCGAAGACGACGTGCCGACAGCGCCAAGCAACACAGCGTTCGACGAAGACCTGCGCGCCCGCAATTCCGCATGGGGCATTCGCCGCCTGGAAGACGTGGCAGCAGAGGCGCGCAGCGCAGGCCTCGCGTTGCGCGAGCGGCATGCGATGCCTGCGAACAACTTGCTGTTGGTGTTCGGCTTCTAAAGCCGAAGGTTCAAAAAAGTCCACTCAGGCTGCGCTGTCCTGCGCCACCACATCCAATACCCTTGGGTCCCCATGCCGCTGCAGCGCTATTGCCGGCTTCTGCCGCACATGCCCGGCATCGCTTCCTTCACGCCATGCAAGAACGTTTCATCACCGACATCCTCCAGAACCGCAACAACCGCGCAATCCTCGATCGATGGAGCGACCTGGCCCTCCCGGATGGATGGCTGGTCGCCGGCTGCCTTTTTCAAACAGTGTGGAACCTGCGGTCCGGCGCTGCGCCGGAGGCGGGCATCAAGGATTACGACCTGTTCTACTTCGACGCCAACGACACGAGCGACGCAGGGGAGCGTCGTGTGCAAGCGCGAGTCGATGAGGCGTTGGGCGATCTCGGCATCACGGTCGAAGCATCGAACCAGGCGCGTGTTCACCTCTGGTACGAATCGTATTTCGGCCATCCCTACGAGGCACTGCGCAGCACGCGCGATGGCATCGACCGCTTCCTTGTTCCGGCTACATGCGTCGGCGTCCGGCCGGGCGAGCTTTATGCGCCGAATGGTCTCTCCATGCTGTACGACGGCGTACTGACGATCAACCCGCTGATGCCGCATCGCGAGCTGTTCAAGAAGAAAGCCGCGTCGTATCTTTCGCGGTGGCCGTGGCTGCAGGTTCAGCCGGGCGATCTTCCTCACTCCGGGACGGAGCCGACATGCTGAAGAAAACTCTGGCCGTGCTCGGCTTGCTGCTCCTCGCAGCCATCGCCTACCTCGCCCTCTGGCCCGTTCCGGTCAAGCCCGTCGTCTGGTCCGCCCCCACCGACCCCGGCTACACCGGCGCCTTCGCGGTCAACGACCACCTGGCCCAGCTCAACATGATCGACCTCGGCCGCGAAGAGGGCCCCGAGCACATCGCCATCGGCCCTGACGGCAAGCTCTACACCACGGTGCTGAGCGGCAACATCCTTCGCATGAATCCTGATGGCACAGGGCAGGAGGCCTTCGTCAACACCGGTGGTCGCGTGCTCGGCTTCGACTTCGATTCAGCCGGCAATCTCATCGCGGCCGACGCCATCAAAGGGCTGCTGTCCATCAGCCCTTCGAAGCAGATCACCGTGCTCACCACCCAGGTCGACGGCCAGCCGATCCGCTATGCCGACGGTGTGGTGGTGGCGCGCGGCAGCGGCACGATGTATTTCACCGACGCATCGACGCGCTTCTCGCCGGCCGAGTGGGGCGGCACCTTCGAGGCCAGCGTGCTCGACATCCTCGAGCAGTCCGCCACGGGCCGTGTGCTGGCCTACGACCCAGCCACCAAGACGACGCGCGTGGTCGCGCGGGGCCTCGCGTTCGCGAACGGCATCGCGTTGAGCGCCGATGAGAAGAGCCTGTTCGTTGCCGAAACCGGCAAGTACCGCGTGTGGAAGATCGGCATCGACGCGAGCAACCTCGACGTGAGCACAGGCGCTGCCAATCCGCAAGCCGCCGTGCTGCTCGACAACCTCCCCGGTTACCCCGACAACCTGATGCGCGGGCTCGACGGCAAGATCTGGGTAGGCCTCGTGAAACCGCGCAACCCGACCATCGACAAGCTGGCCGGCAAGCCGTTCCTGCGCAGCGTGACGATGCGCCTACCGCGCGCGCTGTGGCCGGTGCCCAAGGCCTATGGCCATGTGGTTGCATTCAGCGAAGACGGCAAGGTGCTCGCGAGCCTGCAGGATGCGACAGGTGCCTACCCCGAGACCACAGCCGTCACCGAAACGCGCGATCGGCTTTATGTGCAGAGCCTGCATGCGAAGGGGCTGGGGTGGTTGAAGCGGTAGTTCCGCCTTGAACAAGACATCGCAAATGCCTGCCGAAGAAACCGTGAATCCCAGATCACGCTGGACGTCTGTCGTGGCCGTGTTCGGACTTCACGTATGCGTCGTGCTCCTGGTGGTGTTGCTGCCTCCGATCGTCTACAGTGCGGTCAGTGCTTCGCGCTACCAGGGGATCGAATGGCTGCTTTTTTCGGGCGGCGTCACATACCCGCTGTACGCGATCTACTGGATTGCCAGGCTCAAGAACTTCCGAGTCCGATTCATATGGCTGCATCTGACTTTCGTTCTGACGATTGCGGCGGCCACGGCATTCATGAGCAACCGATCCACGCCCTTGCTCGTGGCATTTCTGCCCACCATCGCCGCCGCTCTGCCGATCCTCGGTTCCATTGCCTCGTGGATGCATGGCTTCAGGAGGGTGGCTGCCACTTTCCTCGTCAGCAGCCTGCTCGCACTTCTGGTGGGCGTGCCTTCTTCTTTGCTGATCGCCTATGGCATAGGGATGGCGGCCGTGGGCAATATGCGCTACTAGCGTGTGGATCGATCAGCTCATGACCTCGTCGCACGCCACTGCCCATCCACCAACAGCTCCACAGTACGCATGCCGCGCTGCCGCAGCACACCGTCCAGCGTCTTGACGGCCTCGCGCCGCAGGCCCGCGAACAGCGTGGCGAAGTCGCTGCATTCGAAGACGCATTTCAGGGTGGCGTCCCACTGCGTGTCGTCGAGCCGCACGATGCGCGGCTCGGTGGCGCCTCCGCGGTAGTCGAGGCACAGGAAGATGTCGCTGCCGTGCCCGTTGATGACGACGAGGCGGTCGACCTCCGGCACGTTCTCGCGCCACGGGTTCTCGTCGTCGGCGCCGAAGCTGATGCCGTCCGAGAGTTCGCCGATGGTGCAGAGCTTGTCCACCGGGTTCACCGCTTCGCCGGGGAAGGGGTGCTCCCATTGCGCGAACAGGGCGTCGTGATCGGGCAACGTGTAGGCCGCTTCGGGCGTCTTCGGAAAATGCTCGAAGTCGGTGTGGCCGCCGTTCTGCCGCAGGTACAGCTGGCGCAACGGCTCTGGCAGGCGGATGTCGAGACGCTTTTCTGCGTGGGCGATGGCGGCGGCCAGGTCGTCTGCGCTGGCAACGGGTGACGAGTGCTTGTGGCTGTAGTGCCGCGCGTAGAAGAAATTCTCCAGCGTCGGCGGCTGCGGTTCGAGCACGATGCGCTCGTCTTCCTTTGCTGCTGCCGCTGCCGTTTCGGGGTGGGCCTGCCGGTGCGCGATGAAGCGCACGCGGGCCGTTTCCTTCAGGTCGTTCAGTCGCTTGAGCAGTGGCTGCGTGTTCGCGCTCTCCCAGTCGCTTGCGGCAGCAAAGCCCTGCCGCAATTCGCTCCAGGCTTCATCGGCCAGCCGCTGCAGTCGCCAGCAGGCGCCGCGGGTGGTGATGGTTTCGGCTTCGGCTTCGAAGGCGGCGAGGCGTTGTTCGAAGGCGTGAAGAAGAATCGAGGCATCGGTTGTCATGCGTGCTCCCTGTCGTCGGGGGCGGGATGGCCCTGTGCCTGCCGCGCCATGGGTGATGCGGGGCATTGTGCCGCGGGTGAATCTTGCGGCGCCGGGGCGGCCTGCGCCGCGCCCCCATCAGTCCGTGTGCGCCACCGCCTTGATCTCGATCAACTGATGCGGAAATGCCAGCCCCGACACGCCAACGAGCGTCACCGCTGGCCGATGCGTTCCCATGTACGCCTTGAACACTAGCACCAACGCCTCCGTGTGCGCCTGCGGGTCGGTCACGTAGATCACCAGTTCCGCAAGGTTCGCCTTCGTCACGTTGAACCCCGCGAGCACGCGGTCGAGGTTTTCCAGCGTCTGGGTGGTCTGCGCCGCAATGTCGCCTTCGCCGACGAACGCGCCCTGCATGTCGTGCGAGAACTGCCCCGAGATGTAGATGGTGCCGTTCACGCTGTACCCTTGGCCGACGCCGAAGGCTTCTTCCCATGGCACGCCGTGGCTGTAGAGGACGGGCTGTTGTTTCATGTGCGCTTTCTTTCCTTCGAGGCAATGGGTGATGAGGTGATGAACGACTGTAGTCACGCCATTGGCGAAGCGGCTTCTACACAGATGCGAAGAACATTCCACATCGACCACCATCACCACCCATGCAACGCGCGAACCTGAACGAAATCCTGGTCTTCATGGCCGTCGTCGACGAAGGCAGCTTCATCGCCGGTGGCCAGGCCATGGGCCTCACGCGTTCGGCGGCGGGCAAGGCCGTGGGCCGGCTCGAAGACAGGCTCGGCGCGCGCCTCTTGAACCGCACGACCCGCACGCTGAGCCTCACCGACGAGGGCCGGGTGTTTTACGAGCGCGGCCTGCAGATCCTCTCCGCGGTCGACGAAGCGGAGGCGAGCGTGGCGGGGCCCGGCGGTGCGCCGCGTGGGGTGTTGCGTCTCACCGTGCCCGATGCCTTCGGCCGACTCGTGGTGCTGCCGCTGCTGCAGAAATACCTTGCGGCCTGGCCCGAGCTGCAGGCCGAGGTGAGCTTCAGCGACCGGCTGGCCGATGTCGTCGAGGAAGGCTTCGACCTGGCCGTGCGGATCGGTGCGCAAGAGGCGGGTGCCGATACAGGGCTGGTCTCGCGTGTGGTCGCCAGGTACAAGGCGCTGCTGTGCGCGTCGCCCGCCTACCTCGGGCAGCAGGGCGAGGCGCCGGACATCGATGCGCTCGCGGCGCACGACTGCCTGTTCTTCAGCAGCCGCAATCAACGGCAGAGCTGGCGCTTCCGGAGCGACGACGGCGCCTGGGTCAAGGCCCAGGGGCGCAGCCGCCTGCGGCTGGACAGCGGCGAGGCCTTGCGCGATGCGGCCGTCGCCGGACTCGGCATTGCGTTGCTTCCGGACTTCCTGGTGGCAGAAGACCTGGCCGCCGGGCGCCTGCGGCAGGTGTTGCCCGGGCTCGATGCAGGCGACGTGAAGATCCTCGCGCTGTATCCGACACGGCGGCTGCTGGAGCCGCGTGTGCGGCGGTTCATCGACCTGATGGCCGAAGAACTCCCACGCTGAGGCGCGTTGCATGGACACGCTGATCGACATCCTTCCGTACCTGCTGATCGGCATCGCCGTGGCGCCGCTGCTGCTGCTCGGCCTCTACGCGCTCGCCAGCTACTTCGGGCTGGGGATCGCGGACCGCATCCTGGCGCTGACCGGCCGGTTCCTCGCGCTGCAGTGGTTCAGCGGCGGCGTGTTGAACGCCGTGGGCGGGATCGCGCTCGCGGCGCTGGGGGTGTGGGCAGTGCTGCACTTCGATCCGCTCCTGCACCGGCTGCTGGCCGTCTTGCTGGTGCCGTTCGGGCTCTGGCGGACTTACCTGGGTGTGGCGGTGCTCAGGGCGCTCGCGAAGGCGGAGGACCCGTCCTGAAGGCCAGCTCACCCGCGCAGCCGGCATTTCACTGCCCCTGAGACAGCGCGACCGCATCGGCCCCAGCCGGATACCGCAGCGTTGTGCTCGCATCGTTCGCGGCATGCCACACGGCCTCGGCCACGTCCGCTGCGGTGGTCACCGCCGCTGGATTCCCCAGGGTCGCGAAGATGGACTGCGCCAAGGGCGCATACGCCTCGGGAATCAGACCCTGCATGCGCTCTGCCCCGTTCGCCGTGAAGCGCGTGCCTGGCCCATAACCCGGCTCGACCAGCTTCACGCGCACGTTGAACGGATCGAGCTCGAACGCGAGCGATTCGGTGAAGCCTTCGATCGCGGTCTTGCTCGCGGTGTATGCCGCCACGAGCGGCATCGGCGCCAGCGTGACGGTCGACGTCACGTTGATGACCAGGCCCGACTTGCGCAGCCGGAACTGCGGCAACGCCGCCTGGGTCATGGCCATCATGCCGAAGGTGTTGGTCTCGAAGATCTCGCGCACGGTGGCCATCGGCGTGGCCTCGAACGCGCCGAAGAGCCCGAGGCCGGCGTTGTTCACGAGCACGTCGACGGGGCCGGCGGCTTCGAGCGCCGCGGCGATGCTCTCGGGCTTCGTCACGTCCAGGGGCAACACGCGCAGGCGGTCCGAGCGGGGCAGCAGGTCGGCAGGCGGCGTGCGCATGGTGGCGACGACGTGCCAGCCTTGGGCGAGGAAGTGGCGGGCGGTTTCCAGGCCGTAGCCGGAGGAGCAGCCGGTAATCAGGACAGTCTTCATTGGGTTTCCTTTGAGGTTGGGGTTGAAGGTTCGTCACGATATCGGCGATAGGCAGGACTTTCTATAATCAAAAATCCATCATTTGTTTGCAGGAGTCCTGAATGGCCGATCCACTCGCCGAGGTCGTCTCGCTGCTTCGCCCTCGCGCGGTGTATTCGAAGGTGATCGGCGGTGCGGGCTCGTGGTCGGTGCGCTACGCGGCCTTCGGAGAACCCAGCTTCTGCACGATGCTCGAGGGTGAATGCACGTTGGCTGTGGACGGGCAGGAGCCCATCACCCTCCTCGCGGGCGATTTCGTGCTGATGCCGTTCACGCCCGGGTTCACGATGTCGGGTCTCGAGCCGGCGGAGCCTGTCTTCGTCGACCCCAGGCTGGCGCCCGCGCCCACGGACGAGATCCGCCACGGCAGGCAAGACGGTCCGCCGGATGTGCGAATGCTCGGCGGCTATTTCGCCTTCGATTCGCCGGATGCCTCGCTGCTGGCATCGCTGCTCCCGACGCTGCTGCATGTGCGCGAGGTGGGGCGACTTTCGGTGCTGGTGCAGCTTGTGCGGGAGGAGTCGATCGAAGAGAAATCGGGGCGCGACCTGGTGCTCGAGCGGTTGGTCGAACTGCTGCTGATCGAAGCGCTGCGCTCGACGCCTGGCGAGGGCGCGCCGCCGGGGCTGCTGCGGGGGCTGGCAGACCCGCGGCTGTCGCTTGCGCTGCGGCATCTGCACGGCGATCCGGCGCAACCGTGGACAGTGGCCGAACTCGCGAAGAAGTCAGCGTTGTCGCGTTCGGCTTTTTTCGAGCGCTTCTCGCGCGCGGTTGGGCTGCCGCCGATGGAGTACCTGCTGGCCTGGCGCATGGCCGTCGCAAAGGACCTGCTCGCTCGCGAGGATGTCGGTATTGCGGAAGTCGCGGAACGCGTGGGCTACGGCTCGGCCAGCACGTTCAGCACGGCGTTCAGCCGGCATGTGGGGCAATCGCCTGGGCGCTATGCGCGGCGGCATTAGGGCCTGCGCATTCAGAGCTCGATGCGAAACCGAAGCTCCGGCGTTCCGCCCAGCCCGGGTGCCTTGACGAACTCTTCCACGAGCACGCCGCCATTGGCGCGAATGACATGCTGCGAGGCCAGGTTGCCCGGGTCAGTCGTGATCTCGACGTAGCCCAACCCGACAGACCTGGCCTCGGGAAGCAGCGAGCGCAACGCCGCTTTGGCATACCCCCTGCCGCTCTTCCACGGCACGACGCCGTACCCGATGTGGCCGAGGCAATAGTCGGGCAGCGCGTTCGTGCCGGGCTGCCAACGCAGCCCCATGCTGCCGCAGAACTCTCCGTCCCACATCCATCGCCGATAGCCGGGCAAGCGAGGGACCGTGGTGCCATCGGGAAGCGTGACGGGTGGCCCCTTGGCCTCTCGATCCACAAGGCTCTTCAAAAACCCGTCTGCGTCCGCCCGTATCAGCAGGAGTTCTTCTTGCGTGACTTCGGGCCGAAGGTTGTTGGGCGACCAGCCGCGTTCGAGCGCAGCGACGTAGCCCGCCAGATGCTCGTGCGACGGCCAGACGAGATGTACCGATGAAGCAGTTTCGGAAATTGGCATGGCGTCGATTTTCAATGAGAGCGTCTGCCTCACACCACCTGCGGCCGCCATGCGATGACGCCCTGCGTCCGCGCCCTCACCTCGGGCGAGGCCAGGCAGGTGGCGACCGCCTCATAGCCCGGCGCGCCCGGCCAGGGCGCAACCCGGCTCGGCGGGCTGTGGTTGGCGGGGCAGAAGATGATCGACTCGTCGGCACCCACGGCCGCCAGGTCGAGGATCACGCAGGAGCGCGTCAGCAGAAAGAGCGGCCGGGCATCGGGTCCACGGCGGCGCAGATGCGCAATCACGGCTTGCTGCGTGGCCGAATCCAGGCCTTGCTCCACCATGTCGACAACCAGGACGGCCGGGCCCTGGGCCTCCAGCCCGGCAAGCAGTGCGATCAACGCATCGGACACTGTGGCGCCCTCGTCGGCAAGCCAGGCCAGAGCCTGTTGGACACGCGACTTGAGAGCCGTATCGGTATCGAGCCGCACTGTCGCATCGGCGCCTCCAAGGCGCTCCAGTCCCAGGAACGCGGCAGACGGCAGGGTTTCGGCGATGCGCAGGGCCAACCGGGTCTTGCCGCTGCCCAACGGCCCGACGATGTAGTTCAGCGGCCGGACATTGCTCAGCCTGAACAGTTCGCCGCCCCAGGGCCACGGAAGTTCGAACTCGATATCGATCCTTGCGGCAGGGCCCAGCAGTTGCGTCAACGCCTCGGCTGTCGGTGCCCGGCCTTGGGCGAGATCGGCCCGCAGATGGCGGACTTTCTCGATGGTCTCCGTCAACTGGTGTGCGCGGCCCTCGAGCGCCGCCTGGTGCGCGGCCAGCGCCGTCTCGAGCGTCCCGGCATCGCCTGCCAGCACACGCGCCACCTGCGCAAGGCTCAGGCCCAGCGCGCGCAGGGCCACGATCTCCGCGCCGCGGGTCATTTCGTCGGGACCGTAGGAGCGCCATCCGGCGGCATTGCGCGCCGGCGCCACCAGGCCGCGCTGCTCGTAGAGGCGCAGCGCCTTGGCGGAAACGCCGAGTCGCCTGGCAGCCTCGGCAGGGTTGAGGAATCGGGTGGAAGCGTTCAAGAATCACCTCGTGGTTGGATCGGACACGGTCTTTATCGAGGCTGCCGCAGGGGCCGGGTCAAGCGGATTCCACACGACTCCACGCCATGCGCCCGAAGGCCCGCGCCTACGGCCGCGCCTGAACCAGCGGCTCCAGCTCCGCCCGGATGCGCCGGATCGTCACCTCGTGCCGCAGCGTCTGCGCGCCGCGCCCGTACGTCATCGCCTTGCGGACGAGCCGCAGTTGCTCACGCTGCAGTTGCGTCTTCAACCGTCTTGCCCGCAGGCCGAAGGTCCAGCCCATCTCGCGGCGCACCTTGTAGCGCAGCAGCGGCGCGCCCAGGCGCACCCATTCGTCGTCGCGGATCAGCTCGCGCTCGGGCACGAAGTAGGCGGCCAGTGAATGGAGGTACGCGCCGTTCTCGCGCGCGGCGACCCGCCAGAAAAGCCCGGCCGCGATCATCGCGGGGATGCCTTTCACGGCGAGCATCACGGCCATCTCGCGGTAGCTGCCGTCGAAGAGGTCTTCCAGCCACGGCGAGTTCCAGATGAAGTGCATGGCCCACGCGAGCGCGAAGCACAGCAGGGCCACGGCGATCCGCATCGCCTTCGATCGCTCCGGATGCAGCAGAAACCAGGCGACGCCGAAGGACGCGATCGTGGTGTAGGCCGCGTGGCTCCAGAGGCCGCTCAGCAGCCCGCGCGTGAACAGGTTCAGCAGCACCGGGTACACCTGGTTCTCGAGCGGAAAGTGCATCGAGGCATTGACGGTGTAGCTCAGGTTCTCGACCACCTGGAAACCCAGCCCCGCCATGGCGCCGACGATCAGCACCGAGAGGTACGTCTGGAACTGGTTGCGCGCGACCAGCACCAGCAGGATGACGCCCGCGAGCTTCAGGAACTCCTCGGTGATCGGCCCCGCGATGGCCGGCCCCCACACCGCCACGAAGTCCGGCGACACCAGCTTGGCGCACAGGCTCTGGATCGCGATGTTGGCCGGCGCCGCGAAGTACACCGCGCCGAAGCCGCCCCACGCGAAGGCCAGCACGAAGGCCTCGGGCGGATGCTGCTCGAGCAGGTCCAGCGTGCGAAAGACCAGCAGGAAAACCAGCGTGTAGAGGCCCCACACCAGGAGGCCCAGCAACGCGGTGACGGGCACCACGCGAAAACCCATCGAGAACATGTTGATCGTGTAGAACAACCCGTTGACGATCATCGCCGCGAGCAGCCAGAAGGCCGCGCGATGCGGCTGGAAGAACGAGTCGGTGCCCACCGGCCATTCGCCGCGATCCTGTTCGGGGCCGGCGAGGCTCTCGGCGCTGTTGGGACTGCCGGCGCTCATGGCGAAGCCTCCAGGTCCATCGACTCCAGCATGCTGCGGGCATCGACCATCGCTTCGTTCAGGCCGTCGCTGGCGCCATAGAAATCGATCTGCACGAGCGACTTTCGCTGCAGGTCGACCACCTGCCAGAACCGGCCCGCGAGCTTCGAGCCGTAGTAGGCGAAGGTCTTGCCCTGCAGGCCCCAGGAGGTGACGAAGTCGGAGATGTCGCCGTCGATCTCCAGGTGCTGGCCGCGCTCCATCAGCCTTTGCTGACGCACCAGCGGGCCATCGGGGCCACCCACCCACGGTCCGGTGGACACGAGGAACTTGTGGCCGCCCTTGAAGAGCATCAGCGACCTGCCGGCCTTGGAGCGCGAGACGTCCATCTCCCATCCGTTGGCGGGCATGAACCGGGCATGGCCGACGGACACCGTCTCTCCCGGGTCGAGCGGCCGGGCGCCGGGTGTGCGGCTGTCCCAGAAAGTGAGGCCGCCCACGTAGGCGGCAATGGCCAGGAGCACCGCGAGTGCGCCTGGCCAGGTGCGATACGGAATGCGGCGTGACGGCTCGGGCATGCGTGGATCGTGCCATACGACGTCAGCACCTTGCCGCGACTTCATGGCAAAGTGCCGGCCATCCCATCGAGTCAAAAACCACGCACGCCATGGAACAAAAGATCGAAGCGCCCACCAAGGACGACCTCCGCGCCATCGCGCACCAGCTGATGCATGCGGCCGAACTGGTGTCCGAGGCAACGGGTGCGGCCTTGTCCGGCACGATGGCCGACTTGGCCGCCTTGCAGAAGGTCATCGATTCGAAGATCGTCGAGCCCGAGGCCACGTATTCGTTGCAGGCGCTCGGGCTGGCCTTCGGCAAGGTGTTCGTCGGCACGCAGGCGAACTTCGACTGGTGGATGGTCGAGGACGAGTACGGCCGGGACCCTGCGATCCGCTACAAGCAGACGACGCTGCTGCTCTTTCCCAAGACGATGCTTTCCAGGCGGATCGAGGACGGGGAAGAGGTCGATGTGGCCGGGATCTTCAAGGGGCTGCAGGAGACGGTGCGGGAGGTGCTGGCCGAGCACTATCCGGGCGCCTGATGACGGACTTGCAAGGAGAACCATCGATGACGCAAGCACAGGACATCCGGGCAGCCATCGATCGGCATTGGGCCGCCTCCGCTGCCGGCGATCAGGTCGCCGAGCACGAGATCTATCACGACGATGCCGTGTGCGCGTATCCGCAGTCGGGCGAGGTCATCCACGGCCGGCACAACCTGCAGGCACTGCGCAGCCATCACCCCGGCAAGCCATCGGGGTTCGCGGTCCGGCGGATCGTCGGGGAGGGCGATCTCTGGATCACCGAATATGCGATCGACTACGAAGGCAAGAGCGCCTTCACCGTGAGCATCATGGAGTTCCGGGATGGCAAGGTGGCGCGCGAGACGCAGTACTTTGCCGATCCCTTCGATGCGCCCGCCTGGCGCGCCCAGTGGGTCGAGCGGGCCGGGTGATCGGCGGGCATCGGTAAAGTCGGTGCACGTCCACAAGACCCGCCGCCACCCCATGCCCGACACCACCGTGCCAACGCAACGTTCCCGCGTGCCGCTGTTCCGCCTGCTTTCGATGGGCGTCTTCCTGCTGATGGCGGGCTGTGCGAGCCCACCCGTGTCGCAGAGACCATCTACCGTCTCCAACATCCCGCCGCTGACGACCGAGCAGTCCAACAGCATCACGATCCACGCGCTGGGCCTCGTCGGCACGCCGTACCGCTATGGCGGCAACACGCCCGACGGCGGCTTCGACTGCAGCGGGCTCATCGGCTATGTGTACCGCAGCAGCCTGGGGAAGGTGCCGCCGCGCACGGTGGCGCGCATGGCTTCGTTCGGCCAGCCTGTGGCGATGTCCGAGATCCGTTCCGGCGACCTCGTGCTCTTCGGCAATGCTACGCCGTCGCACGCGGGCATCTACGTCGGCGACGGGCGCTTCGTGCATGCGCCGTCGACCGGCGGCGAGGTGCGGCTCGACCGGCTCGATGGCGTCTATTGGTCGCGCCAGCCGACGCAGGCGCGGCGGCCCTGATTCAGGGTTTTCCATTAAGCAAAGCCACGCGGGCGCCCCACGCGGTCTGACGGATGGCAGCGAGGCTCCATGCGGCAAAACTCCCCGGTTCCAATATCGAGGAGACATCCGCATGCAAACCCTCCGCCGCCACCTGGTGTGGCTGGTCGTGGCCGTGGTCGGCGCATTCGCGCTCGGCACCGTGGCCCTGACCCGTGGTGAAAGCGTCAACGCCCTCTGGGTGGTGGCCGCCGCGATCTGCACCTACCTGATCGCCTACCGCTACTACAGCCTTTTCATCGCCGACAAGGTGCTGGGGCTCGATGGCAACCGCAAGACGCCCGCGCACCGCCACAACGACGGACTGGACTACGTGCCGACCGACAAGAACGTGCTGTTCGGCCACCACTTCGCGGCCATCGCGGGTGCGGGTCCGCTGGTGGGCCCGGTGCTGGCGGCGCAGATGGGCTACCTGCCCGGCCTCTTGTGGATCCTGGCGGGCGTGGTGTTCGCGGGGGCCGTGCAGGACTTCATCATTCTCTTCATCTCCACGCGGCGCGACGGCCGCTCGCTGGGCGACCTCGTCAAGCAGGAGATGGGCGTGGTGCCCGGGATGATCGCGCTCTTCGGCACCTTCATGATCATGATCATCATCCTCGCGGTGCTGGCGCTGATCGTGGTGAAGGCGCTGGCCGAATCGCCGTGGGGCACCTTCACGGTGGCCGCGACGATTCCGGTGGCGCTCTTCATGGGCGTGTACCTGCGGTTCATTCGCCCGGGCCGCATCGGCGAGGTCTCGCTGATCGGCTTCGTGCTGCTCATGCTCGCCATCTTCGGCGGCCAGGCCGTGAGCCAGAGCGCCGAATGGGCACCGCTCTTCACCTTCGACGGCAAGGCGCTCACCTGGATGCTCGTGGGCTACGGCTTCATCGCCGCGAGCCTGCCGGTGTGGCTGCTGCTGGCGCCGCGCGACTACCTCTCGACCTTCCTGAAGATCGGCACGATCATCGCGCTGGCCATCGGCATCGTGTTCGTGATGCCGACGCTGCAGATGCCGGCCATCACACAGTTCGCGCAGGGCAACGGGCCGGTGTGGTCGGGCAGCTTGTTCCCGTTCCTCTTCATCACCATCGCGTGCGGCGCGGTGTCGGGCTTCCATGCGCTGATCTCCTCGGGCACCACGCCCAAGATGCTGGACAACGAGCGCCATGCGCGCTTCATCGGCTACGGCGGCATGCTGGCCGAATCGTTCGTCGCGGTGATGGCGCTGGTGGCGGCTTCGTGCATCGAGCCGGGCATCTACTTCGCGATGAACAGCCCGGCCGCGCTGGTCGGCAGCACCGCGCAGCAGGCCGCGCAGACCATCTCGAGCTGGGGCTTCGTGATCACGCCAGAGATGCTGCTGCAGACCGCCAAGGACGTGGGCGAGACCACCATCCTCGGCCGCGCCGGCGGCGCGCCGACGCTGGCCGTGGGCATGGCCCACATCCTCCACCAGGTGATCGGCGGGCAGGCCATGATGGCCTTCTGGTACCACTTCGCGATTTTGTTCGAGGCGCTGTTCATCCTCACGGCGGTGGACGCCGGCACGCGCGCGGGCCGCTTCATGCTGCAGGACTTGCTGGGCAGCTTCGTGCCCGCGCTCAAGCGCACCGATTCGCTGCCGGCGAACCTGGTTGCAACGGCGCTGTGCGTCGCGGCCTGGGGCTACTTCCTCTACCAGGGCGTGGTCGATCCGCTGGGCGGCATCAACACGTTGTGGCCGCTCTTCGGCATCTCCAACCAGATGCTCGCCGCCGTCGCGCTGCTGCTCGGCGTGGTGGTGCTGTTCCGCATGAAGCGCGAGCGCTATGCGTGGGTGGCCATCGCACCAGCCGTGTGGCTGTTGGCCTGCACGCTCACGGCAGGCTGGCAGAAGATCTTCTCGGCCGACCCGAAGATCGGCTTCCTCTCGCATGCCGCGAAGTACACCGAAGGCCTGGCCAACGGCGTGCTGGTGGCGCCGGCGAAGACGCCCGAGGCGATGTCGCGCATCGTCTTCAACGACCGGCTCGATGCGGCACTGTGCGCGCTCTTCATGTTCGTGGTGCTGAGCGTGCTGGTCTACAGCATCAAGGCCTGCCTCGCCGCGCGCGCGGCCAACCGGCCGACCACGCAGGAGACGCCGTTCGAGCCCGCTGGCGCGTCGGCTGCCGTGGCGCACTGAAAGCACGGCCATGGCCCTCGCACTGCCCGAAGCCGGCCGCTACTTCGCCCGTTCGCTCAAGCAGTCGCTGCGGCTGATGGTCGGCCTGCCCGACTACGACGCCTACCTGACCCACATGGCGGCCACCCATCCGGACCGGCCGCCGATGAGCTACGAGGCCTTCTTCCGCGAGCGGCTGGAGGCGCGGTACGGGGCGGGCAAAGGGCGTTGCTGCTAGGGGCCGGTCCGTACTTCGTTCGCTTGACCCGCGCGGAACGCGGGTGATAGCCTGCTCCGCCCGCGTGGAGCAGGCTTTTCTTTTTCGTGCCGGGCTGATGCCGCACATCGAACGAACAACAGAAACGGACCCTATGACTTTTTCCAAGCGCCCATCCCTCACCAAGAACCGCGCGCCGCTGCGCATCGCCTGCCACGGCGTGGTGCTCGCCTGCGCACTGCTGGCCGGCAATGCCATGGCCCAGAAGCCGCATCAGGGCGCGCTCGACGCGGCCACGCAGCAGAAGGACGAAGCGCTCAAGCTGCTGGAGCGCATGGTCAACATCGACTCCGGCTCGACCGTCACCGACGGGCTCGCCAAGGTCCGCGAGATCGCCGTCGAGGAGCTGCGCCAGCTCGGCGCGCGCATCGAGACCTTTCCGGCCGATCCGCACCCCGGCAGCAACGTGGTCGCCACGCTGACGGGGCAGGGCAAGAAGAAGATCCTGATCCTTGCCCACATCGACACCGTGTTCAAGGACGGCACCGCCGCGGCCAAGCCGTTCTATATCAAGGACGGCCGCGCCTACGGCCCTGGCGTGATGGACAACAAGGGCGGCGTCGTCGCCGGGCTGCAGGCGCTGAAGGTGCTGCAGAAGATCGGCTTCAAGGACTACGGCCAGATCACCTTCCTGATCGACACGAACGAGGAGATGGGCTCGGTCGGCACCACCGCGCTCATCGAGCGCGTGGCCAAGCAGCACGACGTGGCGCTGAACCTGGAGCCGGGCCGCCCGGCCGACGGCCTCGTGGTGGAGCGCAAGGGTTCGGCCACGGCGCTCGTCGAGGTGAAGGGCCTGGCTGCGCACGCGGGCGTCGCGCCCGAAACCGGCCGCAACGCCGCGATGGAAGTGGCGCACCAGGTGCTGCAGCTGTCCAAGACCGCGGACGCGGCAAAGAAGACCACGGTCAACTTCACCGTGCTCACGGCCAACGGCGCGACCAACGTGATTCCCGCGAGCGCGAGCGCCAAGGGCGATGTGCGCGTGGCCACGCCCGACGAGTTCGACCGCGTCGAGAAGGACCTCATCCGCATCTCGCAGAACAAGCTGATCCCCGACACCGAAGTGCGCGTGCGCCTCGTGCGCGGCCTGCCGCCGATGCCGCGTTCGCCTGCGTCGGACAAGCTGGTCGCGATGGCCGAGGACATCTACGCCGAGATCGGCAAGAAGCTCACCATCGAGAGCAGCGGCGGCGCGGCCGACGCGAGCCTGGTGGCGGGCGTGGGCGTGCCGGTGCTCGACGGCTTCGGCATCGTGGGTGGCGGCATCCACACGCCGGAGGAATACGCCGAGGTCGAGAGCGTGGTGCCGCGGGTGTATCTGCTGTCGCGCATGCTGATGGACCTGAGCGCGAACTGATCGCTCTCACGCGCCGGCGCAGCCTCAGGCACCGGCTGAGGCTGGCTGCGTGAATTCCAGTTTTTCTTTTGGCGCATGCGGCGCCACGATGCATCCACGTCAACGACCCGTGGAGAACATCGATGCCATCCGAACTCAACCAGATCGCGAGCTGGTCGCTGCGCTGGCGCATCTTCCTCGCGAGCGTGCTCTGCCTCGTGGCGGCGTTCGCTTCGGCGGGCCCGTCGGACCGCAGCCTCGAGCTGCACGCGGCACAGCGCTTCCAGCTCGCGCTCGAAGCCCAGACCGCGCGCGACTACCGCACGATGCTCCAGCAACTGCGCGAGGCCGCCACGCAGGGCGATGCCGAGGCGCAGGAAATGCTCGGCATGGTGCTGCTCACCGGGCCGGTGCTCTATGGCATGTCGGTGCGGGCCGATCGCTGCGAGGCGCGCCAGTGGATGCGCCAGGCCGCGATGCAGGGCAGCGAAACGGCGAAGGTGCAACTGACGTTTCTCAATCGGCTGCGTAATTCGCCCACGGGCGTGAAGGCTTGCGACTGAACGACCGATCCGGTGAAGCAGGGCGCGCAGTCAAGAAGGCCCGCGCGCCCGCCCGTTCACGTCAGGGCGCTCTGGACGCGCCAAGCAGGTAGTCGGTCACCTCGTCGGAGAACCATGTGAGCCGCCCGTCGACGATCACGCCGTCCGAGCCGCCCGGGTCGGGCTGCACGGTGGGCATGCCGTGCGCGACCAGCGCCTCGGCGCAGCCGACCCAGTCGCCGTCGTCAGTGGGCTGGTTGAGCGAGGCCCACGACAGCGAGCCGCTGACGTTGTCGCCGAAGCCGTGCTGCTCGGTCCATGCGGCGCCGTGCGCGAGCAGGAAGCGTGCGAGCGCGGCGTCGCCGCGGAACACGGCGTGGTTCAGCGCCGAGCCGTCCCAGTCGCCGCCGGTCGTGGCGATCGGCCAGCCGAGTTCGACCATGAGCTGCACGGCTTCGCCGCAGCCCGGTTGCGCGGCGAGTTCGGGCAGCAGGCGCAATTGCGTCGGAGACAGCGTGGAAACGACCTCGGGATGTTCCGCCTGGATGCGTCGGGCGGCGGGTCCGTCGCCGCGTGCGCATGCGGCGACGAACTGCTCGCTAGGCGGCAATTGCGTATCGCTGCCGGTCCGCCGCGCGAGCAGCCGCGCCACGTCCGTCAGCCCGAAGCGCAGTGCGAGCGTGTGGGCATCGATGCCCTCGGGCGTGCGCACCGAGGCATCGGCATCCGCGTCCAGCAGCGCCTCGATGTGCGCGGCCGAGCGCCGCCGCCGGATCGCCCACAGCAGCGGCCGGCCCCAGTCGCTCGTGGGCACACCGGGCGCGGCTTCGTTCGGATCGCCGCCGTGGGCGAGCAGCAGCTGCAGCGATTCGAGCTGGTCGAGATCGAGCACGCGGTAGAGCGCGTTCGTGCCGCCGACACGCGCGCCGGCCTTCAGCAGCAGGCGCGTGCAGGCGGGTTCTTCGAGCGAGTGGTAGAGCGATTCGCCGTCGTTCGGGTCGGCGCCGGCATCCAGCAGCAGCCGCGTGATTTCCACGTCGCGGTTCTGCCCGGCCGCGCCGTACAGCGCGGACAGCCGGTCCTGCTCGGACGGCGAAGCGAGCGACGCGGGTGGCCAGCGGCTGCCGACGGCCTGGTTCGGATCAGCCCCGGCATCGAGCAGCAGCTTTGCGCAGGTGCGAAGGCGCTCGCGAAAGGCCGGCAGTTGCACCAGGCTGGAGTACGCGACGGCATTGAGCGGCGGCAGCAGCAGCGGGCCGCCCGCGCGCCGGACCCAGTCCGGATCGCGCGCGATCGCCTCGCGCAGCACATCGACATCGCCGATGGCACAGGCGAGGTACGGGTCGTCGCCCAGGAGGCCCGGGCTTTCTTCGAGCAGGCGCGCGGCCACCGCGGGCCGGGCCAGGTTGTTGCCGCCCGAGATCTCGCCTGCATACGCGGCGCGCAGCCAGAGCAGTACCGCGCGCGCCGGGTCGTTCGCCTGCGCGATGCGGGCGAGCACGAAGCCCTGCAGGTCGACCCACGACACGAAGCCGTACTCGCGCGCGAGACACGACTGCGCGTCGTGCAGGCGCAGGCCGAGCGCGGCGATGGCTGGGTCCTCCTTGCCGGCAGCAAGGGGCAGGGATTCGCGGAATCGGGAGAAGGCGGCAGGGTCGCCGCTTCGGTAGCTGGCAAGCAACGCTTTGGCTTGCTTCTTGAGATGGCCGAGATCCGGCCGTGCGGGAATGCGTTTCACATGAACCTCCGTGCATGAAGCGCCGACGACCCGCAAATCCGGCTGCACAAAGGAGCTGGTGAATGGCGCCGCGCGAGCGCGCGGCAGCATGCGAAAGCAAGTGGGTTCAACCCTTCCCGCGGGCCCGGGCGCGGCTTGCACCGCGGGGGCGATGTTAGGGCATGAGGCCCCGGAGGGTCAACGCAAACCGGCCATGGCCGCGAATCCGTGTGCAAGATCGCGCTGCAGGTCGGCCGGTGCTTCGAGGCCGATGTGCAGCCGCACGACGGCGCCGCGCGCGCTCCAGTCGGTCACGCTCCGCGCGGCGCGCATATTGGTCCAGGCCACAAGGCTTTCGTAGCCGCCCCACGACGAGCCGCGCCCGAACAGCGACAGCGCATCGACGAAGCGCTCGACTGCCGCGTTCCCGATGCCCGGCTTGAACTCGAACGAGAGGAGCCCGTTGGTGCCGCGGCAATCGCGCTTCCAGATGTCATGGCCCGGATGCTGCGGCAGCGCGGGGCAGAACACCGTCGCGACCTCGGGCCGTGCTTCGAGCCAGTGCGCCACTTCGAGCGCATGCCGCTCGTGCATCTGCAGCCGCGCGGACAGCGTGCGCATGCCGCGCAGCACCAGCCAGGCGTCGTCGGGGCTCACGGTCATGCCGAAGGCATCGCAGCGCTCGTTGAGCGGTTGCCAGGCTTCGCGCGTGGTGGCGACGGTGCCCATCATTACGTCGGAGTGGCCCGAGAGGTACTTGGTGGCGGCCATCGTGGAGATGTCCGCGCCGAGTGCCAGGGGCCGGTACTGCACGCCCGACCCCCAGGTGTTGTCGGCCGCGAGCAGCGCGCCGCGCGCGTGCGTGAGTGCGGCCAGCTTGGGCAGGTCGCACATCTCGTAGACCAGCGAGCCGGGGCACTCGGCGTAGACGAGGCGCGTGGTGGGCTCGAACAGGTCCTCGATGCCGGTGCCATCCGCCGCGAAGAAGCTGCTGCGGATGCCGTAGGGCTCGAGGAACGAATGCACGAGATTGCGCGTCGGCTCGTACACGCTGTCGGACATCAGCACATGGTCGCCGGGCTTCAGGTACGACAGCAGCACCATGCCGATGGCTGCGAGCCCCGTCGGGAAGAGCCGCGTGCGGTACGCGCCTTCGAGCTCGCTCACCGCATCTTCGAGCGCGAAGGTGGTCGGCGTGCCGCGCGCGCCATAGCTGAAGGCGCGCTCGTCGCCGCGGCGAGCACGGGTGTCGCGCATGGCGGCCACGCTGTCGAACAGCACGGTGCTGGCGCGCACCAGCGGCGCGTTGACGGGCGTGCCGCCGAAATAGGACGGGGATTTGCCGGTGCGCGTGAGCCGGGTATCGAGCGCCTGTACCGCGGGGTCTTCTTTGTGCGAGTCGGACATGGTGGTGTTCTATCGAGCGTGGGCCAAGCCTCTATGGTGCGTCAATCTGCCTTGGCACCGGAGAGCTTGACGATGCGGGACCACCGGTCGATGTCCTGCTTCAGCTGAGCGGCGAAGGCCTCCGACGAATTGGCCACCACTTCGCTGCCGCCGTCGTTCACGAGCTTGGTCACCTCGGGCAGGCGCAGCGTGCGCACGATGGCTTCGTTCAGGTAGGCCACGCGTTCGGGCGGCGTGCCGGCCGGCGCGAAGAAGCCGTACCAGTCTTCGAAGCGCGCGCCGGCGTAGCCCAGCTCCTCGAGCGTCGGCGACTTGGCGAACACGCCGATGCGGCGCGGGCTGGTCACCGCGAGCACGCGCAGCTTGCCGTTCTGCACGAGCCCCGCGACCGAGGCGGTCGAGGTCACGAGCACATCGACCTGTCCGCCGAGCAGGTCGGTGAGCGCGGGGCCGGCGCCCTTGTAGGGCACGTGCGTCATGTCGATGCCGTTGTCCTTGGCGAGCACCACGCCCACGAGGTGCGAGAGCGTGCCGTTGCCGGGCGTCGCATAGGTCACCTTGCCGGGCGTCGCCTTGGCCTTGGTGGCGAGGTCGGCGAAGCTCTTGAGCGGCGAGTTGGCATCGACCACGAGCGCGAGCGGCGCGGCGTTGATCTGCGTGATCGGGACGAAGTTCTTCACCGGATCAAACCCGGCCGAGGCGTAGAGCGTGGGGTTCACCGCCATGATCGACACCTGCGAGGTGAGCACGGTGTAGCCGTCGGGCCTGGACTCGGCCACCGTCTTGGCGCCGATGTTGCCGCCCGCGCCGCCGCGGTTGTCGACCACTGCGGCCTGGCCCATGATCTCCGGCAGGCGCGTGGTGACCAGCCGCGCCGTCGCATCGTTGCCGCCGCCGGGCGGGAAGGGCGAGATGAACTTCACCGTCTGCGAGGGGAAGCCGTTGCGCGCGGGCAGCGGGTCGGCCGATGCGGGCTGCAGGGCCAGCGCCGCGATCCACGTGGCGGCGACGGCAAGACGAGCAAGGTGCGAAACGCGGGAAGCAGACGACATGGCAGGACTCCTGGAATAGGAACGGACAACGACGAGCGAGAAAAAAGCGGTGGCTAGTGGTGCGATGCGGCGGAGGGCAGCCTGAAGGCCGCGCGCTCCTGTGCATCGAGCTGCGCGACGAGGCCGGTCTCCCACGCGAGGTAGCGGCGCGCGGCCTCCTTGTTGCCGTCGTGCCGGTCGTGCACGAAGAACAGGTAGTCGATGCAGTCGGCGTCGGCGGGCAGCACGGGCGTGGCCTCCAGAGGCAGGCCAGCGGCACGCCATGCGGGCATGCCGCCTTCGAGCAGCAGCGGGGCATGGGCACCGAGCTCGGACGCGGCGGCCCATGCGGCGAGCGCGGCGTCGTCGGCGACGAGCACGATCTGTCGCGTCTCGCCCTTCGTGTCGGTGGCGAGGCGCGGGCGGATCGACCAGCGGGCTTGCGGGATGTGGCCGGCACGAAATTGCATGCTGCCGCGCAGATCGATCAACGCAACGTCGTTTTGCGCGAGCCGCGCGGACAGCATTTGGGCATCGATGGTCTTCAACGCGGGTGCGGTCGGCGCGGCTTCCGGTGCAAGCGACAGTCCGCTTGCGAGTCCGCCTTCGAGCACGCTTGCGTCGTGCCCCATCTGCCGCAGCCAGCTCGCGACGGTCGGTGCGCGCACGCCGTCGTTGTCGAACAGCACGAGCCGCGCGCCGCGCACGCCGAAGTACTGGTCGCCGGCCTGCATCAGCTGGCCGCCGGGCGTGTGCTGCGCGCCGGGCAGGCTGCGGACCGCGAACTCCTCGGGCGTGCGCACGTCGCAGAGGAACAGGGTGCGATCCGTTTCCGCAGCCCATTGCTGCACGGTCTTCGCGGACACCGTGGGCACGTCGAAGCGTTCGGCGAGCGCTTTCGCCGCAGGACGCAAATCGGTGTTGCCGCTGTCGTCCGCATAGCGCTGCGTGCCGCCGTGCGCCAGTTCGTGATCGTTCAGGTACCAGCCCTGCGTGCCGTTCTCCAGCGCGTAGACCGGGTTGGGCAGGCCGAGGTTGATGAGCGTCTGCGCGCCGATGATGCTGCGCGTGCGGCCCGCGCAGTTGATGACGATGGGCGTGGTGGTGTCTGGCACGAGCTGCCGCACGCGGTAGGCCAGCTCGCCGTTGGGGCAGCAGGTGGCGCCGGGAATGTTCATCTTGTGGAACTCGCTGACGGGGCGGCCATCGAGCACCACGACCTTGTTCTTGCGCGCGAGCATCCCGGCCAGTTCGTTGGCGCTGACGCGGGGCGTGTGATAGACCTCCTCGGCCAGTTCGCCGAAGGTCTTCGAGGGCAGGTTGACGCCCGCGAAGAGCACGTAGCCAGCGGCCTTCCAGGCGGGTGCGCCGCCTTGCAGCACATGCACGTCGGTGTAGCCGAGTGCGGCGAGCCGTTCGGCCGATCGCAGGGCTACGGCGGATTCGCCATCGTCGTACGCAACCACGCGCACGCTGCGGCGCGGCACGAGGCGCGGTGCATCGATCTCGAGCCGGCTGAAGGGCAGCGGGATGCCGTAGAACAGGTGCGCCTCGCCGTACTGGCCGTGCTCGCGCACATCGAGCAACGCGATCTCGCCGCCGTCGTGCAGCCAGGATTTGAGGGTCTTCGGGTCGATGTGAGAAGTCATGGGGCAAATCGTTGGGGCGAATGAGGTCCTGCAAGGCGCGCGCCCCGCATGAAAAAGAAGATGAATCGAAGAAGGGGGGCGACTAGCGGCGCGTCTGCACGCCGATGCCCATCGTCTGGTACGTGCCTGCGGCCATGTCGTAGGCGGTGCGCTGGTTCAGCGTCTCCAGCGCGCGGCCGTACATGTGCAGGTGGCGAATGACCTGTTCGCCCTGGATCTCGACCGAGTGGATGTCTTCAGGCATCAGCGCGATGCCCTTGCCCGGTGCGACGACGACCAGCGCGGTCTCCTCGAGCTTGCCGACGCCCGGCACGGAACCGTCGTCGGTGCGCGCGTACACGCGGTTGTGCTCGGTGCCTTCGACGGCGGCGATGCAGGCCCAGGTGGTGTGGTTGTGCGGCACGATCTTCTTGCCCGGGCGCATCACGTTCAGGTAGAGCGCATAGCTCTGGTCGGGGTCTTCAGCGATCAGGTAGCGGGCCTGGTGCTCGCCGGCCTCGGGCGGCGGAAAGTCGGCGGCGCCCCAATATTCGGTGTGGGCGGCCAGGCCTTGCAGCGAACCGAGCACCGCGTCGAGCTTCGCGCGGGTTGGTTCAGCGCCGCCGATGGCTTTTTTCATTTCGCCGATCGATGCCTCGACCGCCTGGCGGCGTTGCTCGGATGGGGTGCTCATGCGGTTTCTCCAGTGGGGTTGCCTGTTTGATGTGCATTCACTGTAGTGACCGCGGCGTGACGCAACAATCCAAGCGGCAGAAGAAACACATCAATAAAATTAATGTATGCCCACGCTCGATCTTGAACTTCTGCGCTCCTTCGCGGCCGTCGTCAGCCACCACAGCTTTGCGGCGGCCGCCGTCCACCTGGGGCGCACGCAGTCGGCAATCACGCAGCAGATGCAGCGGCTGGAAGAGCAGATCGGGCACCCGCTCTTCATCAAGCAGGGCCGCCAGAAGCGGCTGACCGAGCACGGCGAGCGGCTGCTCAGCTATGCGCACCACATGCTCGCGCTCAACGACGAGGCGCTGAGGAGCCTGCGGCAGGGCCAGCTCGAAGGCAACCTGCGCATCGGCGCGCCGCACGACGTGGCCGAGACCATGCTGCCGCTGCTGCTGGCCGAAGTGGCCCGCACCTCGCCGTTGCTGCAGCTGGACATCCACATCGGCCGCAGCCCGTACCTGATGACTTCGCTCAAGAGCGGCGAGGTCGACATGATCATCTCCAACCGCGCCGATCCGCAGGCGCAGTTCGAGGGCGTGGTGCTGCGCAACTCACCCACCGTGTGGCTGTGCGCGGCGAGCTATGTGCACGATCCGACGAAGCCGGTGCCGCTGATCATGGCGGACGGGCCGAGCATCTTCCGGCGCATCGGGCACGAGGCGCTGGATGCCGCGGGCGTGGCGTGGACACCGCGGTACACGTCGTCGAGCCTGATCGGCATCAAGGCGGCGCTGAGGGCGGGGCTCGGTGTGACCGCACGAGGCGTGGAGCAGCTTGATGCGGGGTTGCGTGTGCTGGGCGCGGGCGACGGCATGCCGCGGCTGCCTGATCTCGCGTACTACCTGTATGTGCGAAGCCATGTGGTGAACCCGGTCACGCGGCAGGTGTTCGAGACGTTGAAGAAACACCTGCGGTTGCCGCGGACGGACATGCCGGCCTGAGGGCAAGGCATGACATATCTCCTGCGATCGGCGGTTTTATGGCCCTGGACGCGCATGGGTTGACCATTGTTCTCAGTGTTATCCCGGGCCAGCCGGAACACTGCGGCGATGCCTTCTTCACGCACGCTCCAAATCCAAAGTCCCGCCATTCCTGTTTTCCTGGGCCGCCCGGCGCTGGAGCCGGTGCGCTTGTCCGGCCGGGAATGCGTCAACGAGCTCTTCGAATACGAGTTGCTGCTCAAGACGCCCGACAGCCTGAACATCGGTGCCAGCGGCGCGGCGGATTTCAACCTCGATGACTTCATCGGCCGAGAAATCAGCTGTTTCATCGAACTCGACGAAGGCGCGCCGCGCGAGATCAACGCGCTCATCACCGACGCGGCCTTCTGGGGCGAGGAAGGGCGGCATGTGCAATACAGGCTCACCTTGCGGCCGTGGCTGCACCTGGCCACCTTGTCTGCCGACTGCAGAATCTTTCAGAACCTGAGCGTGGTGCAGATCCTCGATGCGCTGCTGGCCGACTACGCCTTCCCGCTCGACAAGCGCCTGATGGAAACGTACCCGGTCCGCGACTACCAGACCCAGTACAACGAAAGCGACTTCGATTTCTTCTGTCGCCTGTGCGAGGAGTGGGGCATCAGCTATCACTTCGAGCATGCCGAAGGAAAGCATCGCCTCGTTCTTTGCGACGAAATGGGTGCCTACGGCGCCAGCGAGAACGCGGCGTATCGGCAGATCGACTACCACCCGCCGGGCTGGAGACCCGATGCCGAATACCTCCACAGCGTCGTTCCCCGCCACCAGCTCACCAGCGGTCGCTATGCGACCCGCGATTACGACTACACCCGGCCTCGTGCCGACCTGGGCGCGAGCCGCAAGGCGCCGCGTCCGACCGGTCAGGCCGACCAGGAGGTCTACCAATGGCATCACCCGCGCGCCGGCAGCCACCATGCGCAACCCCGGGCAGGGATGGAGGCCGCCGACGATCCGCAGGGAGACGGCCACCAGTTCGCCTTGTTGCGCATGCAGGCGTTGCGCACGCACGGGGCGCGAATGCAGGCCAGCGGCAATCTGCGCGGCATGGCAGCGGGCCGCACGTTCAGGCTCGAAAAGCACCCCAGCGAGCGCGCCAATGCCGAGTACCTGATCCTGGAGACGCGCTTCCTCATCGAGAACGTCGCGCAGGACAGCCAGATCAAGGAGGCGGCGGCAGACAGAAAGCAGCAGTGGCGCATCAGCGTCAACCTGACGGCCCATCCTGTCGTCGAGGTGCTTCGCCCCGCGCTCGCTCGTTCGAAGCCTTTCACGCACGGCCCCCAGGTTGCCGTTGTCGTGGGACCCGAAGGCCAGAACCTCTGGACCGACGAACTCGGCCGCATCAAGGTTCAGTTTCCCTGGGACCGGCTGGGCCGGAAGAACCAGCACAGCACCTGCTGGCTTCGCGTGAGTTCGCCGTGGGCCGGCAACCAGTTGGGCGGCGTGCACATCCCGCGCATCGGGCAGGAGGTCATCGTCGACTTCATCGGTGGCGATCCGGACCTGCCGGTGTGCACGGGGCGCGTGCACAACCAGTCGAACCTGCCGCCGTGGGCGCTGCCCGGCCAGGCGGCGCTCTCGGGGTTCAGGTCGAGGGAACTGACGAAGGAAGGCGGTAACAGCGCTGCGGGCCGCAGCAATCACCTGGTCCTGGACGACACCGACGCGAAGATCCAGGCGCAGCTCAAGTCCGACCACCTGCACAGCCAGCTGAGCCTGGGGCACATCACGCGCATCGAAGACAACGCGGGGCGCAAGGATCCGCGCGGCGAAGGGTTCGAACTGCGCACCGACGGGCATGGTGCCGTAAGAGCCGCGGAAGGGTTGTTGATCACGACCGAGACGCGCACCAACGCCCGCGGCCACATCAAGTCCATGGACGAGACGCTGGCGCGCCTCACAGGAAGCCGCGAGCAGCACGAGAACCTGTCTATGGCCGCCCAGCAGGCCGAAGCCCACGCGACGGGTGACCAGGATGCAGTGACCCGGGCGCTGAAGGCGCAGAACGATGCCATCAAGGGGACGGGCGGCAGTCGGGCCGAGGGCAGCTTCCCTGAACTGGCCGAGCCGCACCTTGTGCTGGCCAGTCCGGCGGGCATCGAGAGCACGACGGCGCAGTCCACCCACATGGCCAGCGGCGCGCATCACGCATTGACGACCGGTGGCCACACCAGCGTGAGTGCGGGCAAGAGTTTTCTGGTCAGCGTGAAGGAGGCCATACGCATGTTCTCGTACAAGGCCGGCATCCGGCTGGTGGCGGCCGGCGCGAACATCGAATTCAAGGCACTGCAGCAGAGCATCCATCTGCTGGCCAAGCTCGATATCACCCATGCCGCCAATCGCATCACGATCACGGCGAAAGAAGAAGTGGTGATCAACGGCGGCGGCAGCTTCAGCCGCTGGAATGCGCAAGGCATCGAGCATGGCACCCAGGGGCGGTGGGTCGAGCATGCGGCCAGCCATGCGCTGGTCGGGCTGATGAGCCGGCCGGTCGAGCCGGTCGCCTTTCCACGCCCCGAGCTGACCCTTGCTTCGCGCGAGGACGCGGCGTTCCCCTTTTCCCTCTGAGCGCCGTCATGATCATCAGTCCTCCCTTTCTGCCCGATCGCGCCGGGCAATCCGAAGAAGCCTGGCTCGATGCTGCAATGGCGCAGCCCGCATCGCGGCTGGCGAGCACCAACGCACCGGAAGGCTCATTTCCCTTGAGCTTGAAGCTGGGGTGGCACAACGGGATTCACATTCAGGCACCTCGGTCCGGTGGCACGCATTTGCCCGTGCGGGCGATTGCCGACGGCAAGGTGGTTTTCGTCCACGCACCGACGGCACCGAACAACGACGTCAAGCACCCGCTCAACTACAACCCTTTTCATGCCGACACACCCACGCCGGCATGGACCAGCGACGGGTTCGTCGTCGTCGAACACAGGACGGAGATCGGTGCCGAAGGAAACGCCGTCACCGAGGTCGTCTACTACAGCGCCTGCATGCACCTGGCCAGCATTGCGCACTGCCCGAAGACGAAGGCCTCGTGGGCAGTCGGCGATGCTGTCTATCGCAAGGATGAATTGGGAACGCCCGGCCAGATCTACGGGCACGAGGGGCAGATCCACTTCGAGATCTGCTGCGACGAAGCGAATCTCCGACGGCTGACCCGGCGCGGGCCGAACTGGGTCGATCCGCTGGATCCGCCGGCGCCTGTGGCCGATGGTCGTACCGACAGCGTGTTCGGCAGCGTCTACATCTACTTGCCAGCAGGTACGCCTGCAAGCACGGGCATGCCCACCAATCAGCTGCGCGTGGTTGGTGCAGCTGCAGGCGTAGGCAGCGCCGCATCCGATCGCTTCCCTCCGAGCATTCTGCAGGTTGCCCAATGGGTGCAGATCACCAGCGAAAAGGGTGCCACAACACTCACGAGCTACGACCGATGGGGTGCACGAGTCGGTGCCCCAAGGAGCGACAGTCGGTACGACTACATCGTTGCTGCCAACGTGCCGACCGCCGACAAGGCCTCAGCAAGCCAGAGTTTCGAATACGACCTGTACACCGTCTGCGACGACCGCCACAGTGCGTTGGACGCATCCACCCGCGCCACGAGCAGTCCCAGCGGTTGGTACGAGTTGCTGCGCTTCGGACGCAATCTCGGAACCGATCCGCTGCCGGCCAACGCCGCGCACTGGCGCAAGATCGCTACGCCCGCAGGCGAGGTCTGGGCAGATCTGAATGCACCGGGCAGCTTCAAGTTCAGTGACGCGGACTTTCTGCCGGTCATGGGCTGGAACTGCTTCGACGATGACCCGAATGTGGATCTGCGATGCGACTCGCTGCACATGAAAACGCTGATCCGCGATCCAGACCCGAAGAATGAACAACGTATGGAGCGCACGCAGCTGGCGATGCGGCTGGGTGATGCGAGCGTGAGGACGAAGCTTCGCCGCGCGATCTGCAAGTTCCCGAGCGAGTGGAATCGCACGACCATTGAAGCCCGCTACGGCTGGCTGGAGACCGAAGATTTCAAGTCGACGGACGACGATGCGACGGGCGCGCAGAAGTGGGATCGCTTTGTGAAGCATGCGCGTGCGGTCACCTTTGCCGATCTGCCGAAGGCGTTTCTGGATGCCGATTGGCGGTTTCATCCGAGGGAGTTCGTGGGGCTGATGCGCAAGTGCGGGTGGCGCAGCAAGAGAGAGCTCGCGCAACTGATACCCGTGAACGTCCTGCGCAAACCAGGAAGCCATCGTTCAGCCACTGTCCCTGTTTGGGAAGCCCCCAACCTGGCGAGGGCGCAGGCAATGCTGGCAACACACGCGACAGACCTCAATCTGGCACTGCGCAAGTTTCTGATTTCCACCCCCATTCGGCAGGCCTGTTTCTTTGGCAATGCCGTTCAGGAAACGCAGTGGCTCAGTGATATGAGGGAAAGCGGTGGACGAGATCCCACGCTGCATGCTGGTTGGTACGGACGTGGCTTTCTCCAATTGACCAACCCAAACGGAAATATCAATGGCGGAGATAATAATTACTACAAATACTTTAAATTTATTGGAAGATCTCCGGCTGTACCGCCGACCGCATTCGAGGCAGGCTGGAGAGATCAAATTGCATTGGACCCACGCCATGCAGCTCAAAGCTCTGCAGCTTACTGGATATGGCCAGGAAAATGCGAGCCGAGTGCCAGAAATCCAAGTTTGCCAAGTGTTGGAAATACCAACAAATATGCCGACGATGCGGAGAATGATGTCAATCAAAGAAATTCAACACCTACTGCACGGAATGGCGCCAAGACTTGGTATTACAACCAATCCTTCACCAATTGTGCTGCTGCGGTCAATTATCCTGCGACGACCGGACAGAGTCCACCGAACATGAATGGATTGGTCGATCGGTCTACGGCTTTTATCAATGCACTGGTGGTCCTGCTCGACGTGTCGGTTTTTCAAGATGCGCAGAATCAACAACACGCGATGCCAGAAGATTTCGTTAGGAGAACACTGCCATGAGATTGATCGCCTGCTTGCTATTTTTCTCTCTCGTTGCACCAGCGTATTCACAGCAGAGAATGAGTGGGGAGGCGTTTTCTGAAAGCCTCAAGTCCAAATGTCGATTGAGATTCGGTGATGAGATTATTGAAAAAATAGAAAATGCAGGCATTGTGGAGTCGAGAATCGATGGCCGTGATTATATTTCTGCTGAATTTACTCTGAAAATCCGTGAGGCAAGAAAAGAGGCTCAGGCTCGAGTGGATGTGTATTGCTCGGCTCAAGGAAGTTTTCGGGAAATTAAAAAATCTCTTGCGACGCCTCGGGAGCAAATTGAGCAAGAAGATTCAGGAGGTCGATACTACAGGCACATAGCCTGGCAAAGAAATACAGCCGGAATCAACTGGAAAGGGCAGATCGCGCATGTCGATGCTCTCCATGGAGACGGTGATGTATTGCCCACGAATTTCTATCTGGTTTGCTTGAAAGTAGAAGGCAACTTATGCCTTCAAATCGACGTACAGCCGCCAAGAACAGCAAAAAGAAAAGTGCTTTTGACCGTCATGAAAATGATCAGCCGTATTGAGCACTTCGAGTAGACGGCGGTTTGCTCGCTCAGGTTGCCCAGATCCTCGGCGTAGCCGCAGGCAACGCCCACAGTTCAGCCCGCCAAGCCTGCCAAACTTCTCTCAGCAACTGCATCGCAGGCTCTACCACAGGCGCCAGCACACGCAGCACAACGACCTCCGCATGCGGGCTGGTCGCACCAGCGCTATCGAAAAGTTCGTGCGCCTCAAGCAATCTGCGCGCATGCCCCAACAGCACTTCGCGTCGCGCCCGCGTCGCCGGCGAGCCCGACACAAAGAACAGCGAGGCGATGCACTTGTGGCCGCCGAAGCCCAGCGGACTCTGCAGCAAACGCTGATCCGCCGCATCAATACGCCCCCGCTCCAGCCACACCCCTGGCACTTCGATGTGCTGCAGATAGGTGCCCCGCTCGAACGGCTGGTTCGCATTTGGCAGGCCGAGTGCGGTCACGTCCCATCCGATCATTTCCGCTCCCGGCTCGACTTCGATCGTCAGCCGGTTCTCCGCCTGACAGCCGCTGTAGCAGATCGCCTCCAGCGGCAGCCATTCGAGCCGCGCACCGGCGGCGAGCCGGATGCGCGTGCGCTGCAGCGCCTGCTCGCCTTCGGAGCGGTAGAAGCGCGAGGCGCCGGGCGTGGTGATCAGGCCGTGGCTGCCGTCGGCTGCCTCGATGTCGATGTCGAGCGTGTCCCCTCCGACAAGGCCGCCGGGCGGATGCACCAGCACGTTGTGGCAGATCGCGTCGCCCTCGGGGTACAGGCTCTGCAGGATGCGCAGCGGCCCGTCGTGACGGAAACGGGCAACGGTGCGATCAGCTTCTTGTTGGTAGTCGAGGTGGAGACGGGCGTGCCAGGGCATGCGCCGAGTCTATCCAGCCACGACCTCGGTCAGACCTTCCATGCCCCGTCGTGCGCTGCCGCCGATTCGTCGAGAAGCGCCGGCCCGATGCATTCGATCGGATGCGGCGACGCGCGGAACACGTCGCGGCACGACAGCTCCGCATCGCGCTGGTCCTGCCGTTCCCCGCGGAACACGCGCAGGCGTTCGGCGTCGATGCCGAACACCACGCGGCCGATGTTCGACCAGAAGATCGCGCCCGCGCACATCACGCAGGGCTCGCCCGAGGCATAGAGGGTGGCGTCCGCAAGCGCTTCGCGCGGGATGCCGCGGCCGGCCAGCGCGCGGATCGCATTCGTCTCGGCGTGCCCGGTGCAGTCGCCTGTCTCGCCCGTGTTGTTGTAGGCCTCGGCCAGTACCTCGCCATCGGCGGAGACGATGATCGATCCGAAGGGCCGGTTGCCGCGGCGGCGCGCGAGGTGCGACCAGCCGATGGCCTTGCGCAGATACCGCCCGTCGCGCTCGTCGAGCGCGGTTTCTTCGGGGAGCGAGGTGGTGTTGTGGGTGGTGCTGTTGAAATTCATGCCTTGGTGGGAATCATGCGTTCGTTGCGCGATGGGAGCATCGAGGTGTTGAAGATGGCGTCGGCCGCGGGCTTGACCTTGAGTCCGAAGACCTCGGACACCTCGTCGACCTGCTGCTCGAGCGTGAGCTTTCGGATGTCGCCGAGGCCGTGGCTGCGCGTGTCCGCTGCACCGACATATTGCGCCGTGACGCCCCAGCGTTCAAGTTCGATCTTCTCGTCGAGGATGGGTTCGCGCTGGCGCATGGCCGCGATGCTGGGCGCCGGATTGGCAAAGGTCTCGACGATGGCGCGGTTGGTCGCGCGCAGGAACGCGGCGACCAGCTTCGGGTTCTGCGCGATGAGGTTGCTGCTCGCGAGGATCGCGTTGCCGTAGAGGTTGACGCCCGCGTCCGCGTATTTCAGCACCGAGAGTTCTTCTGCCTTCATGCGTGCGAAGAGCGAGATGGCCGAGTCGTGGAAGTAGGTGGCGGCATCGACGTCGCCACGCACCATCACGTTGTCGCGCGCGCTGAAGTCGGTGGTCTGCCACTGGAACGCATCGGGGCGCATGCCTTGCTTGCGCGCGACCATCGGCCAGGCGCGACGGGTCGATTCGACGGCGGCCGCTGCCACCTTCTTGCCCTGAAGACTCTTGAAGTCGCCGGTCACGCCGCGGTCCTTGCGGCCGATGATCACGAAGGGCGCACGGTTGTAGTACTGGTACACGGCCTGCACCATCGGCGTGCCTGGGTTCTGCGCATTGAACTCGACCAGCGAACTGATGTCGCCCAGACCCATCTGGTAGACGCCGCTCGCGATGCGCGTGATCGAGGCGACCGAACCGGCGCCGGTGTCGATGCTCACGTCGAGGCCTTCATCCCTGTAGTAGCCCTTGGTGTGCGCGAGGAAGAAGGGCGCGGTCTGTCCGTTGATGCGGAAGTCGAGCGTGAACTTGAGCGGGGTGAGCTTGCCTGCCCCCTGGGCCATGACGGACGGGGCGGCAAGAGCGGCTGCAGCAGCGGCGGAGGTGGCCGCAAGAAAGGATCGGCGTTGCATGGTGGGGCCTCGGAATCGGTGGTCTTGAATCCCCTGCACAAGAGCAGAAGGCGCTTCAAGAGCAATTTCCGGGCGGCGCACTTTCGTGGTGCGTGCGCTGCTGAACGCTTCTACTCTTGCCCACATCCATGCACGACGCATGCCAAGGGCTTTTGCTCAGGCTTTGCGCGGAAACGCGTGCATTGGCCAACGCGGCGCGCCACAATCCGGGCGCGCAATTTGCAAGGCAGGTTGCGCAGAGTAGAAGCGTTCAGCCGCGTGATGCCCCGCGCATCCAGGCAGGAAATTGCTCTTTCAAGTTCGTTCGTACCCACGCGCAACAGAAGGAGTCCACGCATGCTCGTTACCCAACAACCCGTCTTCCGCAAGTTCTGGCATGCCGTCATGCCGCTCACCGAACTGGCCGCTGGCCCCAAGCCCTTCAGGCTGCTGGGCGAAGACATCGTTCTCTTCATCGACGCCGACGGCCAGCCGGCCGCGCTGCGCGATCGCTGCTGCCACCGCACCGCGAAGCTCTCCAAGGGCTGGTGCGTCGATGGCGAGGGCAAGGCCTGCGGGCAGGGCGCGATCCAGTGCGGCTACCACGGCTGGACCTACGACCGCAGCGGGCAGGTGATCCGCATCCCCCAGTACGAGGCCGACCGCAAGATCTCACCCGACTACCGCACGACCGCCTACCGCTGTACCGCGCGCTACGGCTATGCGTGGGTGGCACTCGAAGAGCCCATCGCCGACATTCCCGAGATCCCGGAGTTCACCGACCCGGGCTACCGCACGATCTTCCAGTTCTACGAGGAGTGGCAGACGAGCCCGATGCGCGCACTCGAAAACTCCTTCGACAACTCGCACTTCAGCTTCGTGCACCGCGCCACCTTCGGCGTGGCCGCGAGCCCGAAGCCGAGCAGGTACGAGCTGGTCGAAAACGAATCGGGCTTCTACGCGGAGACGGTCATCGAGGCGACCAACCCGGTGAAGTTCCACGCGATCAGCGGCGTGACCGATGCGATCACCACGCGCCACATGCGCAACGCCTATTTCCTGCCGTTCTCGCGCCGGCTCGACATCGAGTATCCGAGCGGCGTGCGCCACATCATCATCAACTGCTTCACGCCCATCGACGACGGGCGCATGCAGCTGTGCCAATGGCTGTTCCGCAACGACACCGAGGCCGACTGCGCGGCGCAGATGCTGATCGACTTCGACGCGGAGATCACGCGCGAGGACAAGGACATCCTCGAATCGACCGACCCCGATGCGCTGGTCGATACGCGCCGGCGCGGCGTCGAGTATTCGATGGAGTCGGACCGTCCCGGCATGCTGATCCGCAAGCACCTGATGCAGCTGCTTGCGAAGCACGGGGAGGCCGAGGTCTATCGCGGCATGGAGAGCGCCACAATCCCCATCGCCAAGGCCGCCTGAGCGGCCGCTCTGTCAGGCGGGAGCAGTGACGGGGCTCGGCCGCGTGCTGCGCGAAGGCGCCTGCTCGTAGCGGTCCATGCCAAGCCCATCGGTGCGGATGTCCGGCTGCTGGCCCATCACCATGTCCGAGATCAGCTTGCCCGAGCCGCAGGCCATGGTCCAGCCCAAGGTGCCGTGCCCGGTGTTGAGGAACAGGTTCCCATAGCGTGTGGCACCGACGATGGGCGTGCTGTCGGGCGTCATCGGGCGCAGGCCCGTCCAGAAGGTGGCGCTCGGCAGGTCGCCGCCGGGGAACAGGTCGCTCACCACCTTCTCGAGCGTGGCGCGGCGGGCCGGGTTCAGGCGCAGGTCGAAGCCGCCGAGCTCAGCCATGCCGCCGACGCGGATGCGGTTGTCGAAGCGCGTGACGGCGACCTTGTAGGTCTCGTCGAGCACCGTCGATTGCGGCGCGAGCGATTCGTCGACCAGCGGCACGGTGAGCGAGTAGCCCTTGACGGGGTACACGGGAATGTCGAGGCCCAGCGAGGCGACGGCGGCGCGCGAGTAGCTGCCGAAGGCCATCACGTAGCGGTCGGCCGTGAGGATCTTGCCGGTGGTGGTGCGCACGCCGGTGATGCGGCCGTCGTCGGTCTCCAGGCCGTCGATGGCCTGGCCGAAGCGGAAGTCCACGCCCAGGCCGCGCGCGATGTCGGCGAGGCCGCGGGTGAAGAGGTGGCAGTCGCCGGTCTCGTCGTTGGGCAGGCGCAGGCCGCCGGTGAGGCGGTCGCGCGCGCCGGCCAGCGCGGGCTCGATGCGGGCGAGGGCGTCGCGGTCGAGCAGTTCATAAGGGACGCCGCATTCCTCGAGCACCGCGATGTCGCGCTGCACCGCATCGAGCTGCGCCTGCGTGCGAAACAGCTGCAGCGTGCCGCCGGTGCGGTGTTCGTACGCGAGGCCGGTGTCGGCGCGCAGTTGCTGCAGGCAGCCGCGGCTGTATTCGGCCACGCGCATCATGCGTTCCTTGTTGACCGCGTAGCGCTCGGGCGAGCAGTTGCGCAGCATCGCGGCCATCCAGCGCAGCTGGAACAGCGTGCCGTCGGGGCGGATCGACAGCGGCGCATGCTTCTTGAACATCCACTTGATCGCCTTCAGCGGAATGCCCGGCGCGGCCCACGGCGTGGAGTAGCCCGGCGACACCTGCCCGGCGTTGCCGAAGCTGGTTTCCTCCGCGGGACCGGACTGCCGGTCGAGCAGGGTCACGTCGGCGCCGGAGCGCGCAAGGTAGTAGGCCGTGGTGGTGCCGATCACGCCGCCGCCGAGAACGATGACTTTCATGGTGTATTCGCTGATTCAGGTGGAATACATGGAATCTAAAGTGCACAATGCAGTGGATTCCATTGTTTTTCATGGTTTGGCGGTGGAATCCGCTGCCGAAAATCGTTCAATGCAGCCCAGGGAGTGAAATGCCGGAACTCGACCGAATCGACCGCAAGATCCTCGACCTGCTGCAGCGCCAGGGCCGTGTCTCGATGACCGAGCTGGCCGAGCACATCGGCCTTTCCGCCTCGCCTTGCGCCGAGCGCGTCAAGCGCATGGAGCGCGACGGCGTCATCACCGGCTACCACGCGCGGGTGTCGCCCGAGGCGCTGGGCAAGACGCTCCTGGTGTTCGTGGAGATCAAGCTCTCGGCCAAGTCGGGCGATGTGTTCGACAAGGTCAAGCAGGAGTTGCTGCACATGCCCGAGGTGCTCGAATGCCATCTCGTCTCGGGCAGCTTCGACTACCTGGTGAAGGCGCGGCTGAGCGGCATGAGCGAATACCGGCACCTCCTGGGCGACATCCTCAAGAAGCTGCCTGTGGCGGCCGAATCGCACAGCTACGTGGTGATGGAAGAGATCAAGGAAACGCTCACGCTCGCCGTGGACCGCTGAACGCCGCGGCTACCATCTCGCCGGCATGCAAGACACCCCGACGATCACCATCCGCCCCTGGCGCCTCGACGACTTCGATGCGGTCAAGGCCATCCTCGACGACACCTTCGCGGGCACCTGGCTGCCGCAGCTCACGCCGGAAGCCCTCGCGGTCTATCGGGAGAGCGGCGAGCCCGTCGGCTACATCGACGAGATGGGCCCTGCGTTCTTCGTTGCGGAAATCGACGACGCAGTGGTCGGCATGGTCCATTGGGGAGACGACTTCGTCCACGCGCTGCACGTGCCCGCGGTGCACCGGCGCAAGGGCATCGCGCGGGCACTCATGGCCTTCGCCGAAGACGGCATGCGCGCCGATGGCGTCGAGATCGTCCGGCTCGAAACCGACACCTTCAACACGCAGAGCCAGGGCTTCTATCTCGCGCTCGGCTACCGCGAAGCCGACCGCTATCCCGACCTCGAATGGCACAGCGGCTTCACGACCATCCTGTATGTGAAGCCGCTCGTTCGCTGAACCTTCTCTTCATCCACCAAGGAGACCTGCATGAGCATCACGATCCGCCGCGACGGCACCACCGGCACGCGCCACATCCTCAAGATCCGTAACCACGAGATCCCGGTCGATGCCTCGCCGGCCGGCGGCGGCAGCGATGCGGGTCCCGAGCCGCATGACCTGTACGACGCCTCGCTCGCGGCCTGCAAGGCGCTCACGGTGCTGATCTACGCGCGCCGCAAGGGCATCCCGGTGGAAGACATCGAGGTCGTGGTCGATCGCGACGACAGCGAGGAGCGCAAGGGCGTCTACCGCCTCAAGTCGGGTCTGCGCCTGACCGGCGACCTCACCGAAGCGCAGCGCGACGAGCTGCTGCGCGTGGCGGGCAAGTGCCCGGTGCACAAGCTCATGACCGAGGTGAAGACCGAGATCGAGACGGGCTGGGCCTGAGCCCTTTCGCCGCGAGCTTCCGCCGGGACGTTCAGCGCACCACCCGGTACGCGCGCACCGCGCGAACCAGCGCCCACAGCCCGGCTTCCGCCGGCACGTTCTTCTCGTTGAACGACACGGCGACATACAGGTCGTCGGCCGGCACGTAGGCCACCACGGTGGTGAAGCCCTCGATGCCCCCGCTGTGCCCGAGCATCAGGCCCGGCCCGTCGGGCACGTCATAGAGCTGCACGCCCATGCCATAGGAAGAATTGCCGCCCGCGTAGGGACCGAGCATTGCGGGCATGCGGGTGAACATGCGATGCACCGTGTCGTCGGGCAGCACCTTCCCCGAGAGCAGCGCATGCCAGAAGCGCACCAGATCGACCGCGGTCGATGCCAGTGCGCCGGCCGCGTAGGGCGTGGCGTACTGGTCCGGCGCATCCACCGGCCGGCCCGCCGCGTGGCCCGTTGCCACCGGCAGCTGGACGCCTGGCTTGCGCATGACGGTGTGCGTGAGCGACAGAGGCCGCAGCAGGCGCTTCGCGAGCACGTCGGCCAGCGGCATGCCTTCGGTCTTCTCGATGATCACGCCGAGCATCGCGTAGCCGGTGTTGGTGTAGCTCCAGTTCGTGCCCGGACAGAACTGCGGCGGCTGCGCGGTGCCGAGCGCGATGATGTCGGCGGGGGCGCGGTACGCCGTGCCGAGAGAGGGCAATGCGTTGAAGCTCACGAGGCCGTTGGTGTGCCGCAGCAGTTGCTCGGCGGTGATGAGCCGCGCATTGGGCGCATCGGGAAACCACTTGTCGATGGTGTCGTCCAGCTTCAGGCGCTTTTCTTCGACGAGTTGAAGGACCACCGCGGCGGTGAGGGTCTTGCCGGTGCTGGCCACCTGGAAGGGCTGGTCCGCGACGACCGGCGTGGGCGGTTCCTTGCGCGCCAGCCCGCGCGTGGCGGACCAGAAGCCTTCGCCGGGAATGGCGACTGCGACGCTCGCGGCGGGCACGTGCGGCAGCATCTTGTCGAGCGCGCCGCCGAGTGCGGCCTGCAGGTCCGCGGGCAGTTCGCCATCGATGGAGCGACGGAAGTCCTTTTGCCACACGGCCTCGGGGGCTGAGCGCATCGGCGGGCCCGCATACACAGGCGAGGCCGTGCATGACGACTGGGCGTGTGTGAGGCCCGGAGAGAGCGATGCGGCGAGCAAAGCTGCTGCCGATATCTTTTTCAACAAAGACATTCGATCCTTTCCATTCGCTGCGCTACTTCGATGCTTCCGCTTGCTTGCGCGCTGCCTCCACGCGCTTGGCATAGCGGTCGCCCCAATCGGCCAGCGGCCCGAGCGCGGCATTGAGCGTGGCGCCCAGTTTCGTCTCGGAGTATTCGACGCGCGGCGGTACTTCGTGGAAGGCCTCGCGGTTGACGAGGCCGTCGGTCTCCAGTTCGCGCAGTTGCTGGATCAGCATCTTCTCGCTGATGTCGGGCAGCAAGCGCTTCAGCTCGCCGAAGCGGCGCGGCTGCACGTGCAGTTCCCACAGGATGACGGCCTTCCACTTGCCGCCGATGACTTCGAATGCGGGGCCGATGCCGCAGTTGTAGGGCTTCTTTGCCTTCATGCGCAGATCCAATACATACGTTTTGGTAAGTACCTGACTTTATGGTAGGTACTTGACCGTTTGCAAGTGGAATTCCTACGATGCATCCGTCATCACAAACTTGCAACACTGCATTGGAATCGCTATGAGCAACAAGAAAGTTTCCGTTCTCGGCCTGGGCTCGATGGGTCTCACCATCGCACGGCTTTACCTGGACCAGGGCTACAAGGTCACGGTATGGAATCGCACCGCGGAGAAGGCCGAGGCATTGGTCGCGAAGGGCGCCGTGCTCGCGCGCAGTGCGGCCGAGGCGATGCGCGCCGCGAAGGTCGTTCTGATGTGCGTCTACGACTACCGCGCCGCCGAAGCGATCCTCGCAATGGACGGCGTTGCCGCCGCGATGGATGGCCGCTTGCTGGTCCAGCTGACCACCGGCAGCCCCAACGACGCACGCGATGCCGAGGCGTGGGCGCATCGGCAGGGCGCCACCTACCTCGAAGGCGCCATCCAGGCCGCGCCGGACCAGATGGGCCAGGCCGACACGCCGATCCTCATGTCGGGTGCGCAGTCCGTGTTCCGCGAGGCGGAGCCGTTCCTGAAGGTGCTGGGCGGCGGCACCGTGTACCTGGGCGAGAAGGCCAGCGCCGCGGCCGCGATGGACCTCGCGACGCTCTCCACCATCTACGGCACGTTGCTCGGTTTCATGCATGGCGCCCGCATTGCCGAGCACGAAGGCTTCGATGTGGCCGAGTACGGCCGCATCGTCGCGGGGATCATGCCGACCTTTGCGGGTTTCCTTCAGCACGAAGGCTCCGTGATCCAGTCGGGCGACTTCAAGATCTCGCAGAGCCCGATGCGCATCTCGGTCGAGGCGACGCAGCGCATCCTGCAGACGGCGCAGGAGGCCGGCATCAACACCGAGTTTCCGGCGTTCGCCGCGGGGCTCTTCAAGCGCGCCGATGCAGCGGGGCTCGGCGGGGAAGAGATTGGGGCGCTGATCAAGCTGCTGCGCTGAAGACTTGCACCGTCTTCAGGCCCAGGTCATGAAGCGGATCGCGCGCAGCACGTCGACCTCGCGCTCCATGAGGAAGTCGCCATGGCAGCAGTTGTCGAGCGTCACATGGTGCGGGGTCTTCAGCGCTGCCGCGAGGCGGTCTCCGTCGATCACGCGGGCGCGGCGGAAGATGCGCAGGAATTTCGTCGGTTGAAGGCGATCGCGGCCTGCAGGGATTGGCCGTCCTCGGGTGTCGCGACAGGTTCGAACAGCGCGGGGTTGTCCAACGGAACGTCCGAATGTGGTGTCGAGGTAGACCAGGCCCTGCACCCGTTCCGGAAACAGGCCTGCGAAGTGCGTGAGTTCGTTGCCCGCAATCGAATGGCCGGCGAGCACCGCGCGCGACAAGCCGAGTTCGTCGAACGCCGCCTTCAGGTCGGCGACGAGCGTGTCCACCTCGTAGTGCTGGGTGTCGCTCTTCACCGGCAGCGGCTTGTCGGACAGCCCGTAGCCGCGTCGGCTGATCGCGATCACGCGCGAGAAGTCGGACGCCAGCGCGGGTGCGAGGCTGTCGAAGCAACGCGCGTTGGCGCCCAGGCCGGCGAGCAGCACGATGGCGGGGCCCGTCGCGCCGGGCTTCTGCCAGTCGCGCACCTGCAGCGACACGTCGGGCCCGGTTGCCACCTTCACGCGGCGCTCGGTGACGGACGCCGCGGCGGGGCCGGTGCCCACGCCGCCGCCGCCACTGCTGCCACCACCGCCGCATGCCGCGACGGCGAGCATCGGTAGCAGGGCCGCCATGGCACGCAGGATATGCCTGCGGCGAGGTTGAAACCAGAGCGGCGGGGTCAGTCGGGGAGGAGGGCGATTCACGTCGATGTGCTTTCTGGATGGGATCGGTCCAGTGTCCGCATCGCACCTGAAGAGGCCCTTCGTCCTTCATGAAGATTTCCTGAAGTTCCCGCGCAGGGCTTGGCAGATACTTCGCCCCATTCCGGCCAATGGGCGATTTCGCCCTGCACATCCCATGAACCTTCTGCTTGTTGAGGACGATCTCGATCTCGGCAACGGCGTGCGCATCGCGCTGGCCAACCAGGGCATGGACGTGGTGTGGGTGCGCCGCCTCGACGACGCCTTGCGCACCCTGGACGGCGGCACCTTCGACATGGTGCTGCTCGACCTGGGCCTGCCCGACGGCGATGGGCTCGACCTCCTGTTTCGCTTGCGTCGCGACCGGCAGATCCTGCCGGTGCTGGTGCTGAGCGCACGCGATGCGCTCAACGACCGGCTGCGCAGCCTCGACGACGGTGCGGATGATTACCTCGTCAAGCCCTTCGCGCTGGCCGAGCTGCTCTCGCGCGTGCGGGCGCTGGCGCGCCGCAGCTACGGCTTCAACGACGAGACGATCCGCATGCGCGGCCTCGCGCTGCACGAGCCGACGCGCGGCGTGATCGTCGACGGCGAGCCGGTCGAGCTGTCGCGTTGCGAGTTCGACCTGCTCGCGCTGCTGCTCAAGCGCACCGGCCGCGTGGTGACGCGCCGCGTGATGGAAGAGCAGGTACTGCCCGGCGGCCAGGCCAACGGCAGCAACTCGCTCGAGGTGCACATCTCCAACCTGCGCAAGAAGATCGGGCAGGGCTACATCCGCACGGTGCGCGGCATCGGCTACGTGATCGATGTGCAGTCGCTGGTGCGGAGCACGCCCAAATGATGCAGGCCCTGGCGCTGCGCTGGAGGAAGTGGAAGCAGCCCTCGCTGATGCGGCGCCTGCTGCTCGCGCAGATGGTCGTGGTGGCGCTGTTGTGGACCATGGCCATCGCGCTCCTGCTCTACGACTCCTACGAAGACCCCGAACTGCTGAAGTACCAGAAGATCTTCCACGCCATCACGACGATTGCGGAGAACCTGGCCGACCGGCCCGATCGCCAGCAGGAGACGCTGGCCGCCTTCGACCAGGTGCTGGTCGAAGCCTCGGGCGACGGCGATGCCGCCTCGGACACGGCTGCCGTGCTGCAGGTCTGGCAGAACGACCGGCTGATCTACCGCTCGACCGCGGGCGTGCCCGTCATCCTCAACACGGTGCCCAACCGCATCGAAACCGTGGAAGCGGGGGGCCGCGCATGGCGTGCGCGCACGCACGTCTCTGCCAATTCCGACACACGCGTGACGCTGGCCGAGCCGAGCGTCTGGCGGCTCACCGTCACCATGGCGTACCGGGGCTACTACCTGCTGCCGCTGGTGATCAGCCTGCCGTTCCTGATCTTCCCGGCGTGGCTCTCGATGCGCGTGGCGCTGCGCCCCTGGCGGCAGGTGACCAAGGAAACCTCCGAGCGCGGCCCCGCCGACATGACGCCGCTGTCGTACACGCCGCCCCACAAGGAACTGCAGCCATTGGTGCAGAGCATCAACAGCCTCCTGCAGCGCGTGCGCGACAGCACCTCGCGCGAGCGCAGCCTGATCGCCGACGCGGCCCACGAGTTGCGAACGCCGCTCGCAGCCATGCGCGTGAACGTCGAGGCGCTGAAGGAACAGAGCACCGACGAAGGCCAGCGTGAACTCATGGGCAACCTCTTGCGCAGCAACGACCGCGCCGCGCGGCTGGTGGGGCAGCTGCTGCAACTCATGCGCAGCGATGCGGTGCTGCATGGTGACCTGCCGGTCATGTTGTCGCTCGATGCGCTGGTGCAGGACCGGCTGGCCATGATCGAAGGCCTCGCCAGCGCCCGGGGCGTGGAGCTGGAACTCGAATGCGAAGGCAATGTGCCGGTGCTGGGCGAGCGCGAAAGCCTGGTCTCGATGATCGACAACCTGATCAACAACGCCATCAAGTACAGCCCGGCGAATGGAACGGTCCTGGTGAAGGTGACCAGCGAAGGCGCCCGGGCGGTGCTCATCGTGGCCGACCAGGGTCCCGGCATTCCGCCCGCGCTGCGGGAGCGCGTGTTCGACCGGTTCTTTCGCAACCCCGACCAGACGCAAAGCGGCAGCGGGCTGGGCCTTGCCATCGTCAAATCGGTGGTCGACAGGCACGGTGGGGAGGTCGTGCTCGACGAAGCCCTGGGTGGAGGCCTCCGGGCCACGGTGCGGCTGCCGCTGGCGGTGGCCGAAGCGCCCCAGCCCATGCTCTGCACCTGAAACCTCCCTCTTGGCACGGCCAAAGGGCCTGGTCAGGTCCATTTTGGGGCGGAGATTTACAATGCCCGGCTACCCCCGGCGCCGTCTACAGGACACTTTCAACAATGAAGTGGGTCATTCTTGCAATCTTCGCGCTCAGCGCGCTCTACGTTCACTTCCGCGGGCAGGTCCGGCATCGTTTCTTCAGACAGCTCTCTGATCACTCGACCTTCCTCGCGCCGCTGAACGTGTTCATGTACCTTTTCTCGAAGGTGCCCGGTACCCCGTACCTGTCGCCCGCGCAGTTTCCCGAGATGCGCGTGCTCGAAGAGAACTGGGAAGTCATCCGCGAAGAGGCACTGGCCATGCGCAACGGCGGCAGCATCAAGGCCTCGAGCCAGTTCAACGACGTGGGCTTCAACTCCTTCTTCAAGAGCGGCTGGAAGCGCTTCTATCTCAAGTGGTACGACGAGGCGCATCCTTCGGCCGCCATCCTGTGCCCGCGCACGACCGAGCTGCTCAAGGGCATCGGCACCATCAAGGCCGCGATGTTCGCGGAGCTCCCGCCGGGCAGCCGCCTCGTGCGCCACCGCGACCCCTTCGCCGGTTCGCTGCGCTACCACTTGGGCCTGTGGACGCCCGGCGTCGAAGGCTGCTACATCGACGTGGACGGCCAGCGCTACCACTGGCGCGACGGCGAGGCCGTGGTGTTCGACGAGACCTTCATCCATTACGCCGAGAACACCACCGACCACGACCGCGTGATTTTGTTCTGCGACATCGAGCGCCCGCTGAAGTACCGCTGGGCCAGCGCGGTGAACCGCTGGTTCGCCAAGAACCTGCTGGCCGCCGCAAGCTCGCCCAACGATGCGGGCGACAAGACGGGCGGCATCAACCGCGCGTTCAAGTACATCTACCAGATCCGCGTGGTCGGCAAGCGCCTGAAGGCCTGGGACAAGCGCGCGTACTACCTTGTGAAGTGGGCCATCTTCGGCGGCCTCGCTCTCTGGATCTTCTGGTAATCACGCAAGGCGCCCGGCGTGGGCGCCGACCATTTCCGCCAGCGCGTCGGCCACGGCCCTGACGCGCGGCGAGCGCCTCACGTCGGGGTGCACCACGCTCCACACCTCCCGCATCACAGGCCGGCCTTCGCCGGGCACTTCGACCAGTGCGGCATCGCCGCGCGCCATGAAGTCCGGCAGCATCGCAAGGCCCAGGCCGCCGCGGCAGGCGTTGTGCAGGGCCGTGAGGTCGTTGCTGCGCAAGACGAAAGGGCGCGTGCCGGCAAGCTCCGCCAGCAGTTGCTGGTGCGGCACGTTGCCGGGTGAATCGCTGTAGCCGAGAAAGCGCCAGTCGGCCTCCGCGCGCGTGAGCCACACCGGGGCGGCGTAGAGGCGGAAGGCCAATTCACCGAGCTTGCGTGTGGCGAGGCCGGGTTCGGTCGGGCGCATGAAGCGGATTGCAATGTCCGCGTCGCGGCGCTGCAGATTGGCGCTGCGCAGTTCGCCGACGATGTCGAGCGCGATGCCGGGCCACCGGTCAGCCTGCGCGGCCCACAGCGGCGCGATGAAGTGACTGGCGAAGGCTGGCGGCGCGGAGACGCGCACCGTGCCTTGGTCCGCCGTGTTCGCCGCGGCGGCACGCGCGAAGGCGAGCACTTCCTGCTCGAGCCGCTCGGCGGGTGCGAGCAGCGCTTCGCCTTCGTCCGTCAGCGCCCAGCTTCGCGGCAAGCGATCGAAAAGGCGCACGCCGATCTGCGACTCCAGCGCGCCGACGCGCCGCGCGACCGTCGAATGCTCCACGCGCAGCTGCCGCGCCGCACCCGAGAGGCTGCCCTCGCGCGCCACGGCCACGAAGAAGCGGATGTCGTCCCAGGCAAGGGAAGCGAGCGCGGAGGCATCGGGGCGGTGAGCTGGCGATTCGTGCACAACGGATGCGAAGTTTTGGGGAATGGCCAATCATTCTGCCCGTCGATATCGTCCTGTGCATCGTTCGTCACTTCACAGGATTCGCCATGAGCACCCCGCAACCAACCTTCATTTCCTACGGCCCGCCGGTGTCCCTCGACATCGCCCGCCGCGTGGCCGCAGCAGCCGAAGCCGAGGCGCGCGCCAACGGCTGGCCGATGGTCATCGCGGTGATGGACAGCGCCGCCAATCTCGTGGTGCTGCACAAGATGGACCACGCGCAGACCGGCAGCGTCGAGATCGCGCAGGCCAAGGCGCGCAGCACCGTGCGCTTCAAGCGGCCGACGCGTGTGTTCGAAGAGGCACTGGCCGCGGGCGGCCTGAACCTGCGCCTGCTGGCCACCGAGGGTGCATGCCCGCTCGAAGGCGGCCTTCCGCTGATGCACGAGGGCTGCCTCGTCGGCGCCATCGGCGTCTCGGGCATGCAATCGACACAGGATGCGCAGGTGGCGGCCGCGGGCGCAGAGGCGCTCTGACTGCTCCCTGGCCGCGAGGTTCAGGCCTCGGCCAGCACCAGCCGCTCGCGCTTGGTGCGCGCCCAGCCGACTAGCACCGCGAGCAGCGTGCCGCCGATCACGTCGAGCAGCACGTGCTGCCGCGTCGCCAGCGTCGAGTAGACGATGCCGAAGGCCCACAGCAGGTTCACCCACTGCGTCCATGAGGGCGCACCCACGCTGCGCAGTTGCCGGCCCAGCAGCATGGCCGTGAACACCGCAAAGGCCACGTGCAGCGAGGGGAAGGCATTGCCGCCCACGTCGGTGGCCTTGAGGAACTGCAGCGCCGGGTATTGCGACCAGTCGACCGCGAACGCCGGCACCGTGGTCGGAAAGAACCAGAACACCGCGAGACCGATGGCGGCCATGGCCGCGGCGCCCCGCGCGCAGGCCCACAGCTCGGCCTTGTCCTTCGCGAAGGCCGGCGCCAGCGAGATGTAGAACCACAGCGAGCCGTACAGGAGCATCGCGTCGTCGCTCACGGCCACCCAATGGTCGATGGGCGTGAGCGGCATCACCGTCGGCATCGACGGCGGGTTGTGCATCACCCAGAAGTACAGAAAGAAGAAGCCGGAGATGCCGAGTGTGGTGCCGATCATCTTCACGATCCAGAGCGTCGCGAACCGCTGTCCCAGCGCCAGGTACCAGGGCACGGAAGGAAGGGATGCGGGGCTCGAGCGGGACGTCATTACCGATGCGGCTTTCGGGAGGGGGGAGCGCCACAGCTTATGCAACTGCATTGCGTGAACATTGCGCTGCCCGGCATGGAGCCTCTCCTAGAATGTCCCGCCCACCCGTTCGCATTGCCCACCCTCCATGAGAATCCTGCTCGTCGAAGACGAAACCGATCTGGCGCAGGCGCTCGCATCGGCCCTGCGTCAGAACCAGGCGGTGGTCGATGTGGCGAGCTCCTTGCGCGCGGCTGAAGAGGCCGTACTCGGCGCCCAGCACGACGTGATCGTGCTCGACCGCGGCCTGCCCGATGGCGACGGCCTTTCGCTGGTGGCGTTCCTGCGCCAGAACGGCATCGCCGCCGCGGTGCTGGTGCTCACCGCGATGTCCGATGTGGCCGAGCGCGTGCTGAGCCTGGATGGCGGCGCGGACGACTACCTCGCCAAGCCCTTCTCGATGGACGAGCTCATGGCGCGCGTGCGCGCACTGGCGCGGCGCCCCGCGGTGCGCGTCAACCTCGTCATGACGCTGGGCCAACTGCGCTTCGAGCACCACACGCGGCAGGTCCATGTGGGCGAGACCTGCCTCACGCTCCCGCGGCGCGAATTGCTGGTGCTCGAAGCCCTGCTCGAGCACCGCGGCCGCACGGTGCAGCGCGAAGCGCTGCAGGACCGCGTGTACGGCCACAAGGATGACATCCAGTCGAACGCGCTCGACACGCACGTCTCGCGCCTGCGTTCCAAGCTCGACAAGGCGGGCGCGCAGGTCGAGATCCATGCGATCCGCGGCGTGGGTTATCTCATCTGCGCGGCATCGGCGGTGTGAGCGGCATGAGCCTGTTCTCCCTGCGCTGGCGCCTGATCTGGAGCCTGATCCTGCTGCAGGTGGTGGTCGGCTCGCTGGTGCTGGGCGGCTTCCTCGGATTGGCTTGGGCGCTGGGGCGCGTGGTCGACGAAAACGGCCAGGAAACGGTGGCGGTGATCGGGCGCGCGATGGTGCGTGGCGCCGATGGTCGGCTGGCCATCGAGCCGACGCGGGAGTTGCGCGGTCTGCAGGAAGCCGATCCGCCGCTCTGGTTCATCGCACACGACGAGCACGGCTCCGAGGTGCGCAGCGGCGATGTGCCGTCCGTCTATGCGGCGCTCATGAATGCGTTCGGCGACGTCGAGCGCGTGGCCCTCAATCCCGAGGACGACAACACCCGGCCCAAGGCGCGCTTCGAGCGCGTCGAGACCCGTGCGGGTCCGGTCGCCGTGATGGCGCAGACCGGCGGCCCGCTGACGATGAAGAACACGCTCAAGGGCACGGGCCTCCTGTTCCTGTGGCTGGTGGCGCCGATGGCATTGCTCACCAGCCTGGGCGTGATCCTGGCCACGCCCTTCGTGGTGAAGCGGGGGCTGAAAGGCGTGGTCGCCACCGCCGAGCATGCCGAGAGCATCGACGTGCACGAGCGCACCACGCGCCTGCCGCTGGCCAACGTGGCGAGCGAGATTCGCCCGCTGGTCAATGCCGTCAACCGCGCCTTCGACCGGCTCAACGAGGGCTACGACCGGCAGGAGCGCTTCCTGGCCGACGCCGCGCACGAGCTGCGCACGCCGATCACCACGCTGCAGATCCACCTGGAGGGCCTGCCGAACGATCCGCTCAAGGTGAAGCTGATGCAGGCTTCGGCGCGGCTGGCCACGCTGGCCGAGCAGCTGCTCGACCTGCAGCGGCTCGACCACGTCGTGCTGCAGGAGCAGCCGGTGGACCTGAAGGCGCTGTGCGAGCGCGTGGCGGCCGACATCGCGCCGCTCGCCATCCAGAACCGCTGCACGCTCTCGGTCGATGCACCGCAGTCGCTGACGGTGCGCGGTGATGCGCCATCGCTCGAGCGCGCGCTCACCAACCTGATCCAGAACGCCATCGAGCACGGCGGGCAGGGCTGCGACATCGAGGTGCGGCTGTGCGCGCCCTCGTGCATCGAGGTGCTGGACTCGGGGCCCGGTATTCCCGAGGCGGATCGCGAACGCGTGGTGGCGCCGTTTCACCGGCTTGTGCCCCGCGGACGGGGCGCCGGGCTGGGCCTTCACCTGGTGGCCGAAGTGGCGCGCCTGCATCGCGGGCAGCTGACCATCGGGTCGAGCGAATCGGGCGGCGCGAAGATGCGGCTCGAACTGAACCTCAGCGCCTGAGCGCGCGGTTGCAGGGCTCGGAGAACCAGCGAGCCACGGCGTCTCCGAGCAGGCCCGAGGCCGCGATCACCGCGACGAACCACAGCGGTATCCATGCCGGCGGTACATCGGCCTGCTGATACAGCCACGCGCCGGGAATCACGACGAACATGTGCGTGAGGTAGACCTCGTAGCTGTGCCGGCCGAACCATCGCAGCGGCGCGGTGACCGGGCAGGCGGCCCATGGCCAGGGGCGCCAGTGCGTGGCCACCAGCACCAGCGCGATGCCCAGCTCCAGCAGCGACACCTGCAGGCCATGGCGCGTGAGTCCCCATTGGAATACCTCCTTGCGGAAGCAGAAAACGAGCACACCGAGTCCCAGTCCCATCCACAACACGAGCCGCTGCACGGCGGCCGACGGCGTCCGGGGCACGCGATGCGCCAGCAGGGCGGCCAGGCAGCCGAAGGCGATGCCGTCCATGCCCGACAGGTACGAATGGTCCTGCCACAGTTCGTTGTCGCTGAACACGCTGCGCGCGAGAGGGCCAAGCACGATCGGCACAAGCAGCAGGGCGCACAGCCGGCGTTCACTGCCGCTCGCCACGCAGAGCAGCGGAAAGAAGAGATAGAAGGCCTCCTCCACCGACAGCGACCACAGCACGCCCCAGGGTCCTGGCAGGTAGCCCACCTGCGCCTCCAGCCAGTTGAGGTGCAGCCCGAGCACGGCGACCATGGCGCGCCAAAGCGGGACCTTCCCGGTGTCCAGCGCGAACCACGCGCTCCCCGCGAGGTGCAGCACGCCCAGTACCACCAGGAGCAGCAGCAGGCTCGGCAGGATGCGCGCGGCGCGAAGGCGGTAGAACGCCGCGGGCCGCACTTGCGACAGGTCGCCCCAGCGGCGGATCGATGCGCTCGTGATCAGGTAGCCCGAGACCACGAAGAACACGATCACCGCGTAGTAGCCACTGCGAAACAGGATGCCCGCGAGTCGCGGTCCCAGCGCCTGGGCCAGTTCGGGCGGACCGAAGGGAATGCGCAGGTTCGCGTGCAGGAGGATGACGAACACCACGAGAAGGCCACGCAGCAGGTCGACATGTGCCAGGCGCGGCAGCGCGATGTTCGAAGGGAGCATGGAGCGGGCCATCGGCTTGCGATTCTGGGTGCGTCCTCAGCGTTGTCCCTGAAGGCCTGCTGAAGCGCCGACAATCGACCGTTCCCCGCCCATGCCTTTCGCCGACCAAGACCTTCCCTCGCCGATCGATCTGGCCAGCGCACAGGCGCTGATCGCCATCGTTCAATCCGAAGCCGCCGCGCAGGCCGTCGCCTTGCGCGCGCCGCCGCCCGAGCCCACCACCTGCTGCGGGCGCGGCTGCAACGGCTGCGTGTGGGAAGGATGGCTCGGCGCCATCGCGTACTGGCGCGACGAGGCGTCTTTGCTGCTCGCGTAGAGCGCTAGCGCGTTTCCCAGAACCCGCGGTGCGTGGCGATCATTTCCTCCGCCACTTCAGGCACCGGCCCGATCACTTCGACCTGCTTCTGTCCGCGCGCGAACACCTCGCGGCAGGGCAGGCTCAGCGTCGGGTTCTCGGGATGGTCGCCCGTGAGTGCGAGCAGCGCCGATTCTTCGGCGCCGTAGACCACGCGGCCGATGTGCGCCCAGTAGCTCGTGCCCGCGCACATCGCGCAGGGCTCGAAGGTGGTCACAAGGGTGCATTGCCAGAGGTAGTCGGCCGGCCAGTTCTGCGCGGCGTGGCGCGCGAGCGTGGCCTCGGCGTGATTCACCGTGTCGATGTTGCCCTGCTCGGCGAGGATGGTCTCGCCGTCGGGTGCGACGAGCACCGCGCCGAAGGGATGGCGGCCCATCGCCATCGCGCGGCGGGCCACCTCGTCGGCGCGCCGCAGCGCGCGAAGGATCTGGTCGTGGGTCATGCGCGCATCATTGGTTCTGGGAGCCGCGGTGGGCCCAGCCGGTCGTGTGCTTCTCGATCACGCTGAAAAGCTCGTACATCAGCATCGCCATCGCACCCACCACCATCAGGCCCGCGAAGGCCAGGCCCATCTGCATGGCCGAACCGGCAGAGATCAGCAGGTAGCCGATGCCCTCGTTGGCCGCAGTCATCTCGCTCACCGTGGTGCCGACGAAGGCCAAGGTGATCGCCACCTTGAGCGAGCCGAAGAAGTAGGGCATGGAGCGCGGCAGGCCGATCTTCATGAGCACGTCCCAGCGCTTGGCGCCGAGCACGCGCAGCACGTCTTCGAGCTCAGGTTCGAGCGTGGCGAGCCCCGTCGCGATGTTGACCATGATCGGGAAGAAGCTGATCAGGAAGGCCGTGAGAATCGCCGGCCCCACGCCGATGCCGAACCACACCACCAGGATCGGCACGAACGCCGCCTTGGGCAGCGCATTGAAGGCCGTCATGAGCGGATAGATCGCCGCATACGCGATGCGCGAGCTGCCGATGACGAAGCCCATCAGCACGCCCACCACGATCGCCAGGCCAAAACCCGCCATCGTGACCCAGAAGGTGCGCCACGCGTGGCCCGCGATGATTTCCTTGTATTCCCAGAACTGCGTCCAGATGCGCCACGGGCTCGGGAAGATGAAATCCGAGACCTCGAAGCCCGCGCAGACGATCTGCCACAGCAGGAGCACCGCGACCAGCAGCAGCCAGGGCGACCAGCGTTCGATTTGCTTTGAGTTCTTCATGCGACCACCTTGCTGCGGATCGCGCCGATGTGTCCGCGCAGCTCCAGCACGATGTCGGTGAACTCCTTCGTGTAGGTGAGTTCGAGTTCGCGCGGACGCGGCAGATCGATCTCGCGCTTGACCACGAAGCGGCCCGGGCTCTTGCTCATCACATACACCGTGTCGGCCAGGAACACCGACTCGCGCAGGTCGTGCGTCACCAGGATCACGTTGAACTGCTGCTCGGTCCAGAGGTCGCGCAGGATGCACCACAGCTCCTCGCGCGTGAAGGCGTCGAGCGCGCCGAAGGGCTCGTCCAGCAGCAGCATCTTGGGCTCGTGGATGAGCGCGCGGCAGATGCTCGCGCGCTGCTGCATGCCGCCCGAGAGCTGCCACGGAAACTTGTCTTCATAGCCCGCAAGGCCGACCTTCTGCAGCAGCTTGCGCGCGCGCTCGACGTATTCCTTGCGCCTGGCCTTGAAGTTCGAGCGGTAGGGCTCGACGATCTCCAGCGGCAGCAGCACGTTGTCGACGGTGGTGCGCCATGGCAACAGCGACGGCGCCTGGAATGCCATGCCCGAGATCTTGAGCGGCCCGGTCACGGGCGCGCCGTCGATGCGGATCTTGCCCATCGACGGCATCTTCAGGCCCGTGGTGAGCTTCATGAAGGTCGACTTGCCGCAGCCCGAGGGCCCGACGATGGCGATGAATTCGCCGCGTTTCACCTTCAGGTCGATCGCCTCGACCGCGAAGTGGTTCTCGCGCAGCAGTTCCTCGTTGTAGGCGAGCCAGACGTCCTGGAAGTCGACGAAGGGGGCGGCGGCGTCGCTCGGTGCGCCTGCCATCACTTGCGCAGGATTCCGCTGAGTTCGGCGGCCGGCGGCAGCAGGGCGGCCGTCCATACGGCATCGGGGCTCACGCGGGTCTTGGTGTTGAAGGCGTCGGACACCTGCGAGGCCATCAGCGACATGCGGCCCGCATTGACGGCGCCGAAGCCCTCGGCACGCGCGTCGGCGCTGTTGATCACGGTGTCGATGGCAAGCTGCAGGCGACGGGTTTCCAGCTTGCTGTCGATGATGCCGTCGCGCGCCTTCACCGATTCGATGCCCATGGCCGGATTGGCGATGACTTCCTTGGCGCCCTTGGCGAAGGCGGAGAGGAATTTCTTTACCGCCGCCGGGTTCTCCTTGATGAGCTTGGGCGACGCGATGATCACGTTGCCGTAGAGCTTCACGCCGTAGTCGGGGTAGGGCAGCACCACCACGTCGGCCGTCTTGGCGCCGCGCGCTTCCAGGTTCAGGAGCGAGGTGAAGGTGAAGCCGGTGATGGCGTCGATGTCGCCGCGCATCAGCATGGTCTCGCGCAGCGTCGGGTCCATGGCGGTCCAGTTCACGGCGCCGATGTTGTTGGCCTTGGCGAAGATCGGGAAGGCGCGGCGGCCTGCGTCGAACACGGGCGCGCCGAGCTTCTTGCCGGCGAGGTCCGCGGGCTTGGTGATGCCGCTCTTCTTGAGCGCCATGACCGAGGCTGGCGTGTTGTTGTAGACCATCATCACCGCGACCGGCTTGTTCGGGCTGTCGGGGTTGTTGGCGTGAAATTCCATCAGCGCCGCGAGGTCGGCAAAGCCCATCTCGTAGGCGCCCGAAGCCACGCGCGTGACCGTGCCGCCGGAGCCGTTGCCCGCGTCGATGGTCACGTCCAGGCCCGCAGCCTTGAAGTAGCCCTTGGCGGCGGGATGCAGGAAGAGCGCCGCCGGTCCTTCGAAGCGCCAGTCGAGCTGGAACTTGATCGGCGTCGGGGCCTGCGCCTGGGCCGGTGAAAGGCCGAAGCTGAGGGCCGAGGCGGCGAGGAAGGACTGGAGCAGTTGGCGCTTGTTCATGCGGGATCCGTGAAGGTGAATGCTTCGGCATTCAAGCAAAAACGGTGCCCGCACGCGATTGGTGCGAACCCCCAGGTGGAAATCCCCTCATCTGCGTGGGTGTTCGCCGGAGTGAATTGCAGGGAGCGAAGCCATGGAGTCGTGCAGTCCATCACGCTGTTCTTGCCGGGATGATTGCCGCATCTTTTCCTGCGGATACGACCGCTGTGTGCTTCCCATAATCCCGCCCCACGACTCCTGATGTACAGGAGCAGGTTCAAGGAGAACACATGTCCGCACCCAGCATTGCGCAAGCGCGCACGCTTGAAGTCAGCAGCAGCGCCATTCCGTGGGTCCTGGGCCGTCCGGCGTTGGAGCCGGTGCGCTTGTCGGGCGCCGAGGGCTTGAATTCGCTGTTCGCGTACGAGCTGCTGCTCAAGACGCCGGACGCCTTGAATCTCGGTGCCAGTGATGCAGCCAATTTCGATCTCGACAGCTTCATCGGCCAACAGATCACCTGCAATGTCCAACTCGACGGCGCGGGCCAGTTCCTTTCTGGTGCCATCGGCGCATCGGTCCATCACGTCGGCGCAGGAATCCGCCAGATCAATGCCTTGATCACCGATGTGGCCATGTGGGGCGAAGAAGGCCGCCACGTGCAATACAAGCTCACGCTGCGCCCCTGGCTGCACCTGGCCACACTCACCACCGACTGCAAGATCTACCAGAACAGGATCGTCGTCCAGATCCTCGATGAGCTGCTGGGTGACTACGGCTTTGCTGTGGAAAAGCGCCTGATCGAGAGCTACCCGACACGCGACTACCAGACCCAGTACAACGAGAGCGACTTCGAGTTCTTCAGCCGGTTGTGCCAGGAGTGGGGCATCAGCTACTTCTTCGAGCACTGCGGCGACAAGCACCGCCTCGTGCTCATCGACAACATGGGGGCGTACAAGAAGAACGAGAGCGCCGCGTATCAGGAGGTCGATTACCACGCGCCCGGGTGGAAGGTCGATGCCGAGTACGTCCACAGTTTCGTTCCGCACCACCAGCTCACGAGCGGGAGGTACGCCAGCCGCGACTACGACTACACCCGCCCGAGGGCCGACCTGAGCGTTGACCGAAGCGATCCGCGTGCGACCCGGCAGGCCGATGGCGAGGTCTATCAATGGCATGCAGGCCAAGGCGGCAGCCACTATGCACAGCCCAAGGCAGGCAGCGCCGATGCCAATGATCCTCAAGGCGAGGGGCGACGCCTGGCGCTGCTGCGCATGCAGGGCCTGCGCGCGCACGGTGCCCGTGCCCAGGCCAGCGGCAACCTGCGCGGCATGGTTCCGGGCTGCAGCTTCCAGCTGCGCAAGCATCCGCGCGAGAAGGCCAACACCGAATACCTGATCCTCGATACGTGCCTGCTGATCGAAGACGTCGGACAGGACAGCCAGATTCCCGATGCCGTACCCGGCCGCAAGCAGCGCTGGAAGGTGGAGGTCGATTTCACCGCACACCCGATGGCCGAGCCGCTGCGCCCGGCGTTCACACAGGCCAAGCCGTTCACGCGTGGTCCCCAGTCTGCATTGGTGGTTGGTCCTGCGGGGCAAAACATCTGGACCGACGAACTGGGTCGCATCAAGGTGCAATTTCCGTGGGACCGCATTGGCCGGCAGAACCAGCACAGCACCTGCTGGATCCGGGTTTCCAGTCCGTGGGCGGGCAACCAGTTGGGCGGCATGCAGATTCCGCGCATCGGACAGGAAGTGATCGTCGATTTCTTCGGGGGCGATCCAGACCTGCCCATCTGCACGGGGCGCCCCTACAACCAGAACAACCAGCCGCCATGGGCGTTGCCGGGGCAGCAGGCGCTCTCGGGTTTTCGAAGCCGCGAGTTGACCGAGGAAGGCGGCAACAGTGCAGCCGGACGCAGCAACCACATCGTGCTGGACGACACGGCTGGGCAGATCCAGGCGCAGGTCAAGAGTGACCATCAACACAGCCAGCTGAGCCTGGGGCATATCACGCGCATCGAGGACAACGCGGGGCGGAAGGACGCGCGCGGGGAAGGCTTTGAATTGCGCACCGATGGCTGGGGAGCCGTGCGCGCTGAAAAGGGCCTGCTCATCTCCACCGACGGGCGTTCCAAGGCCATGGGTGGCCTGCTCAGTCGCGACGAACTTGTAGCCTGCCTGGAGCAGGCACTGGCGATCGCCAGAGACCTGACCAAGGCGGCCGCGAAATGCGAAGCCGGCGCGCGCGAAACCGCACCCCAACAGGCCTTGAGCGAAGCCGCCCAAGCCCTCGGCCATGGCGCGAGCAACGAGGCCAACGCCCGCGGCAATGCACAAGGCGGCCAACCCGTGCTCGCTCTCAGTGGTGCGGCCGGCATTGCCAGCGTCACACCCAAGGATCACATCCAGTACGCCGGCGTGAACATCGACACCGTGGCGGGGCACAACCAGCAGCACTACGCAGATCAATCGATCCTGCATACCGCGGGAAAAGACATCGGGCAGTTCGCGCGCACCGGCGACATCCACGTCATCGCCAATGAGGGAAAGCTCATCCACCAGGCCCAGCACAACAGCGTGGAGATCACGGGTGAGAAGGCCGTCACGATCCAGTCCACGGAGGACGGCATCACCATCAAGGCGAAGAAGAACATCACCTTGGCCCTGGACGACGGCACCTACCTGCGCATGGGTGGCGGCCGCGTGGTCTGGGGCATGACGGGCGAGTACCTCGTGCAGACCGCCAACTACCGCATCAATGGGCCCAGCACCATCGGAGTCGACTTCCCCAGCTTCATGCGTATGGACCAGGCGCAGCAGCTCAAGCTGCACCGCATGGGAGACAAGGCCGACGGCTTGCCCAGCCGGGACTTCAGCGTCGTCAAGGCCAGCGGTGGCGCAAGCAATTCGCAATCCGGCGGAGATGCGATTTCCAGGCTCGAGGAGGACAAGCCGTTTGATATCACTTGAAAAACGTCGGCCTTATTCAACTCGCTTCAAACACAACACAGGGAGAGCATTTGCATGAGCAATCTTGATTTCAAACCGGTATGGCGACTGGCGCTGGCCGCGGTGGTCTTGGTCCTGAGCGCGTGTGCATCCGGCAGAGCGTCGCCGCCACCCCCCCCCAGCCCGCCAAGCCACCTCAAGTGGTCTATCGCATCGATGATCACCGTTACTTTGAACTCACGCCGGACGAGACGTGCTTTGGCAACATGCTGTACTTCGTGGACACCGCCAAGGGCATTCGCTCGGGAGTGGTGACGTTCGATGCGGTGATGAATCGAACCACCCTCGTTATCGATGCCGCCAACGATCAGTTTCTGGTGGCGCCTGTGACGCGAGGGGGCACCAATTGTTCGTCGGGAGGCGGGGCATGCGGAGGCGACAAGATGCCTTACTCCATCGATGGGGGCAAAACGTGGAAGCTGGTTTGGGCGCATTCACCTTATGGCGACCTGATGATCAGCGGATCAACGGCGTATCAGTTACGTCGCAAAGGCACCATCACAGATGGAATTGACCTGACCCTTCCTCGACCCGAGAGCAGCGATTGGAAGTACCTCCCTGGTTTCGTGTTCAAACCGCGCATAGCCCCTTTGGACACCAAGGTGACATGCAAGGCCAACGACGGCAGGAGTCTTAAATGAGTCAAGACAAAGACCTGAGTTTGCTAACTCCCGTGAAGCCCGATCCCGGCCAGTACCAATGGGTCAGGGGAAAGGTCACCGGTACCGACAACAAGCAGAAAGATCGCACCCACACCGTCGGCGTTCCCCCTTTGATGCCTGGCGTCATCATCTTCGTGCACGGTGTCAATTCCGATGGGGAGTGGTACTTCGACGCCTCAAAGCAATTTGCCGATGGACTCAATACGAGACTGGGCAGAGAAGACTTGGAGGAGCTTGAGAAAGACAAAAAAGGCGACGAAGACAAAGTCACCGCGCATCGATACCTTCAGAAGGACGAAAGCGGCAAGCGCATCCCTTCCCCCGTCATCCCCTTCTGGTGGGGCTATAAAGCCCCGGCCACCGAACGCAAGCTGGTCAAGGGCACCAGCCAGCACGGCAACACCCCGGCCTGGACCGACGAATACGGCAATCCCCTTCGCACCGATGGTGCCTGGGGTGGTGGCCCCTTCCAGAACGGCGGCGCCTCGCTCACCTCGTTCTGGCTGCCCACGGGGTTCCGCAAGGACGTCCTGTTCGGCATGATCAACGTCAACACGATCAACCCGGTGATCGGCCGCACGCTGTGCGACTGCCCGCCGCGCCTGTACTACGTGCATGCCGCACGGCGCCTGGCGAACCTGGTCAAGGACATTCGCAAGAACCTGCCCAATGAGCCGATCAACATCGTCTCGCACAGCCAGGGCACCATCGTTGCGTTGTGCGCGTTGTTCTTTCTGGACGGTGTGCGCGGGCCCGACACGGTGAGCCTCAACAGTTCGCCTTACCGGTTCGACACGACCTTCACCGACTTCATCAGCGCGGCTGACGGCAGGCGCAGCGTGCAGTCCGAGCCGGCACGCATTGCGACCTTTGCCAATGCGGCGGCCATCGTGGCCAGGGCCACTGAAGGCTACCCCGCGCCATCGGCGGCCAAGGCCGAATGCGCCGTGAAGCACAAACCGCGTCACGCCTACGACGATGCGATTTACTGCCATAAACCCGCCGATGCACCTCTGTGGCAGGCCGAGATCGGCGGCAAGGTCGAAGATCCGAACGGCCCGCGCGGGCAAGACGGCAAGTTCTGGTGGAGCGATGCAACGTTCGCGCGCAGCGACACGCGCGGCAAGCTGATGGTCAACTTCAACCCTGGCGACCGGGTGATTGGCGTGTCGGCCGTCTCCGGCATGGGTTGGCGCGGCATTCCGCCGGATTACATGGGGCAGGTCGGCAAGAACGTGCAGCAACGCCTGTTCGCGCGCGGCACGAATGTCGAGCACAACCCGCCGGTTGGCTCGAAGCCGGACGGCAAGCCGCTGCCCTACTTCCATAAACAGATCGTGCATGTGCCGGCCGGCCGCGATGGTGAACCTGCGCAGGACCGGGAAGAATGGCGCTACCTGGACGGCAGCAGGCCCAACGATGCATGGAAGATCGCAACGGAAAGAATACTCGGCATCGTGCCGGTTCTGGGAGATCTCAAGCCGAGTTTGCGTGGCCATGTGGAGAGCGTGATCGTCAACGCGCCGGCAGTGCCCAAACCGCTGGTGCTTCCGAATAAATTCGACGCCGATTACGTGAGGTACGACGGCCAAGCGGGCCATGACCCCGCCGGCGCGCCGATAGAGGCCTCCACAGAACAGCAGGAGGACTTCAAGGACGACGTGAGATACCAGGAGCGCCGAACCGTCACCGACCGCGACGAAAAGGGCTTGCGCACCCGTGCACGCTACGAGACTTGGGAAGAGGTCGAGGAGCGCCGCAGGAACGAAGTCGGCAAGGTACCGGTGTCGCCCACCAACCATGCGGCGATCCTGCGATTTGTCAATAACGACGATGACAGTTCGCCCGTGGCCGACGTGCTCAGCTACGACGTCACAGTAGGCTTGGGCTACGCCTGGCACGACGAGGCGTACTGGAGCTACCTGCTCGATCTGGCCGACTGGAAGAAGAGCGACCCGTACTACGAAACAGGCAAGCTGCCCGACTCCGACAAGACGATGCCGCCGGGCATCGTGACCAACGACGCGGCAGCATCCCCGTCCCAGCCAACCTCGAACCAGATGGGAGCCTTGTAATGGCAAGGCGCATCCGCTACCAACCGGCCGCCGCATCGCCCGCCGGACTCCTGCATATCTCAGGCGTGGGACTGCGTGTGGACCACGTGCCCGCCGGCCCCTTGTGGAACCGCGTGCAACGCCAGGCATCGCCCGACGAAGAAGAGCCCACCCCGCCGGGCTCGCTGGACAAATGCCGCGAGAGGGCCGGTCTGTTCCGCAGTGCCGCGCTGCGCGCCGCATTGACCCACCGGCCCAGGAACGACGAGCGGGGCCGCTTCGTGGAGAACTACCCGCTCCCCACGCTGATGGCGTTGCCACCGTCCACGCAGCTCGACGCGACGGCACGGGCGGAATGGAGCCGCACCTATCAGAGCAGCGAGAGCAAGCGCGGAATTCCGTGGCAGTTGCACGACGGCCCTGCGGGCATGGCCTTCCACCAGCTGGGGTTCAGTGCTTTGCCGCACTTCGAAACCGCGGGTGTGAGCCTCTGGCAGTCGGCCTTCGAAGCCTTTGACTCACAGGGCGACCTGAACAGCCTGTTGGTATGGGCCGAGGACGGCTATGCGGTGCGCTCGGAACTGGGTGGCTGGGAGAACCCGCAGAGCCAGCGCAGCGAGGCGCTGGAGGACATCCTGGCGCGGCCCAAGCGACCGGGGCAACTGCGCGACACCTTTTCAGGCTTGTTGCTGACCCGGCCCGAAGCCGCCGAGTGGCTACGCGAGTGGTCGCTCCATGTGCGCGATGCCAGCCAGGAGAGTCAATTTCCCAATGGCGTGGTCGGGCGCGGTCCCCATGGCTTCGGCGGCCTGCGTACTGAAGCCAGCGACGGCGGAGCGATTTACCGCGTATCGCGTGGCGACTTCAAGCCCACACCCAACGTGCCGGCATTGTGGAGCCAGGCTCAATATGAAGCGTATTCACAGATGCCGACGCTGGCGCTTCTGTCGAAACCCGAATTCGCGCGCTTCGATGCCGGCATATCCATGGATGGGCGGGGCGAGGCATTGGAGGCAGCGCTGAAGTCAGTACTGGAGGCCCCATTGCGTGACCGGCCACCCAAGCTCTTGTTCTACAGCGCTGCACCGGGCGGCGATGACTTTGCCCTGCTCGCGCGCTGCATGGCCAAGGTCGCACCGCAAAGCGGACTGCTGGATCCTGGGCGCGGTTTCAGGCTGGAGCAGTGCCTCGGTGGAGAACTGGGCGCCGCGAGCATGAATGCGGCCATCGGCCTGGCAAGCATCGCGGTCTGGGAAACCAACGAGCCTGCGCTTGTTGTCAACTTGCGTGACCCGCGCGGCGCCCTGGTCTTCGGGCTGTTGCCGCCGAGCGCCGAGCAGCGCGCGAGGACGAGCGCGCGCCCCTATGTGATCTAGGGCTACTTCAGCGCCGTCGTCGCATTCGCCACAGCCAGCGCCGTCATGTTGACCACGCGCCGCACGGTCGACGAAGGCGTCAGCACATGCGCCGAGCCCGCGCCGCCCAAGAGGATCGGGCCGACCGTGATGCCGTTCGCGCCGGTCATCTTCAGCACGTTGTAGAGGATGTGCGCCGAGTCGAGGTTCGGGCACACCAGCAGGTTCGCCTCGCCGGTGAGCGTGGTCTCGGGCAGCGCGGTGCGGCGCACTTCTTCCGAAAGCGCGGCGTCGCCGTGCATCTCGCCGTCGCATTCGATGTCGGGCGCCATCTGCGCGAAGAGGTCGCGCGCCAGGCGCATCTTGCGGGCCGACCCGCGGCTGGAGGTGCCGTAGTTCGAGTGCGAGAGGAAAGCCACCTTGGGCGGCAGGCCGAAACGGCGCACTTCCTCGGCGGCCATCAGCGCGATGCTTGCGAGCATCTCGGCGCTCGGGTCTTCATTGACGTTGGTGTCGGTGATGAACACCGTGCGCTTCTCCAGCGTGAGCGCGTTGAGCGTCGCGAAGCCGGGCGCGCCGCGCTTCAGGCCAATCAGGTTGCGGATGTGTTCCAGGTGCACGTCGAAGCGACCGACCAGGCCGCAGATCATGGCGTCGGCATCGCCCAGGTGCAGCATCAGCGCGGCGATGGTGGTGTTGGAGCGGCGCACCATGGTCTTGGCGGCCTCGGGCGTCACACCGCGGCGGCCCATGAGCTTGTGGAAGGCCTCCCAGTACACACGGAAGCGCGGGTCGTCTTCGGGGTTGACGATCTCGAAGTCGGTGCCTGCGCGGATGTGCAGGCCGGCCTTCTTGATGCGCGCCTCGATCACGGCGGGGCGGCCGACCAGGATCGGCTGGGCCAGGCCTTCGTCCACGGCCAGTTGCGCGGCGCGCAGCACGCGCTCGTCTTCGCCTTCGGCATAGGCCACGCGCTTGGCGGTGGCCAGCTTGGCGGCGGTGAACACCGGGCGCATGAACATGCCGGTCTGGTAGACGAAGCGCGTCAGGTGCTGGCGGTAGGCCTCCATGTCCTCGATCGGGCGGGTCGCCACGCCGGAGGCGGCGGCGGCCTTGGCCACGGCCGGCGCGATGCGCAGGATCAGCCGCGAGTCGAAGGGCTTGGGAATGATGTAGTCGGGACCGAAGGCCAGCTCCTGTCCGGCGTAGGCGGTCGCCACCTCTTCGCTGATGTCGGCCTTGGTGAGGTCGGCGATCTCGCGCACGCAGGCCAGCTTCATTTCTTCCGTGATCTTGGTGGCGCCGCAATCGAGCGCGCCGCGGAAGATGTACGGGAAGCACAGCACGTTGTTGACCTGGTTCGGATAGTCCGAGCGGCCCGTGGCAATGATGCAGTCGGGCCGCACGGCCTTGGCCAGCTCGGGCCGGATCTCGGGCTCGGGGTTGGCCAGCGCCAGGATGATGGGCTGCGTGCCCATGGTCTTGACCATCTCGGCGGTCATCACGCCGGGGGCCGAGCAGCCGAGGAACACATCGGCGTCCTTCACCACGTCGGCCAGGGTGCGGGCGCCGGTGTCTTTCTGGGCGTAGCGCGACTTCGATTCGTCAAAACCGCCTGCACGGCCGATGTAGATGAGGCCCTTGGAGTCGCAGGCGTAGATGTTGGCGGGCTTGGCGCCCAGGCCGACCATGACGTCGAGACACGCGATGGCTGCTGCGCCGGCGCCGGAGACGGCGATCTTCACGTCCTCGATCTTCTTGCCGACGAGTTCCAGGCCGTTGATGAGCGCGGCGGCCGAGATGATGGCCGTGCCGTGCTGGTCGTCATGGAACACCGGGATGTTCATGCGCTCGCGCAGCTTCTTCTCGATGTAGAAGCACTCGGGCGCCTTGATGTCTTCCAGGTTGATGCCGCCCAGCGTCGGCTCCAGCGCCGCGATGATGTCGACCAGCTTGTCGGGGTCGTTTTCGGCCAGCTCGATGTCGAACACGTCGATGCCGGCGAATTTCTTGAACAGGCACCCCTTGCCTTCCATCACCGGCTTGGCGGCCAGCGGGCCGATGTTGCCCAGGCCCAGCACCGCGGTGCCGTTGGTGACCACGCCCACGAGGTTGCCGCGGGCCGTGAACTCGACCGCCAGCGACGGATCGGCGGCGATGTCCAGGCAGGGATAGGCCACGCCCGGCGAATAGGCCAGCGACAGGTCGCGCTGGTTCAGCAGGGGCTTGGTGGGGGTGATCGAAATCTTGCCCTTGACGGGCGAGCGGTGGTATTCGCGCGCTGCCTCGCGAAGTGCTTCTTCTGCGGGGGAGAGGGGTGCAGCCATGAAATGTCTCCTTGTTTCTGACGGGCAATGAGGCTACCGCAAAAGCGTGACCCGTTCCCACGGTGGGAATGCCGAAAACGCCTGAACCCATAGCCTGGGCAAAAGGGGATGGCCGGTTCGCTAAACTCCAACCTTGGTAACCATGGTGAATTAAGGTTAACCATAGGTACGGCCGAACCTTGCCGCCGGAGGGCGGCGGGCATCGTCAACCCACATACAACGACAACGGAGGGGCAGCGCATGACACCCGGACCTTTCACCACCACCGACCCCGACGTCGTGGTCATCGGCGGCGGACCTTCGGGCTCGACCGTGGCCGCGCTGCTCGCGGACAAGGGCCACGACGTGGTCCTGATCGAGAAGGCGCAGCATCCGCGCTTTCACATCGGCGAATCGCTGCTGCCGATGAACATGCCGCTGTTCGACCGGCTGGGCGTGCGCACCGAGGTCGAGGCCATCGGCATCAAGAAGCACGGCGCCGAGTTCGTCTCGCCCTGGCACGACCACACGAGCCATTTCGACTTCGGCCAGGCGATGGACAAGAGCTTTCCGTACGCGGTGCACGTGCGCCGCTCGGAATTCGACGAACTGCTGTTCCGCCACGCCGGCAAGCGCGGCGCGCGCACCTTCGAGGGCCAGCGCGTCACAGGTGTGGACATGGACGCCGGCAAGGGAACCCCCGACAACCGCCCGCTGGTGAAGATCAAGGCCGACGACGGCACCGAGACCCAGTGGCGCCCGCGCTTCGTGATCGACGCGAGCGGGCGCGACACGCTGCTGTCGAACCAGTTCGATGCCAAGCAGCGCAACCGCAAGCACGCGAGCGCGGCGCTCTACGGACACTTCGCCAATGCCGAACGCCGCCCGGGCCGTTTCGAGGGCAACATCTCGCTCTTCTGGTTCGACCACGGCTGGTTCTGGTACATCCCTCTGAAGGACGGCACCGTGAGCGTCGGCGCCGTGGCCTCGCCCGCGTACTTCAAGCGGCGCCAGGGCGCATCGCTCGAAGAGTTCCTGATGGAAACCATCGCGCTCGCCCCCAAGCTGGCCGCGCGCCTTGCGAACGCCACGCTGATGGAAGGCGCCACCGCCACCGGCAACTACGCCTACGACTCCAAGTTCTGCCGCGGCGACCGTTTCATGATGGTGGGCGACGCCTACGCCTTCGTCGACCCGATGTTCTCCTCGGGCGTGTACCTGGCGATGAACAGCGGCTTCGAGGCCGCGACCGCGGCCGACCACTGGCTCAAGGGCGAGGCGAAGGAGGCCGAAAAGGCCTTCCGCCACTACGAGAAGGTCATGAAGCGTGGTCCGAAGATGTTCTCGTGGTTCATCTACCGCATCACCTCGCCGGCGATCCGCCGGCTCTTCATGGCACCGCGCAACGTCTGGCGCATGCAGGAGGCGCTGTTGTCGATCCTGGCCGGCGACCTGTTCCGCGACACGCCCATCGGCCCGCGCTTCTGGGGCTTCAAGGTGACGTACTACGTCTCGTGCGTCGGCATCCTGCCGCAGGCCATCAAGACCTGGGCATGGCGCCGGCGCAACCTCAAGGAGTCTCTCGAGGCTGCAAAGACCTGAGCCGCAGGCTCAGTCCGGCGTCACGGTGTGCTGGGCGAGCGCTTCAAGCGCCTTGACCAGCGCCGAGTGATCCGACTGCCCATGGCCGAGCGCCGCGCAGGCGTTCATCAGCTGCGCCGCACCCGCCGTCTGCGGCAGCGCCACGCCCAGCGAACGGGCGCTCTGCAGCGCCAGGTTCAGGTCCTTCTGGTGCAGCGCGATGCGGAAGCCCGGCGCGAAGGTGCGCTTGATCATCCGTTCGCCATGCACTTCGAGAATGCGCGAGCTTGCGAAGCCGCCCATCAGCGCCTGGCGCACCTTTGCCGGATCGGCGCCCGCCTTCGAGGCGAACAGCAGCGCTTCGCCCACCGCCGCGATGTTCAGCGCCACGATGATCTGGTTGGCCACCTTGCAGACCTGGCCGTCGCCCACGCCGCCCACCAGCGTGACGTTCTTGCCCATCTTGTCGAGCAGCGGCTTCACGCGCTCGAAGGTGCCTTCGTCGCCGCCGCACATGATCGTGAGGCTCGCAGCCTTGGCGCCCACTTCGCCGCCGGAGACCGGTGCGTCGATGTAGCCGCAGCCCAGCGCCACGATGCGCTTGGCGAAGGCCTTGGTGGCGATCGGGTCGATGGAGCTGCAGTCCACCACGATCTTGCCGCGCGAGTCCTTCAGGCCCTCGGCCACGCCGTGCGTGCCTGGCTCGCCGAAGAGCACCTTCTCCACGTCGGGCGTGTCCGGCACCATGATGAAGATGATGTCGGCCTGGCGCGCCACTTCGGCCGCCGAGGCGCAGATCTTCGCCTTCGAGATGAAGGGCTCGGGCGTGTTGCCCTGCGTGTTCACGAAGAGCTGGTGGCCCGCGTCGAGCAGGTGGCCCGCCATGGGCGCGCCCATGATGCCGAGGCCGATGAATCCGATTTTCTGGGGGCTTGTCGTCATGTCTCTTTTTCCGATCTGAAGTTGTCTTTTATTGCGTGAGCGCTTCGCGCCAGCCGAGGCCATTCACCGTGTCGCTGCGGGGCTTGTATTCGCAGCCGATCCAGCCGTCGTAGCCGATCGCATCGATGTGCTTGAAGAGCCACGGATAGTTGATCTCGCCCGTGCCCGGCTCGCCGCGACCGGGGTTGTCGGCCAGCTGGATGTGGCCGATCTGCGCGAGGTGCTTGGTGAGCGTGTTGCCCAGCTCGCCTTCCATGCGCTGTGCGTGGTAGATGTCGTACTGCACCTTCAGGTTGGGCGAGCCCACCGCCTCGATCAGCGCGAGCGCCTTGTCGGTGCGGTTCAGGTAGAAGCCCGGAATGTCGAAGGTGTTGATCGGCTCGATCAGCATGCGGATGCCGGCTGCTTCGAGCTCCCGCGCGGCCAGGCGCAGGTTGTCGATCACCGTGCGGTTCACCACATTGATGTCGGCGCCCTCGGGCACCTTGCCGATCAGGCAGTTGACCTGCGGGCAGCCGAGTGCGGTCGCATAGTCGATCGCCATGCCGATGCCTTCGGCGAATTCGCCCGTGCGGTCGGTCAGGCAGGCGATGCCGCGCTCGCCCTTGTCCCAGTCGCCGGCCGGCAGGTTGTGCAGCACCTGCTGCAGGCCGTTGGTGCGGAGCGCCGCGGCGAGTTCCTTTTTCTCGAAGGGGTAGGGGAAGAGGTATTCCACTCCCTTGAAGCCCGCCTTGGCGGCGGCTTCGAAGCGTTGCATGAACGGCAGCTCGGTGAAGAGCATCGTGAGGTTGGCTGCGAACTTGGGCATGTGTGTCTCCTTGCTCGCTCAGTCCAGCATCTCGGCCGCCACCGCGGTGGGCGCATCGGCAGGATGTTCGGCCAGCGGCTCGAACTCGGTGATGTTGTCGATCTCGGTGCCCATCGCGATATTGGTCACGCGCTCGAGCATCACCTCGATGACGACCGGCACGCTGAACTCGGCCATGAGCGCTTCGGCGCGCTGGATGGCCGGCGCGATCTCTTCCTGCTTGTTCACGCGGATCGCCTTGCAGCCGAGGCCCTCGACCACCTTGAGGTGATCGACGCCGTAGCTGCTCTCGATGCCGGCGTCCGGGCCCGCGTTGATGTTGTCGAACGCGAGCTGCACGCAGTAGTCCATCTCGAAGCCGCGCTGCGCCTGGCGGATGAGGCCCAGGTACGAGTTGTTCACCACGATGTGGATGTACGGCAGCTTGAACTGCGCGCCCACGGCCAGCTCTTCGATCATGAACTGGAAGTCGTAGTCGCCCGAGAGCGCGACGATCTTGCGCGTCGGGTCGGCCGCGCGCACGCCCAGCGCGGCGGGAATGGTCCAGCCCAGCGGGCCGGCCTGGCCGCAGTTGATCCAGTGGCGCGGGTTGTACACGTGCAGGAACTGCGCAGCCGCGATCTGCGAGAGCCCGATGGTGCTCACGTAGCAGGTGTCGTTGCTGAAGTTGTTGTTCATGCACTGGTACACGCGCTGCGGCTTCATCGGGACTTCGTCGAAGTTGGTCTTGCGCAGCATCGTCTTCTTGCGCTCGATGCACGACTTGGCCCACTCGCGGCGGTCGGTGAGCTTGCCGGCTGCCTTCATTTCCTCTGCGACGGCGACGAATTGCTCCAGCGCGGCCTTGGCATCCGAGACGATGCCGAAGTCCGGCGTGAACACGCGGCCGATCTGCGTGGGCTCGATGTCCACGTGCACGAATTTTCGGCCCTTGGTGTAGACGTCGACCGAGCCCGTGTGGCGGTTGGCCCAGCGGTTGCCGATGCCGAGCACGAAGTCCGAGGCGAGCATCGTCGCGTTGCCATAGCGGTGGCTGGTCTGCAGGCCGCACATGCCGGCCATCAGCGGATGGTCGTCGGGGATCGAGCCCCAACCCATGAGCGTGGGAATCACCGGCACGCCGGTGGCTTCGGCAAAGCGCACGAGCAGGTCGGACGCGTCGGCGTTGATGACGCCGCCGCCGGCCACGATCAGCGGACGCTCGGCGGCCTGCAGCATGCCGATGGCCTTCTCGATCTGGGCGCGCGTGGCGGCCGGCTTGTAGGGGGTGAGCGGCTCGTAGCTGTCGATGTCGAACTCGATCTCGGCCATCTGCACGTCGAAGGGCAGGTCGACCAGCACCGGGCCGGGGCGGCCCGAGCGCATCAGGTGGAAGGCCTGCTGGAACACCTGCGGCACCTGGCCGGGTTCGCGCACGGTGACCGACCACTTGGTGACGGGCTTGGAGATCGACTCGATGTCGACTGCCTGGAAGTCTTCCTTGTACAGGCGGGCGCGGGGCGCCTGGCCGGTGATGCAGAGGATCGGGATCGAATCGGCCCAGGCCGAATACAGGCCCGTGATCATGTCGGTGCCCGCCGGGCCCGAAGTGCCGATGCACACGCCGATGTTGCCGGCCACCGCCCGCGTGTAGCCCTCGGCCATGTGCGAGGCGCCCTCGACGTGGCGCGCGAGGATGTGCGAGATGCTGCCGCGCTGGCGCAGCGCCGAATACATCGGGTTGATGGCGGCACCGGGCACGCCGAAGGCCTGCGTGACGCCTTCCTTTTCCATCACAAGCACAGCGGCTTGGACTGCTTTCATTTTTGCCATGAGACTGTCTCCATTAAGTGGAGCCCACTGTAGGAAGCGGGGGCCATTCGAAGAAGACGGCTGCGGACCATAAAACCTATTCCGCCCTGGAATAAGTGACTACCATCGGCCCATGGACAGACTGTTGGCAATGGAAATGTTCGTGCGGGTCGTCGAGACCGGCAGCTTCTCGAAGGCGGCGCGCGAGTTCAACACCACGCAACCCACCGTGACCAAGCAGATCGCGGCGACGGAAACGCGACTGAAGGTGCGGCTGCTCAACCGCAACACGCGCGGCGTGAGCCTCACCGAACCGGGCGCGCTCTACTACGAGAAGTGCAAGACCATCGTGCGCGATGCCGAGGAGGCCGACAGCATCGTGCAGCTGCGGCAGAACCAGGCGCAGGGCCTCTTGCGCGTGGGCACCTCGGTGGCGTTCGGGCGGCGTGTGGTGGTGCCGCTGGCGCTCGAGTACATGCGCCGGCATCCGCAGGTGCAGCTCGACCTGAGCTTCGAGGACCGCTACGTCGACCTCATTGCGCAGGGCATCGACGTGGCGATCCGCATGGGCAAGCTGGCCGATTCATCGCTGGGCGCGCGCTACCTGGGCGCGAATCCGTGGGTCATGGTCGCGGCACCGGGCTACCTGAAGAAGCACGGCACGCCCAGGCGCGCGCAGGACCTGAGCGCGCACGTGGCGCTCATCTACAGCAGCGTGGTGGGGGACGAGTTCTGGCGCATGCACACGCCCAAGGGCGAACCGGTGACGGTGCCGGTCTCGGGGCGCTTTCGCTCGAACAACCTCTCGGCCGTGCTGGCGGCCGCACGCGACGGACTCGGCATCGCGCTCATGCCGCGCTATGTAGCGAGCGAGTCGATGGCGGCGGGCAAGGTGGTCGCGGTGCTCGGCGACCACGCGCTGCCCGAGCAGGAGATCCACGCCGTCTTTCCTTCGCCCAAGCTGGTGCCGGGCAAGGTGTCGGGCTTCGTGGCGTTCCTGCAGGGGCGGTTCGACGAAGGCTGGTGGTCGGCCTGAGCTTTCCTTCTCTTCAGGCCGCCACGAAGGCGCCGTGCAGCCCCAGCGGCAGCGCATAGGGCAGCGTGGCCTGCGCCACCGGCCCGGCGGCCAGATGATCGGCCGCGAAGCACGACAGCACTGTCTTCTGCCGGCCGAAGTCGAGCACCGTGCCCAGCACCCAGCCCGGCTTCGAGCCATCCGGCACGAAGACATGCTCTTCCACGATGGCTCGCGGCCCGTAGCTGAAACGCTGGCTGCGACCGGTTTCGACATCCGTGCGCGCGACGGCACCGAAGCCCGGCAGGTCGGGTCGCAACTGCGTCGCGTGCACCACCTGGCGATGGCGCAGGCCGACGCGCCGCGGGTCGATGCGCGGAAACTCGGCCTCCAGCGGCAGTGCCTTCTGCGTGGCCTCTCCGGTGCCGAGGTTCAGCGTGGCGACGGTCAGGTGCGGGCGGGTGCTTCTTGCAATGCGCGCCCGCATCAGTTCGCGGTTGGTCGTGAACACCGAATCGGCGTTGTCCGAGCGCACGTAGTCGATGTGGATCTGCGTGCCGCGCGGCGTGTCTTCTTCCCAGGCATTGCCCACATGGAACAGGAAGCCGGCCGGGAGCGTGAGCATCTGGCGCTTGTCCCAGTTCTGCTTGTCGACCACCAGCACGCGCATGCCCAGCTCGGGCCGCCAGACATGCGCGTCGAGAAAGCTCGCACCGGCCTCCTTGCGCTTGCCGTCGTAGACCAGCGGCGGCATCAGGAACACCAGGTGCCGCTCGGTCACGGCGAAGTCGTGGACCATCGCGATGTCGGGTATCGGCACCGCGGCCGCGCGCCGCAAGCCACCGTCGGCGCCAATCTCGTACAGCGCCATCAGGCCCTGGCTGCTGCTGACGCCGAAGTTCCAGATCGTGCCGTCCGGGTCCACCTTGGGGTGGGCCGAGAACGGCATGCCCGCGAGGTCGGGGCGCCAGGTCTTCACCCCCAGCGAGTCCAGTGTGCGCGCATCGACGCGCGTGGCCGAGCCGCCTTCCCACAGCGCCAGCACCTCGCCGCGCATCGGCAGCACGCTGGTGTTGGCGACGTTGATGCTGTCGGCCGAGGTCGGCGGCTCGACACCCGGCGGCGTGGTGCCAAAGGCCTCGAACAGGCGGTGGCCGGCCCGCACCTCGGCCACGCGCTTGGGCGTGGCGACATAGCGGCCCTGATGGCGCACGTCGGCCCCGTCGATCACGAAGCGATGCACCATGCCGTCGCCGTCGAACCAGTGGTGATAGCGCTCGCCGCCCAGGTCGTGGCCCGCCGGGCCGATGCGGAACATCGTGCCGGCGACGGCATCGGGGAAGCGCCCGCGCACCGTGGCGCGGGTCAGCGGCAGGTCGCCCGCCGGCGTGGCGAAGCCGGTCTTCCAGGGCACGTCGGCGGCCTCGAAGTCGGCCTGCCAGTTGTCTTGGCCGGCAGCGCGCGCCAGGGGCGCAAGAAGGGAAAGTGCGCCGGCCGAAGCCAGCAGGCGCATGAGTTCGCGTCTTTGCATGGCGACCTCAGCGCAGATGGATGACGGTCTGCAGGTCGGCATCGACGCCGATCGCGGCGGCATCGAACTCGGGCGGGCCGAGGTTGCCCTTGGCGTCGTTCGAGAAGCCATAGCGTTCGGTCGGCATGCCGAAGAGGTTGGTGTCGAGCTTGCCGTTGCCGTTTTCGTCCGCGAACACGCGCACCGCATAGCGCCCCGGTGCCAGGCCCGGAAACACGAGCTGTGCCGCACCGGCGCGCATCGGCACCATCTGCGAAGCCAGCGCGGTGCCCGCGAAGCCGGTGGCGCTGCTGTAGAGCGCGACGTACAGCGTGGCGTCAGCGGCGGGGCCGTCGGCCACGCTCAGGCGCAGGTCGGCGGCAAGCGCGCCCAGCGGCGCGAGGAGGGCGGCGGCGCACATCGCGCGCACGGCCGGGCGGGAAGGGAGAGCGAGAAGTCGCATGGCGGGCCTCGTTGCAGTGAAGAGGCCCCAACGATCCCGCAGGCGCCAGGCTGTGCCCAGCGGCATGCGACGAAATGCATCAATGCGCGCGCCAAATGCAGCATGTGCGCGCGGCCGGCGCGGAAGCGCCAGCGTCCGCCGGGTTCAGCCCTTCTTGCGGTTCTCGGGCAAGTCGGCCGGGTCGGCGGCTTCGGGCGTCTGCGGCGGTTCGATCGTCTGGTGGCCGTTGCCCACGTGGCCCGAGTCCGCGAACAGGCTCCACGCCGCCATGAACAGCGCCGCGATCACCGGCCCGATCACGAAGCCGTTGATGCCGAAGATCGCCATGCCGCCGATGGTGGACATCAGCACGATGTAGTCGGGCATCTGCGTGTCCTTGCCCACCAGCACCGGGCGCAGGATGTTGTCGACCAGGCCGATCACGAACACGCCCACGAAGATCAGCACGCCGCCCTGCCAGAAGTGTCCCGTGGCCAGGAAGTAGATCGCCACCGGCCCCCAGATGAGCGCCGCGCCCACCGCGGGCAGGAGCGACAGGAAGGCCATCAGCACCGCCCACAGCAGCGCGCCCTGCACGCCGAGGAACCAGAAGGCCAGCCCGCCGATGGTGCCCTGCGCGATGGCCACCGCCACGTTGCCCTTCACCGTGGCGCGGATCACGGTGGTGAACTTGTTGAGCAGGTAGTGCGTGTGCGGCTTGGCGAGCGGCACGGCGTCGCGCATGGTCTTGGAGAGCGTCGCGCCGTCGCGCACCAGAAAGTAGAGCAGGTACAGCATCACGAAGAAGCTGACGATGAAGTCGAAGGTGTTCTGGCCGATGGCCAGGGCCTGGCTCGCGATGATCTGGCTGGCCTGCCCCGCAGCGGCCGAGATGCGCGCCTGCCAGGCCGCCATGTCGCCGAGGTTGAAGCGCTCCACCAGATTCAGCAGCCACTGCGGCGAGGCATCGAGGATCTGCTGGAAGTAGGCCGCGAAGTTGATCTGGCCCGAGCGGATGTTCTGCGTGACCAGCGCAACCTCTTGCACCAGCGACACGCCCACCATCGCCAGCGGCAGGATCACGATGAAGAGGCAGATGGCCAGCGTCGAGAGCGCGGCGGCATTGGGCTTGCCGCGCATTTTCTTGAGCAGCCACTTGTAGAGCGGCGTGAACAGGATCGCCAGCGCCACGCCCCAGAGCACCGCGCCGAAGAACGGCAGCAGCACCCAGACAAAGGCGGCGGTGACGATGGCGAGCAGGGCGAGGAACACGCCGCGCTGGAGTTGGGGTGAATTCATAAGTGTCTCGGACTGTAGCCGAGCGCGGCGGCGCCATCCTGTCAGCGGGCACGCCCTTGTGGAGGGTCGCGCTGGGGGCGGGCAAATTCGCCTGCAGCCGTTGCCAGGCCGTCGCAGCGTGCTATCTCATCGATAGCGCGCCGCGGCACTAATGCACGGACGGCTTCAGCGTTTGGCGCGCGGCAGCGCGACCGGCGCCAGCGTGGCGCGCAGGCGGCTCGGCGCATCGGGCTCGGCCGTGGCTTCGACCTCGAGCGCGCGCTCGACATTGCCGATGTGTTCCAGCATCAGCCGGCGCGCCTTGTCCGTGTCGCCTTCTTCGAGCGCCGCCACGATGGCGCCGTGCTCCGCGCACGACTGGCCGGCCTCGTGCTTCGACTGGTAGAGCGTGGCGGCCAGCGTGGTGCGCGCCGTGAGATCGCGCAGCACGTCGACCAGCAGCTGATGCCCCATCTGCTCCGCGAGGCAGACATGGAAGTCCGCCAGCAGGAAGGCGCGCGTGGCGGCATCGGCCCCCTCGATGGCGCGCTGCTCGTCGGCGATGTGGTCGCGCAGCTTGCGGATCACCTTGCCGAGCGGCCGGCCTTCGCTCTCGGCCAGGATGCCGGCCTCGACGATGCGGCGCGCCGAGAAGGCATCGCGCGCTTCCTCGGCCGAAGGCTCCACCACGTACCAGCCGCGACGCGACTGCACCTCGACGAAGCCGCGCGCCTGCAACTGCATGAGCGCCTCGCGCACCATCGTGCGGCTCACCGCAAAGTTCTCGGCCAGGGCCTGCTCGCCCAGCCGCTCGCCCGGCGCGAGCTTCTGCGCGAGGATGGCCTCGACGACGCGCTCGGCGATGGCGGTGGGGCTGACGTCGGTGGCCATTTGTTTTCAGTGAGCAGAGGTAGCGGCGGTGCCGGTGTTTACCACGGGTGCCTCGGCCAGCGGCTCGTCGTCCGGCGCGTAGGTGCCGTCGAGCACCGCATGCGCGCGCTCGCGGTCGATGTCGCCTTCCCACGCCGCGATCGCCACCGTGGCCACGCAGTTGCCGATCAGGTTGCCCAGCGCGCGAGCGATGCCCATGAACCAGTCCACCGACAGCACCAGCACCAGGCCGATGGCCGGGATCGCCGGAATCGCGTGCAGCGTCGCGGCCAGCACCACGATGGCCGAGCCCGGTACGCCGTGCGCGCCCTTGGAGGTGACCAGCGCGATCGCCAGGATCGTCAGCAGGTCCGCCATCGAGATCGGCGTGTTGGTGGCCTGCGCGATGAACACTGCGGCGAGCGTGATGTAGATCGAGAACGCGTCGAGGTTGAACGAGTAGCCCGTCGGGATCACCAGGCCCACCGTCGAATCGCGGATGCCCATGCGGCGCAGCTTGGCCATGATCTGCGGCAGCACGCTGTCCGACGAAGTGGTGGCGAACACGATGGTGAGTTCTTCGCGCAGGTACCGCAGCAGCTTCCAGAGGCTGAAGCCCGAGAAGCGCATCACCAGCCCCAGCACCACGAACACGAAGATCAGCACCGCGCCGTAGAAGAGCGCGACCAGCATGCCCAGCTGCTTGAGCGAGCCGATGCCGTACTGCCCCACCGTGAACGCGATCGCGCCCAGCACGCCCAGCGGCGCCAGCTTGATGATGATCCCCATGATCTTGAAGAGCACCAGCGAGAGCGCATCCACCACCACCGCCACCGGCTTGCCGCGATCGCCCAGCAGCGAGAGCGCGCAGCCGAACAGCACCGCGAACAGCAGCACCTGCAGCACGTCGCCGGTCGCGAAGGCGTTGACCACCGTGGTGGGAATCAGCTTCGTCAGGAACTCGACCGTGCCGCCGCTGGTGAGCTTGTCGGCGTTCGAGGCATAGGCGCTCATCGCGGCCGGGTCGAGCTTGGCCGGGTCGACGTTCATGCCCACGCCCGGCTGGAACACGAAGGCCAGCACCAGGCCCATGGCCAGCGCGATGGTGGTGAGCACCTCGAAGTAGATCAGCGCCTTGACGCCCACGCGCCCTACGCGCTTGAGATCGCCCGCGCCCGCGATGCCGTGCACGACCACGCAGAACACCAGCACCGGGATGATCATCTTGATCAGCTTGATGAAGCCGTCACCCAGCGGCTTGAGCTTGACGGCGAACTCGGGCCAGAAGAGGCCGGCGACCACGCCGAGAACCAGCGCGATGACCACCTGACCGAAAAGCGATTTGGCGAAGCGAGGCATGGAGTCTCCTGTCTTTATGTCTTGTCAAGGGTTGCATGCAAGGATCGCTTTTTCTTGCATACAAGAAATGTAGGCAAGAAGGATTCGGGGGTGGCAGAGGGTATTCCCGGGCCTTGGGGAGGAGCGGACGGCACACCTCGGTGGTATCGGATGCCGATGCTTTTTCGATCCGCTGGCCTGGCGGGTTCAACGTCTCGTACGCTCGACGCCATGGACCTTCACATCACACCGAGCTGACATGCATGCCGTCCTGATCCACGGCCTCGGTCGGACGCGCGTCTCGATGCTGCTGCTCGCCAGGCGCCTGCGTGCCCAGGGAATCACCACCCATCTGTTCGGCTATTCCGCCGCGCTCGAAGGCTGGGATGCGTGCGTCGAGCGGCTTCGCGGATTCATCGCTGCACGGACGCATGGCGAGCGCTTCATCGTCGTCGGGCACTCGTTGGGATGCGTGTTGACCAGGGCAGTCCTGCCAACCTTGTCGCACGCGCCGGAACTCGGCGTCTTCCTGGCGCCGCCGAGCACGGCATCCAGCCTGGCGATCAAGCTGTCGAGGCGGTGGTTGTTTCGAGTGCTGACCGGCGAAATGGGCCAACTGCTCGCTAGCCGGGACTTCATGGACGCCTTGCCCGTGCCCGACATTCCCCTGCGCGTGTACGCCGGCATCAAGGGGCCACGTGGAAAGTGGATGCCATTTGGCAACGAGCCGAACGACGGCGTCGTCTCGGTGAAGGAGGTCCGGCTGGGATCGATTCCGGTGCAACTGCTGCCGACCATCCATACCCTCATCATGAATTCGCGTCAGGTGGCCGCCGATATCGGGTCGGCCTTGAAGCAGTGACATGCGTCGCGCGCGGCGCTAGTCAGTTACTCGTATCACGCCGCGGTTTGCTTGCCGCTCACGGGCCGCCGTTCGTCGCGATGCAGGCGTGTCCGAGCGCCGCCATCTGCGCGAGCTTTTCGACTGCCTGCGTGAAGAGCACCGGCTGCGCCTTGAAAGTGAAGCGCACGCACTCGGGCAGTTCGAGCGCGCCGGCGCCTTCGGGCGTGAGAGCGAGCGCGAGGCCGTCGCCCTGCACCGCAAGCGCCAGCACTTCCCCGCTGCAGGCCAGGTCCTGGCTCGTTCGCTCCAGGTACAGCGCGTCTTCCTCCAGGATGCCAGTGGGCATCTTTCCGCAGACGATGTGCAGCACGTCCAGCGGTTCGCCCAGCGAGGCAAAGCCGAGCGTGAGCCACAGCATGCCGTCGTCGTCGCCCACGAAGAGTTCGACCACGTCGAAAGCGGTGACTACAGGTTCCGGCGCAGCGTGATTCATTCGGAGTGGCGTGAAGGTTTCCGCGGGGACTCTAGGAGGCCGGTGGTCGGCCCGCCAGTGTCGAAAGTCACCCCTTCCGAGCCGCGGGCATGCATGCCGTTCTCTCGAATCACTCTCGTACCATTGTCCGCATGCGAACACTTCCACTCCCCACCGGCGGCGAGATGCCGGTCCTCGGTCTCGGCACTTGGCGCATGGGCGAGGTGGCCTCTCGTCGCGCGGCCGAAGTCGCCGCGGTGCGCGAAGCCATCGTGATGGGCTACCGGCTCATCGACACCGCCGAGATGTACGGCGAAGGCGGCGCCGAGACCGTGCTCGGGCAGGCCATCGGCGAAGCGCTGCGCGCGGGCGACGTACGGCGCGAAGATCTCTTCATCGTGAGCAAGGTCTACCCGCACAACGCGAGCCGCCGCGGCACGCGCGAGGCCTGCGAGCGCAGCCTGAAGCGGCTGGGGCTCGATGCCATCGACCTGTACCTGCTGCACTGGCGCGGCAGCCATCCGTTGAGCGAGACGGTTGAAGCGATGCACGCATTGGTGGCCGGTGGACGCATCGCGCACTGGGGCGTGAGCAACTTCGATACCGATGACATGGAAGAACTGGAGGGCGTCATCGGCAGTGGTCCGGGCTGCGCGGCGAACCAGGTGTACATGTCGCTCGGCGAGCGCGGCCCCGAGTTCAGCCTGCTGCCGTGGCTGCGCGAACGCGGCATGCCGCTGATGGCCTACAGCCCGATCGACCAGGGCGCACTGGCGGGCGACGATGCACTCGGAGAATTGGCCGAGCGCCTTGGCGTGACCGCCGCGCAACTCGCATTGGCCGCGGTGATCGCGCGGCCAGGTGTCGTCGCGATTCCGAAGGCGGTGCGCAGCGCGCATCTGCAAGAAAACCTCGCCGCCGCCGAACTGAAGCTCGATGCCGCGACCCTCGCCGAACTGGACCGCCTGCACCCACCGCCGCGGCGCAAGACGCCGCTGGCGATGATCTGATCTCCTGCTAGTGCGCGTCCGCGTGCTTGGCCGCGGCGATCACGGCCTGCTCGTCGTGCTTCGCGCCGTTGAGGAACAGGTTCAACAACACCGCCGCAATCGACGCCAGCAGGATGCCCGACTCGATCAGCGAGTGGATCGCATGCGGCATCCACTGCTTGAAGTTGGGTGCGATCAACGGAATCATCCCGACGCCGATCGACACCGCGACGATCATCGCGTTGTGGCGATTCGTCTTGAAGTCCACGCCCGAGAGAATGCGGATGCCGGTGGCGGCCACCATGCCGAACATCACGAGGCCCGCGCCGCCGAGCACCACGGTGGGCAATGACTCCACCAGCGCGGCCATCTTCGGCAGCAGCCCCAGCACGATCAGGATCACGCCGCCCGCCACGCACACGTAGCGGCTCTTGATGCCGGTGACGGCCACGAGCCCCACGTTCTGCGAGAAGCTGGTGTACGGAAAGGTGTTGAAGATGCCGCCGATCAGCGTGCCCAGGCCGTCGGTGCGCAGGCCCTTGGCGAGGTCCTTCTGCGTGATCCTGCGGTCGGTCATCTCGCCGAGTGCGAGGAACATGCCGGTCGATTCGATCATCACCACGATCATGATCAGCGTCATCGTCAAGATCAGGATCGGGTCGAACTGCGGCATGCCGAAGTGAAAGGGCAGCACGATGTCGACCCACGCGGCCTTGCCGACTTTCTCGTAGGTCATGAGGCCGGTGATCGAGGCGACGACCGCGCCGATCACGATGCCCAGCAGCACCGAGATGTTGGCGACGAAGCCCTTGGCGTACTTCACGATCAAGAGAATCGACACGAGCACCAGCGCGGCCACGCCGAAGCCCGAGAGGTCCGCGTACTTGGGGTTGGGCACCGTGGGCATGATCGCGAAGCCCTTGGGCACCGCGGGAATGGAGCTGCCCGGCGAGGTCACCTCGGCGAGCCACTTGGCATACACCGGATCGACCAGCGCGGGTGCCGTCGGGCCCACGGGGTTGCCGAAGATCCAGTTGATGCCCACGCGCATCAGGCTGATGCCGATGACCGCGATGATCGTGCCCGTGACCACCGGCGGAAAGAACCGCAGCATGCGGCTCACGAGCGGCGCGATCAATATCGACACCACGCCCGCGCCGATGATCGCGCCGAAGAGCAGTTGCGCGCCGTTCTGCCCGGGGTTGGCATTGGCAATCGCCACCATCGGCGCGACCGATGCGAAGGTCACGCCCATCATCACCGGCAGCTTGATGCCGAAGAACTGCGTGGCGCCCAGCGCCTGGATCAGCGTGGCGATGCCGCAGCAAAAGAGGTCGGCGGAGATCAGCAGCGCGACTTCATCGGGCGAGAGCTTGAGCGCGCGGCCGACGATGAGCGGCACTGCGACAGCACCCGCATACATCACGAGCACGTGCTGCAGGCCGAGGGCCGCGAGCTTGCCCGAAGGCAGGCGCTGGTCCACGGGGTGAACTGCTGGGGAAAGGGTATCGCCCGTCATCGTGTATCTCCTGCTGGACTGCATTGTGTACGCGAAACTGTATACAATTTATGCCGCAATCTGCATGCAGGAAAACCCGCACGCTGTCTGCGTGCAGTGCAAGCGCCGTGCCGGGCGCGCAGGCTTCAGGCGAGCAGCGCCTTGACCAGGTCGAGTTGCCGGTCGGGCTTGTCGGTGCCCAGTTCGAGGCTGGCCTCGATGCGTTCGAGGTGCTCTGTCATGCAGGCCACGGCGCCTTCCACATCGCCCTTGCGGCAGATGCGAAGGAAGTCCGAGTGCTCGTCCGACGAGCAGTGCGGATCGTTCGACGAGTGATACAGCATCGCGATCAGCGAGCTGCGCGCCACCAATTCGCGCACCAGTTCAGTCAGCGTGTGGTTGCCGGTGGCCTCGGCCAGTGCCACGTGGAAGTCGCCCAGCACCTTCTCGCGCACCGTGCCCATCGCGGGGCTCTGGCGCAACGCCGCGCGCTCGAACTTGATGTGCTGCTCCAGCGCCTGGTAGTCGCGCGGCCGCGCATTCGCGATGAAGAGGCGCACCACTTCACTTTCGAGGATGCGGCGTACCGCGAACACCTCGCGCGCTTCCTGCACCGTGGGCTGGGAAACGAAGGCGCCTTTGTCGGGAATCATCTCGATGAGCTTGTCCTTCGACAGCATCAGGAGCGCCGCGCGCACCTTGGTGCGGCTCACCGAATAGACCCGGCCCAGCGCCTCTTCGCGCAGCCAGGTGCCGGGCGGCAGGCGCTTCTCGACGATGGCGGTGGCGATGTCCTGGGCGATGCGCTCGATGGAGCTTCCCTTGCCAACGGCTGCACCGTTCTCGGCCGGAGTGGCGATGGTGTCGGTCGGGGCGGGGGAGGCGATGGTTTTGGTGCTGGCGCGGGGCATGCGGAGATTGTGGCTCAGCGTTCGATGCCGTCGCCCGCGCCGGCCCGTATCACCCGCGGAGCGTGAAGCCTTCGAGCGCGCCCTTCATCGTCTTGGGCAGAGGGTGCGCGAGCTCGCCGCGCTTGCTGGTCTGAAGCTTCAGCGTGACGAGCGATTCGATGAGCTTGGTGCCCGCGGCCACGCCGTCGATCACCGGCACGCCCAGCAGGTCGCTGATGTGCTCGCACAGGTCGGTCATGCCGGCGCAGCCGAGCACGATGCAGTCGGAGCCGTCTTCTTCGAGCGCGCGCCGGCATTCTTCGACGATGCGTTCGCGCGCTTGCGAGCCGGGTTCTTCCAGTTCGAGCACCGGCAACTCGCAGGCGCGCACGTTGGCGCAGAAGCGTTCCATGCCGTAGATCTCGGCCAGGTGCCAGGCCTGGCCCATCGTGCGGCCCAGCGTGGTGACCACGCTGAAGCGGCTGCCGATCATGCTGGCCAGGTGCATCGCTGCTTCGGCGATGCCGACCACCGGGCCGCGCGCGAGTTCGCGTGCGGCCTTCAGGCCCGGGTCGCCGAAGCAGGCGATCACGTAGCCGTCGATGCCCTCGCGTTCGCCCGCTGCAATCTCCTGCAACAGGCCGGGCACGGCCAGCGCCTCGTCGTAGTGGCTCTCGATGGAAACCGGCCCCATGGCCGGGCTGACCGCGACGATTTCCGTACCGGCGTGCGCCACCGCGCGGGCGCAGGCGCCGATCTTCTCGGTCATGCTCCAGGTGGTGTTGGGATTGATGATCTTGATGCGCACGGCGCGGCCCTTTCTTTCTCTTTCAGTGTTTCAAGTCTTGTTGTTGCGGTTCAGGAGCACGTAGAGCACGAAGCCCAGGCCCATGCCGATGAACCACGCATAGTTCGCGCCACCGCGCAGCACCGGCACCATCACGCACAGGATGGGCACGAGCGCGGAGGGCACCAGCGCCTGGATCGCCTTCGGGTTGTAGCCGTTGCTGTACCAGTACTTGCCCTGCTTGCTCATGGTGTAGAGCGCGTCCACGTCGATCTGTTGCTTGCGCACGATGTAGTAGTCGGCAATCAGGATGCCGAACAGCGGCCCGATGAACGAGCCCAGCACGTCCAGCGTGTAGTGAATGACCTCGGGGCTGTTGTAGAGGTTCCACGGCGTGAGAAACACCGAGCCCACTGCGGCGATCATGCCGCCCGTGCGCCAGCTGATGTGCTGCGGCGCCACGTTCGAGAAGTCGAAGGCCGGCGAGACGAAGTTGGCCACGATGTTGATGCCGATGGTGGCGATCATGAATGTCAGCGCACCCAGCACGACGGCGGTGGTGCTGTCGATCTTGCCGACGGTGTGCACCGGATCGGTGATCAATTCACCGAACACGGGCAGCGTGGCGGCCGTGGTGATCACGGTCAGCAGCGAGAAGAAGACGAAGTTCACCGGCAGGCCCCAGAAGTTGCCCTTCTTCACTGCGTCGAAGCTCTTGCCGTAGCGCGAGAAGTCGCCGAAGTTGAGCATCGGGCCGCTGAAGTAGCTCACCACCAGCGCAATGGCCGAGAGCATCACCGGCAGCGCGTCCCAGCCCTGGAACTTGATGCCGCCCAGGTTCAGGTCGATCTTGCTCCAGCCTGCCTTCCACACCAGCCACCCGCACAGCACGGCCATCACCACGTACACCGCCGGGCCGGCCCAGTCGATGAACTTGCGGATCGCTTCCATGCCGTGCCAGAACACGAAGGCCTGCAGCACCCACATGACCATGAACGCGACCCAGCCCAGCGTCGAGAGGCCCACGAAGCCGTGCGTGGCCACGTCGGCATACGGCGCAAGGTTCGGGAACATGTGCAGCGCCAGAACCATGAAGGCCGCCGACGCAAGGTACGTCTGCACGCCGTACCAAGCCACCGCGATCAGCCCGCGGATGATGGCCGGGATGTTCGCGCCCAGCACGCCGAAGGGCGCGCGGCACACCACCGGGTAGGGCACGCCCGTCACCTGGCTGGGCTTGGCCACGAGGTTGCAGAAGAACTGCACGATCACGATGCCCACCAGCAGGGACACCAGCACCTGCCAGCTCGACAGCCCCAGCGCGAACAGGCTGCCGGCCGTGATGTAGCCGCCCACGCTGTGCACGTCGGACATCCAGAACGCAAAGATGTTGTATTGGCCCCAGGTCTGTTTCTTGAGCGGGGCGAGGTCCTCGTTGGTCAGGCGCGGGTCGTAGCCGGGCTTGATGAGGGCGTTCGATTCCGCGTGCGGCGCAATGCCGGCTTCGCTGGCCCCGGCGGGGGCGTGGCTCACGACTGTGCTCATGGTCTTTTCCTCGTGCAAGTGTTGGGGAGATGAAGCCCGTTTTCGACGCAAATATCGCGCCACATTTCGAGTGCGTTATTTGTATACAAAAAATGCACGCAATCAAGACCATTCGGGGAATCATATATCCGTAGATTCCCTGATGCGGGGCGGCTGTCGAGGGGTGCGGCGAGCGCCGGGTCGGCGCTGCGGCCTGTCGCTCCACCGGGGCCGTCGGCATTCACGCAATGCAAATGCGCGCAAAGAGGAATTGCCTTTGTTGAGCGGAATTCGAATTAATCGAATTCGATGAAAGAAGGTCTTGTCGCAATGACCTCTGTGAGGCGTAATTTCCGATGCCGACGACATGGAAGTGACCGCGTCTCAGTCAGATCACATGTCGTCGGGCCGACCGCGACGAAATGAACTGCACGGATCAAATTTGAATGATCGACAGCAATTCAAAGGTCGATTTTTTTATAAAGAAATCGAGTGCGGTGGAGCGTCATTCTTCCTCTGTAGAGTCGCGTCGGGCGCCCCTGCTTGCGGTCAAATCCTGACGTCCTAATTTTCACCTAATTCAAAGGTCAGCTTGCCGTCAGTCCGAATGTGGCTGCGAATTGGCGCATCGCAGTTGTCCTCATTGAATTAGCAAAGAATTAGCAAATGACCATGTGCCGTTTTGACACATAGGTGTCACCCGCTATTTCTACATTTCTCCTCGATGTGGCGTTTCGTACTCAAACGCACGATGCCCGCATGCCCATGCAGGCCGGTCAAAACCATCGATAACCAACAGCCCCATATATATGATGATTTTCCAGAAAAGAGTTTTGCTCTCGTCATTGACGACGGTTGCGGCCTGCGTGGTCGCCGCTTGCGGAGGCGGAAGCGACGGAGGGAGCAACTTCTTCCCGATCATTCCGCCGAACAACACGAGCAGCGCGACCGTCAGCGGCGTGGTGGCCGCCAGCGGCTACCTGCCGGGCAGCACCACCGGCAATCCGACCCTCAAGCCCGGCTACTACCAGAAGGCCACGGTCTTCGTCGACGCCAACGGCAATGGCGTGCTCGACAGCGGCGAAGCCTCGACCGTCACCGATGCCAGCGGCAAGTTCACGCTGACGACCAGTGCCACCGGACAACTGGTGGCCGACATCGGCACCTCCGCGACCAACACCGCCACCGGCGCTGCCGTGGCCAAGCACCTGATCCTGCGCGCCTCGGCCGCCCAGATCGCCGACCAGGGCACGGACAAGATCGTCATCAGCCCGCTGTCGAGCGAAGCACAGCGCCTGGTGGAAGCCAACGGCAGCAACTACGCGACCGAAAAGGCCAACCTCGTCGCACGCATGAACGGCCCGGCCTTCAACCTCGGCGACGCCAAGTTCAGCGACCCGCTGGCGGACGTGAACACCCTGAGCGGCGCCACCCAGTACGCCGCGCTGTACCAGGACAACGAGCTGACCAACCGCTACACCTACGCGACGGCCAAGCTCGACCGCAAGGACATGTTCCCCGACAACCTGGCCGTCGCGGGCGGCGACCCCCGCCTTGTCGGCCTCGCGGGCGTGACCCTCACCAACTCCGACGGCACCAAGGCCACCCCCTCGGCGCCGACGCAGAAGCAGGCGGCCATCACCTTCGCACAGGCGCAGCAGGCGGCCTTCAATGTGGAAGGCGTGCCGGCCTACGACAACATCTTCGTGATCATCGAAGAAAACAAGTCGACCGACGCGATCGTCGGCAACCCGCGGGCCGTGAACATCAATCACATCCTGAACAACTACAACCAGCTGAGCACGTACTACTCGACCGGCAACCCGTCCGAGCCGAACTACACCGCGCTGGGCGGCGGCGACGACTTCGGCATTCACGACGACAACTGGTTCGGTTGCGGCGCTGTTGGCGACTACAAGATCACCGACGCTGCATTCACCGGCGGCACGGCCTCCGACGGCCAGCCCTTGCCCGCCCAGGGCGATCGCCCGCCGACGAACACGCGCGCCGGCTGGAGCGGGACCGCTGGAGCAACCTGCAGCGACACGCCGACCGGCGGCACCGTGCACAACGTCCCCGGCGACAACCTGTTCACGCTGATGTCCAAGACGGGCCGCACCATCCGCACCTACAGCGAGTCGATGAACCCCGGCCAGGACGTGCGCGCCGACAGCATTGCTGACACCAACGTGGCCGCCACGTACGACACGAGCCGCCTGAAGGGCGTCACCAACCTGGACGGCTCCGCCATTCCCGCCCTCGTCGGCACGCCCAACTTCGCAGTGGTGAACGGGCTGTACAAGGTCAAGCACGGCCCGTCGATCGCCTTCCAGGAAGCACGCAGCCTGCCCGAGTTCGTGGCCACCAACCGCACCATCTTCGGAACGCAGTACCAGGAAGCGGACTGGCTCAAGACCGGGGCCTACCAGGTTCCGAGCGGCTGGGTCTACGACCAGTTCACCAAGGACCTGGCTGTGGGCGATGTGGGCAACATCAACTTCATCGTTCCCGACCAGTGCGACGACATGCACGGCGTCGGCAGCGACACGAGCTGCCAGGGCGGCAACGACGGCCAGGGCCCCAACATCAAGCGTGCCGACATCTACCTGGGCATGACGGTCAAGGCGATCCAGAACTCGGCGCTGTGGAAGAACCCGCACAAGCGCGTGGCGATCGTGGTGATGTTCGACGAAGGCGAAGGCGGCAACAACGGCTCCTGCTGCGGCTGGAACGCGGGCGGCCCGAATTCCGGCGCCGCACCGGTGACCGTGGACGCAAGCGGCAAGGCCATCGCCACCACCCCGCCGGCCAACTACGCCGGCGGCAACTTCGGCCACGGCAACTCGATCTTCGGCATTCTCACCAACCAGCAGGACGTGGGCACGGCGAAGAAGAAGGTTGCCGACAGCGACGCCTACAGCCACTTCTCGTTCGTGCGGACGTTGCAGGACATGTTCCAGGTCGCCGACCCGGCTGTCGATGCGACGTACCTGAACCGCGCCAAGTACTCGGAAGCGTTCATCACGGCCAACATCCTTGCGCTGCCGGAATACCAGAACAGCGCGGACACGCACTTCGACTCGGTGCGGCCGATCAACCATGCCTACGTGATTCCGGCCAACTACAAGCAGAAGCTGTACGCGAACGACATCGTCGGCGTGCAGAACCCGGACACGAAGGAAGTGCAAGGCCAGATCACGCCGCAAGTCGGTGCTGACGCAAGCCAGAGCAGCGTCTGGGCAACGAAGTAAACCGAAGACAGACGACAGAAAAAGCCGCGGAGGGTTCGCAGGTGGGACGCGAGGCGTCTCGCTTGCGGACCCCCGCGGCGCAAGCATGAAGCGACTTTCCTTTTGATGAATCTGGCAACGGACAAGATGGTCCCGCTCGTCATGGCGCTCTCGGTAGCGCTATTGGCTTTGACGGCTTGCGATGGCAAGAGCACGGCGGTGGCGGCAAGCACCGCCGGCCCGCGCAAGCCGGTCCTGAGCGCCAAGGCCCAGGTCGGGGAGCTGGCCTTCTTCGACAAGAACCTCTCGGGCGGCAAGAACATGTCGTGCGCGAGCTGCCACGATCCGCAATACGCCTACGGTCCACCGAACAGCATCTCGGTGCAACTGGGCTCCGACATCAAGCAGACCGGCGCGCGCGCCGTGCCCTCGCTGCGCTACAAGGAATCGACGCCGGCCTTCAGCGAAGACGCGCCGAACCCCGATGGCGTGACTTCCAATTCGCCCGGTGGCGGCTTCATGTGGGACGGCCGTGCGACGACGATGGCGGCACAGGCCGCGCTGCCGCTGCTCAACCCGGTCGAGATGAACAACAGCTCGAAGGAAGCGGTTGTGAAGGCGGTGCAGAACGGCGCCTATGCCGGCCTGTTCAAGCAGGCCTTCGGCGCCAACGTGTTCGACAACACCGATGCCGCGTTCGACGCCCTCGGCACCGCGATCCAGGCACTGGAGACCGAGGACCTCAGCTTTCATCCGTACAGCAGCAAGTACGACCTCTATGTCTTCAACAAGATCGGCGGCGTGCTGACGCCGGCCGAGCGGCGCGGCGAGGTCCTGTTCCACAGCACCGGCGTCACCAATTGCTCGGGCTGCCACTACACGGGCGCCAATTTCAACGGCAACAGCGGCCTGATGACGGACTTCACCTACCAGGCCCTGGGCGCGCCGCGCAACGACAGGTCGATTCCGAACAACCCGGACCCGATTCCGGCCAACGACGATCCGAAGTATTTCGACATGGGCCTCTGCGGCCCCTTCCGCACCGACTACATGCCCGCCACGCCAGACACGGCCCATCCGTACTGCGGCATGTTCAAGGTGCCGGTGCTGCGCAACGTGGCGACGCGTGGCGCCTTCTTTCACAACGGCGTGCTCCACTCGCTGGACCAGGTCGTCAACTTCTACAACACGCGGGACACCAACCCGGAGTACTGGTATCCGGCCAGGAACGACGGCACCGGTGCGCCGCAGGCCAACCCGCTCTGGGCGCTGCAGCCCACCCATGTGCCCGGCGCAACGGTCGACAAGTTCAACGACCTGCCGCAGGTGCAGCAAGGCAGCATCGACGAGGAGTTGCCGATGGGGACCGGCGAGGGCGGCGACAAGACGCTTGCCAGCGGCACGAAGCCGCGCGCGCCCGGTTCCACCCCGGTCATGACGCCGCAGCAGATCGCCGACCTGGTCTGCTTCCTGGGCACGCTGAGCGACGGCTACCAGCCTTCCTCCGCGTCATCGACCAGCGGCAGGTGCGTGAAATGAAGACCCATGCGAACGCCGTGCGCCGGCGCATCGGCGGCGCCGCGTCCCTGTTCTTGCTGCTGGTCTCGCTCTCCGGCTGCGACAACGAACAGGCGCGCCTTCCGAGCCAGGAGAACTTCACCGCGACGACGAACGACTACCTCGCGCAGCGCGGGCATGTGTGCCTGGCCAAGTACGACTGGCCGATCACGGTGGCGGCCGGGTCGCACGAGCCCGATGCGCAGCAGATGCCGGTGCTCGAGAAGCTGGGTCTGGTGGCAGGCAAGGATGTCGTCACCACCCCCAAGGACGCGGCAGCGGCCGTGCCGGCCCGCGAATACGCGCTGACCGATGCGGGCCGCAAGTACTACCTGCAGGTGCCCGTGGTGATCCGCACCACGACCGAGAACATCACGCACCCGGCCGACTTCTGCGCGGCCACGCTGAGCCTGGACCGCCTGATCGGCTGGGACCCGCCGCAAACGCGCGATGGCCGCACCGCGACCTCGTTGCTCTTCACCTACCGCATCGCGCCCGAATCCTGGGCCGCAACGCCCGAAGTGCAGCAAGCCTTTCCGCTGCTGGCGCGCGCCATCCAGCGCGAGGGAACGATGCAGATGCGCCTGGGCGTCCATCTGACGCAGCGCGGCTGGGTCGCGGACGAGCTCGATGTGCACTGACCGAATCCACGACCGCCACGCTATCCGTCAATCAACAACAAGACTCCGCATGAATTTCCGTTCCATTCGCCTGAGCCACCCCGCCAAGACCCTGGCGGGCATCGCCCTGGTCTCTGCGCTGGCCGCCTGCAGCACCAGCCACGATGCCAACCCACCCACCGCCGAGAACCTCGCGGCGCCGCTGGACGACTACCTGGCCCAGCGCGGCGACATCTGCCTGGCCATGGTCGACTGGCCGATCGACCTGACCGAAGCCGAGGCCGGTTCCGGTGCCCGCCATGCCATCCAGTTTCCGGTGATGGAGCAGCTGGGCCTGGTGCACAGCACCATCGTCGCCGTGCCGAAAAGCATCGAGAACCCGGACGGCGCGGTCAAGCGCTTCGAGCTGACCGACGCGGGCCGCAAGTTCTACAAGCCGCATGCGTCCGCAGCGAAAGGCGCCGAACAACAACAAGCCAACGATTTCTGCGTGGCGCACCTCAAGCGCGAGCAGATCGTCGATGTCAAGGTCGACACCTCCAACGCGCAGCATCCGATGGCGGTGGTGAGCTACACCTACCAGATCGACACGGCGCCGTGGATGCAGGACGCCGACGCGCAGCGCGTGTTTCCGATGATCGCGCGTATCGCCAGCGGCGCGGGCGGCAAGCTGCAACTGCGCCAGGGCTTCACACGCGGCGACAAGGGCTGGGTCGCCCAGACGGGGCCCGTCTGATTCGGCCATGAGCACCGTCGTCCGTTTCTCGCCCGACCTGGGCCGCTGGCTCACGCACAACCTCAATGCCGGCCAGATGCCACAGGCGCTGGTGGCCACGATGCGGGGGCAGGGCATGAACGAGCGGGCCGCACAAGCGATCGTCGCGGCCTACCTCGACGCGCGCCAGCGGGGCGGGCCCATGCCGGCCGACGCCATCGAACTGCCGGACGAGGCGCCCTCCAAGCCCGTGGCGCGGCTCGCACCGGGCACTCGAATCCTTGCGGCCGACCGCGAGATCGTCGTGCACTCGCGCGGCGAAGACCCGGTCTTTGCCGCGCTCGGCAACGTTGTGGATGCCGACGAGTGCAAGGCCCTCATCGAGATGGCGAGGCCGCGCCTGAAACCTTCCACGCTGGTCGATCCGATGAGCGGCCGCGATGTGGTGAGCGACAAGCGCGCGAGCTGGGGCATGTTCTTTCGCCTCTGCGAGAACGACCTGATCGACCGCCTCGATCGGCGGCTATCGGCGCTGATGAACCTTCCGCTGGAAAACGGCGAGGGGCTGCAGCTGCTGTACTACCCCACCGGCGCGGGCAGCGAGCCGCACTACGACTACCTGGCGCCCACCAACGCCGCCAACCGCGAATCCATCGCGCGAAGCGGCCAGCGCGTGAGCACCCTGGTGACCTACCTGAACGACCCGCCGGAAGGCGGCCAGACCGTCTTTCCGCAACTCGGCCTGGCGGTGTCGCCGATCCGTGGCAATGCCTGCTACTTCGAGTATTGCGATGGCTACGGCCGTGTCGATACGCGCTCCCTGCACGCGAGCGCGCCCGTGACTCGGGGCGATAAATGGGTCATGACGAAGTGGATGCGCGAGCGCCGCTTCGTGGCCGCTTGAGGGTGCCGCACACTTCGCGCGCAGGAACCGAGTGAGGCTGCGCCGGCGTCTTGCCGCAGCCCCGAGTACCGGGAGTGAAGTGAAAGGTTTGCGCGGGAAAGGCCGCAGCCCCGGCCCCAGGAACGCTCGCTACAGTGAACCCACCGGCTGACTTCACCCGCGGACAAGGAAAACACGTGCGACATCTTCTTCCGTCGATTCTTGCCGCGGCCATCGCAACCCTCTCCATGAGCGCGATCGCGCAGCCGATCACCAGCGAAAGCTGCAATGCCAAGCGCGAGGCCATCGAGCGCGACATCGATGCGGCCAAGGCCAAGGGCCAGGCGCAGCGGGTGCGTGGCCTGGAGCGCGCGATGCGCGCCAACCAGCGCAACTGCAGCGAGGAGCGGCTGCAGGCCGAGCACCGCAAGCGCGTTCAGGCCCAGGAGCGCAAGGTGGCCGAGCGGCAGCGTGAGTTGGCGGAGGCGAAGCACAAGGGCCGCGCCGACAAGATCGCGCAGCGCGAGAGCAAGCTGCGGGAGGAAGAAGCAGAGTTGGAGCGGCTGAAGGCCGCCCACTGACACCGGGCGCTGCGCGAAATATTTCAAACCCGCTGGAATAACGCGTCGGCTGCGGCGTCTACCTCTGCGACGGCCCAGTGCCATTCACGCCGAGGACCCACCCGATGCAGATGAAATCTCTCCGCCGCCGCTCGATGCGGCCTGCCGCATGGACCATCGGCACCGCGGCCATCGCCTGCGCCGCCGCCGTCTTCGCGGCGACGCAGATGCCGGCCGGCGCGGCACGCGCCAACGCGCTGATGGCGAGCCTCATGGACATCTGCACCAGCCGCGCGCCGGCGGAGGCGGGCTTCGCCGCGGAGAACGACGCCGCCATGGCAAGGATGATGGCCGGAATGAGCGTCGCGCCATCCGGCAGCGTCGACCGCGACTTCGCCGAAATGATGATCGCCCATCACCAGGGCGCGATCGACATGGCGTTGGCCGAGTTGCGCCATGGCCGCAACGAGCAGCTGCGCCGCATCGCGCAGGAAATCATCGTCGAGCAGCAGCAGGAGATTGCCGCGATGCGCCTGGCGCTCGACCAGCCCTTGCCGCCTTCCGCACCCGCGCCCACGCAGGTCGGGCGGCTGTAGCCCCTTCTCCCGCACACGCACAACCATCCCAGCACGACAACATGAAAAAGCACAGCCTTTCCCAACTCCTCGCCGCCACCGCGCTGGCCGCCATCGCCGTTGGCGCGCAGGCCGGCCAGGCCCCGGTCGCGGCCTCCGACGCCGACATTCCGATGAGTCACCGCGACCGCGTTTACACCGCCGAGCAGTTCTCCAACACCGTCTCCGTGACCGACCCGGTCGACAACAAGCTGCTGGGCGTGATCCGCCTGGGCGATCCGTCACCCGGCAACTTCAGTCCGCTCTACAGGGGCCAGGTGCTGGTGCACGGCATGGGCTTCTCGCCGGACCACCGCACGCTCGCGGTCGTGTCGATCGGGTCGAACTCCGTGAGCTTCATCGACACCGCGACCAACGCGGTCAAGCACACCACCTACGTCGGCCGCTCGCCGCACGAGGCCTTCTATACGCCGGACGGCAAGGAGGTGTGGGTGACTGTGCGCGGCGAGAACTACGTGTCGGTGATCGACGCCGCCACCTTCATGGAAAAGACGCGCATCGTCACGCCCAACGGGCCCGGCATGCAGATCTTCTCGCCCGACGGCAAGTACGGCTACATCTGCTCGTCGTTCAACCCGGAGACCGTCGTGATCGACACCGCAACCAAGCAGACGGTCGGCCGCGTGAAGCAGGACAGCCCCTTCTGCCCCAACATCGCCGCCACGCCCGACGGCAAGCAGGTGTGGATGACGCTCAAGGACATCGGCCGCACGATGGTGTTCGACGCGAGGCCGCCGTTCGCGGTGATCAAGTCCTTCGACACCGGGCCGATCACCAACCACGTGAACTTCGCCAACACGAAAAAGGGCACGTTCGCCTACGTGACCATCGGCGGCCTCAACATGGTCAAGGTGTTCCGCACCGACGACTTCTCGCAGGTCGCGGCCATTCCCGTGGGCAAGCTGCCGCACGGTATCTGGCCCTCGGGTGACGGCAAGCGCGTCTACGTCGGGCTCGAGAACGCCGACGCGCTCGCCGCCATCGACACCGCGACCCATACCGTGGTGGCGACCGTGCCCGTGGGCCAGGCGCCCCAGGCCATCGCCTACGTGCCCGATGCCGTGCCGGCGGAGGCGGGCGACGGCACGCAGGGCCTGCAGGCGCCGGGCCTCTCGGGCCAGGTCGCGCATCTCGCATTGGTGACGCCCGAGGCGCAGAAGGCCTCGGCCCCCGCCAACCCGCCGACCAGCGTCGCGCTGTTCGACCAGGGCCTGCTGCAGGTGCTACAGGCCTCGGTCACCGGCCTGGAGCCCAAGCAGCCGTACGTGCTTGCGCTGTCGGGCCAGCCCGACGGCAGCGGCACGCTGCAGCCGCTCGCGAACTTCATGACCAACCCCGCGGGCGCCGCGATCGTGAATGCCATCGGTCCGATCCGCCAGCAGATCCAGGGCGCGACGCCCGCCGACAGCAGGCGCTACCTCGTGATCGCGCCGCAGCCGGGCGGCAAGGCCGGAACCCCGGTCCAGGTGCAGAGTCTCTGACAGGCACGGCGCCGTTGCACGCCGCGATGTCCGGAAGATGAACGACCTGATCCTCCTCGTCGAGCCGATGATCCCCGCACTGCGGCGCTATGCGCGCGCCTTGCTGCGCGATCGCGAATCGGCGGACGAGCTGGTGCAGGACTGCCTGGAGCGCGTCATCAGCCGCTGGGGCCAGCGCCATGACGCCGACGACACGCGGCCGTGGGTCTTCGCGATCCTGCACAACCTGGCGATGAGCCGCCTGCGGCAGCAATCGCGCCGTGGCCTGCACCTGGCGATGGAAGACATCGACGAGGCCGAGCTGGGCACGCCCGCGCAGCAGGAGCACCGCGTGACGCACCACGAGCTGATGCGCGCGCTCGACCTGCTGCCCGAGGACCAGCGCGCCGTGCTGCTGCTCGTGGCTGTGGAAGACCTGTCGTACGCCGAGGCCGCGAAGACGCTCGACATTCCCATCGGCACCGTGATGTCGCGGCTGGCACGCGCACGCCAGCGCGTGCACCGCATGCTCGACGGCGTCGACCCGATGCCCTCGGCGCGGGCGCCCGATGCGCAGCCTGCGGCGCGCCCCCACCTGCGGAGACTCCAATGAACGGCGACCCCATGGACGCACGCCCCATCCTCGAAGAAGACCTGCACGCCTATGTCGACGACGTGCTCGATGCGCCGCGCCGGCGCGAGGTGCGCGAGTACCTGGACCGCCATCCCGAGGCCGCACGCGAGGTCGAGGCCTACGCCTTGCACCGGCAGGGCCTGCGCGAGGCCCTCGCGCCGGTCGCCGAAGAGCCGCTGCCGCCCTCGCTGAACCTGGCGCGGCTGGTGGAAGAACACCAACGGCCCGGGCAGCAGGCCCGGCATGCACCGCAGCACCACTGGCCGTGGGGCATGGCCGCCGCCGTCGTGTTCGCGCTGGGCCTGGGCGCGAGCGCCGGGTGGTCCTTGCGCGGCGGCGTTCTTCCGACCGAAGGCGATGCCGGCATCCCGGCGCTGGCGCGCGAGGCGACGCGCAGCTACGTCGTCTACGCATCGGACACCGTGCGGCCCGTCGAGATGGGGCCCTCGCAGCGCGCCGAGCTCGTCGACTGGGTCTCTTCGCGGCTCGGGCGCAAGGTCGCGATTCCCGACCTCACGGCCTCGGGCTACACCTTCATCGGCGGGCGCCTGGTCATGACGGCGCACGGCCCCGCGGGCCTTTTCATGTACGACGATGCCGACGGCGCGCGGCTCGCGCTGACGGTCCGGCCGATGACGGTCGACAAGGACACGCCGGTGATGCGGCCCATCGAAGGCGCGGTCGCCGGCTATGCGTGGGCGGACAAGGGACTGGGTTACGGCGTCGTCGGCGCGCGCAAGGCCGAAGTGCTGCATCCGCTGGCGGACGAGATGCGGCGGCAGATCGGCGTGAGCCTGCGGGGATAGCAGCGCGGTCCCGACGCCATCGGGCCGGGGTCCTCCTGAAGTTCGCGTGGCGCGAGAGCAGGGAAGCTCAGGCCAGCAGATCGCTCAGCGTGCGCGCGATCACCTTGGTGGCGCGGCGCAGGTCTTCGAGCACCACGCGCTCGTCGCTGCGCTTGGCATGCGACTCGAGCACGGTGCGCGGGCCGGCGCCGTAGATCACGCCGGGAATGCCGGCTTCGCCATACAGGCGCACGTCGGTGTAGAGCGGCGTGCCCATGGCCTTGATCGGCTCGCCGAACAGTTCGCCGCCGTGCTTCTGGATCGCATCGACCAGCGGCTTGTTGCCCGCGAGCGGCTTCATCGAATTGGCCAGCAGCAGGCGCTTGATGTCGACCGTGATGCCCGCGCTTTCGGCGGCCGCGTCGGCGATCACCTTGCGGATCGTGGCCTCGACCTCGACCGGGTTCTCCTCGGGGATCATGCGGCGGTCGAGCTTGAAAACGACCTTGCCGGGCACGACGTTGGTGTTGGTGCCGCCCTCGATGCGGCCGACGTTGAGGTAGGGGTGCGTGATGCCCTCGACCTTCGAGGTGACCTGCTGGTAGAGCGTGTTCTGCGCGTAGAGCGCGTTGAGGATCTTCACCGCGCCCTGCAGCGCATCGACGCCCGTGGTCGGAATGGCAGCGTGCGCCATCTTGCCGTGCACCGTCACTTCCATCTGCAGGCACCCGTTGTGGGCGGTGACGACTTCGTAGCTGAAGCCGGCCGCGATCATCAGGTCGGGCTTGGTCAGCCCCTTCTCGAGCAGCCAGCCCGGGCCAAGGATGCCGCCGAATTCCTCGTCGTAGGTGAAGTGCAGCTCGACGCTGCCCTTGGCCGGCTTGGCGACCGCTTCGAGCGCGCGGAGGGCGAAGGTGAAGCTTGCGAAGTCGCTCTTGCTCACTGCGGCGGCGCGGCCGTAGAGGCTGCCGTCGGCGATCTCGCCGCCGTAGGGATCGTGCGTCCAGCCTTCGCCGGGAGGCACCACGTCGCCGTGGGCATTGAGCGCGACGGTGCGGCCGCCGTTGCCGTACTGGCGGCGCACGATCAGGTTGGTGATCGATTCGAGGCCGTAGTCTTTCACTTCCTGTGCGGGCACGGCGTGCTTCTCGGCATCGAGGCCGAAGTCCTTCAGCAGCTCGGCGGTGCGCTCGGCATGCGGCGCGTTGTTGCCGGGCGGGGTGTCGGTGGGCACGCGCACGAGTTCCTGCAGGAACTTCACTTCCTCGTCGAAGTGGGCGTCGATCCAGGCGTCGAGCTTGGCGTAGTCGGTCATGGTTGTTCTTCTGAAAGTCAGTGAGCTTGTTCGGCGGCGAGGTTGTCGAGCAAGAGCTGGAAGGCTTGCACGGCCAGTTGGATGTCGTCGTTGGTGCTCGATTCGAGCGGGTTGTGGCTGATGCCCGAGTTGATGCCGCGCACGAAGAGCATGGCCTGCGGCATCACCTCGTGCAGCTTCATCGCGTCGTGGCCGGCGCCGCTGGGCATGCGGAACAGCGGAATGCCAAGCGCATCGACCGCTTTCTCCCAGCGCTGCTGCCAGGCGGGCGCGCTCGGCGCGGCGGAGGCGCGCATGCTTTCCTCGATTTCATAGCGCACGCCGCGGCGTTCGCAGATGGCCTTGAGCTCGGCGAGCACGTCATCGGTCAGCGCATCGCGCTGCGCATTGTTCGGCGCGCGCATGTCCAGGCTGAACTTGCAGCGCCCCGGCACCACGTTGATGGAGCCGCTGGGCACTTCGAGCATGCCGACGGTGCCGACCGAGTCGCCGTCTTTCGCGGCGCGCTGCTCGGTGTAGAGGATCAGTTCGGCCACCGCTGCTGCGGCGTCGCGGCGGCGGTCCATCGGCGTCGTACCCGCGTGGCTGGCCGTGCCGATCACTTCGCCCACGAAGCGCACGCCGCCGTTGATGGCGGTGACGATGCCCAGCGGCAGGTCGAGCTCGGTGAGCACCGGGCCTTGCTCGATGTGCACCTCGACAAAGCCGAGGTAGCGCGCCGGATCGCGCTGGATCTTCGGAATGTCTTCCTGCTTCAGGCCCGCATGCTGCATGGCCTCGCGCATGGTGATGCCGTCGGCATCCTTCTGGTCGAGCCAGCGCTGGTCGAAGTGGCCGATGAGCGCGCCGGAGCCGAGGAAGGTCGCCTTGTAGCGCTGGCCTTCTTCTTCCGCGAAGCCGACCACCTCGAAGGCGAAGGGCAGGCGCTTGCCTTGTCGCTTGAGTTCGCGCACGCAGGCGATCGGCACGAAGATGCCCAGGCGGCCGTCGTACTTTCCGCCGTTGCGCACGGTGTCGTAGTGCGAGCCGGTGAGCAGCATCTTCGCGTCGGGCGTTGCGCCCTCATATCGGCCGACCACGTTGCCGACCGCGTCGATGTGCACCGAGTCGAAGCCCACGTCACGCATCAGCGCGCCGATCTGCGCGGCACAGGCGCGGTGCGCGTCGGTGAGGTACGTGACGGTGAGCTGGCCCTTTTCGGCGTAGCCGGGGTCGGTGTGCACCGAGAGCTGTTCCTGCCAGTCCCACACGTCGTTGCCGAGCGTGATGTCGGCGGCGAACTTGTCGTCGAGGCGGATCTCGGCGATGCGGTGGATGTTGCGCAGCGCTTCGCCGAGTTCGAAGTCGGGGTGGTTGAACAGGCGCCGCTCGAAGGTGTCGATGATTTCGCGCTTGGTCAGGCCCGTGCCGCGCGGGCCGCGCACCGCGAGGATGAACGGGAAGCCGAACTTCGCGTTGTAGTCGGCGTTGAGCTTCTGGATCTTGGCAAACTCATCGGGCGTGCAGTCGGTGAGGCCGGCCTTGCTCTGCTCGTTGGTCGATTCGGCCGTGAGCGTCTTGCTGACCATGGCCTTGCCCGCGAGCTCGGGGTGGGCGCGGATCAGGCCGATCTGCTCGTCGGCAGACGAGGCGGCCAGCGCCTTCACCAGTGCATGCTTCAGATGCGCGAGCGAACGGAAGGGGCGGGCGGGCAGCGCACGTTGTGCGATCCAGGGCGAATGTTCGTAGATGCCGTCGAGCAAGGCGACGGCTTCGGCGGGCACGGCCGCGTTGAGTTGGGCGATGGTGAGGCTCATGGTCTGCTTCCTGTGACGGCCGATGCGCCGGTCGATGTGAAGGGATGCGCTTGCTTCCAGTGCCGCGCGATGTCGAGGCGGCGGCAGACCCACACCTTGTCGTGCTGTGCGATGTGGTCCAGGAAGCGCTGCAGCGCGGTGATGCGGCCGGGCCGCCCGAGCAGGCGGCAATGCATGCCGATGCTCATCATCTTGGGGCTGTTGTCGCCGTTCGCATCGCCTTCGGCATAGAGCGCGTCGAAGGTGTCCTTCATGTACTGGAAGAACGGATCGGCGTGCGAGTAGCCCTGCGGCAGCGCGAAGCGCATGTCGTTGCAGTCGAGCGTGTAGGGAACGATGAGCTGCGGCACGACGGTGCCGTCGGTCTTCTGCACCTTCATCCAGAAGGGCAGGTCGTCGCCGTAGTAGTCGCTGTCGTATTCGAAGCCGCCGTAGTCGGCCACCAGGCGCCGGGTGCGCGGGCTGTCGCGGCCGGTGTACCAGCCGAGGGCGCGCTCGCCGGTGAGCTTCTCGATGGCTTCCATGCCCAGGCGCATGTGCTCGCGCTCGGTGGCTTCATCGAGGTTCTGGTAGTGGATCCAGCGCCAACCGTGGCAGGCGATCTCGTGGCCCAGCTCCTTGAAGGCGGCGGTCAGCTCGGGGTAGCGCTCCAGCGCCATGCCCACGCCGAACACGGTGAGCGGCAGGCCGCGCTTCTCGAACTCGCGCAGGATGCGCCAGACGCCCGCGCGCGAGCCGTATTCGTAGATGCCTTCCATGCTGATGTGGCGGTCCGGAAAGCTGGCCGGATTGAACATCTCGGAGAGGAATTGCTCGGAGCCCGCGTCGCCGTGCAGCGTGGCGTTTTCGCCGCCCTCTTCGTAGTTGAGGACGAATTGCACTGCGATGCGCGCGCCGCCCGGCCACTGGGCATGCGGCGGGTTGCGGCCATAGCCGACGAGGTCGCGCGGGTAGGGCAAGGTGGTGTCGTAGACGTTCATATCAGTAGCGATCTTTCAGCAGTCATGGTCCATACAAGCAACACCGTGGAACCGGCTTTGCCGGGCCACCGGTGTTGCCCCCTTGAGGGGGGAGGCGGCTACACGAAGTGAGCAAGCAACGGGGGTGGTCATGAAAGCGCGAGAGAGATGTCGTTGGTGGGAACCTTGCGGTCGAAGGTGAGGTTCGCCTCGACGTGTTCCAGGTGTTCGGTCATGAGGCGCACGGCGCGCTCTTCGTCGCGGGCGGCCAGCGCCTTGACGATGTCGGCATGCTCGTCGTTGGAGTGCTCTGCCGCGCTCGTGCTCTGGTACATGAGCGTGATGAGGGCGCAGCGCGAGATCAGCTCGCCGAGGATTTGCGCCAGCACCTGGTTCCCCATGAGTTCGGCCATGCGCACGTGGAAGTCGCCGAGCAGCTCGGTGCGGCCCGAAATGTCTTCGCCCGACACGGCCGATTTTTCGAGCGCGACGTGTTCCTTCAGCGCCTTGATCTTGGCGGGTGTGACGGTGCGCACGAACTCGCGCGTCATCTCGGCCTCGAGCATGCGGCGCACGGCGAACACCTGCTTGGCTTCGTCGACTGCCGGGGCCGCGACGAAGGCGCCGCGCGCGGGCTCCAGGCGGATCAGCTTGTTCTGCGAGAGCTGGAACAGGGCCTGCCGCACGAGCGTGCGCGAGACACCGAAATGATCGGCCAGCTTCTGCTCGGCGAGCTTGGTGCCGGGCTGCAGGCGATGCTCGACGATGGCCTTCGTGAGGGCATCGACGATCGAACGGGTGGTGGAGGACTCCATGTTTTTCATGATAGACCCAAAGCCGGTAACTGTATACACTTTTGTCCACCGGAATTTCCCGCACCCGATTCGAGCTCCTGGCTCGATCTTTGAAGGAGCGCCCCATGGGCTTGAGCACTCACGTACTGGACACGATGCACGGCGGCCCCGCGGCCGGCATGGAAGTGGCGCTGTACACCACTGAAGGCGATGCCGCCACGCTGGTGAAGCGCTTCACGCTGAATTCGGACGGCCGCAGCGACGGTCCGCTCTACGACAACCACTCGATCAAGGTCGGCACCTACCGCCTGGTGTTCGACGTGGCGGGTTACTTCAAGGCACGCGGCGTGAAGCTGCCGGAGCCGAACTTCCTGAACAAGGTGTCGCTGGATTTCGGCGTGGCGCACACCGACCAGCACTACCACGTGCCGCTGCTGGTCAGCCCGTGGAGCTACTCCACGTACCGCGGGTCTTGATGTCAGTCGCCTTGCTGCTGGCCTTCGGTGAGCGTGTCGAGCTGGAATCGACCGCTCTTGTCCCAGAGCCAGGTGTCAGTCCACGTCACCGCGCCGAGGCGCGTGGCGGCCGGGAAGGGCGCGGCCTGCAGCACGGCGCGTTCGATCTCGGCAATGACTTCCGGCGCATGTTGCGGCGCACGCAGCCAGTGCATCGAAACCACCTTGCCGCCCGCGTCGAGGTTCACCTGCAGCGTGCCGACCGCATAGAGCATGGGTGGCATTTGCCCGCTGTAGATGCGCGACCGGTTGAGGTCGTAGACATGGCGCGCCGCATCTCGGCGGTAGTCGCGCGCAGTGGCCGCATTCGAAGCGCGGGGCACCGCGCCGGATGCACCGGCTTTGGCGCCGCTCAACTGGCCGGGGACGGCCCCTGGGCTTCCGCAGCCAGCGAGCCAGAGGGCGCACGAAAGAACGGATGCCGCCAATGCAAGGCGGCGCGGCGTAAGCTGGGGATTCATCGCCGGGTTTATACCGTGAGTCTTCGCGGGCCGGGCAACCGAAGGTATCGGGCATGAGCGGTGCGGTCGATCAATTGCTGGCACGTCTTCGCACCGAAGACGCGGTGTTGGTGCGCGTCGAATCCACGCAGGGCTCGGCGCCGCGCGAGGCCGGCACGTGGATGGCGGTGTGGGCCGACGCGCTCACGGCCACCATCGGCGGCGGGCAGCTCGAGTTCCAGGCCACGCAGGAAGCGCGCGAACTGCTCGCGGGCCAGCGCGCGATCGACGGCATCCAGCGCTACCCGCTCGGTCCGAGCCTGGGCCAGTGCTGCGGCGGCGTGATGTTCCTGTCGTACCAGCGCATCACGGCGGCCGACGCGCCCGCATTGCAGCGCGAACTGGTCGCGCAGCTCAAGCCGGTGGCGCTGTTCGGCGGTGGGCATGTGGGCGCCGCGCTGGCACGGCTGCTGGCCGCGCTGCCCTTCTCGGTGCGCTGGATCGACAGCCGCGACGGCGTGTTCCCCGACGAGCTCCCCGCGCAGATCGACACCGAGCATTCCGAGCCCGTGCAGGATGCCGTTGCCGCGCTTGCGCCGGGCAGCCGCGTGCTCATCATGAGCTTCAGCCATGCCGAAGACCTCGACATCGTCATCGCCTGCCTCAAGCGCCTGCGCATGCGCGATGACCTGCCCTACATCGGCCTCATCGGCAGCAAGACCAAGTGGGCGACCTTCAGCCACCGGCTCGAGGCGCGCGGCTTCACGGCCGACGAACTGGCCCGCATCACCTGCCCGATCGGCGTGCCCGGCATCACCGGCAAGGAGCCCGAGGTGATCGCGGTCGCGGTGGCGGCACAGTTGTTGCAATCGCTGGGTTGAACAGGGTTTTCCCGGCGGCGACGCTGCAAAAAACCAACCCGACCCTTGCCAAAACTGTATACACTTTCGGTCCACAACAAGCCGCAGCGGAGCGAGGCCCATTTCATGGAGCCTGCGTTCGCGGCACTTTCTCTGCTTACAGCGCCCGCAGTGGTGAGCAGGCTGAAACCCCTCGTTGACGCCCCACGCGTCTAGAGGGTTGCGAGAGAGCACATGGAAAGCTATTACCTCGACTGGGCCAACCTGCTGCTGCGCTGGGTCCACGTCATCACCGCCATCGCCTGGATCGGTGCTTCCTTCTACTTCGTGATGCTGGACAACAGCCTCGAGAAGCCGCACGACCAGGAATCGCTCGACAAGGGCGTGGGCGGCGAGCAGTGGGCCGTGCACGGCGGCGGCTTCTACAACATGCAGAAGTACACGCTGGCGCCCAAGAAGCTGCCGGACCACCTGCACTGGTCGTACTGGGAGAGCTACTCCACCTGGATCACCGGGTTCACGCTCTTCACCATGTCGTACCTGTGGAATGCGAGCACCTACCTCATCGACAAGTCGAAGATGGACTGGCAGCCCGGTGCCGCCATCGCCGTGGCACTGGCTTTCTTCGTCGTGTTCTGGATGGTCTACGACGGCATCTGCCAGATCTTCGGGCGCCGCAAGAACGGCGACACCATCGTCGGCGTGCTGATCGCGATCTTCATCGTCTTCGCGACCTGGCTGGCCTGCCAGTGGTTCGCGGGCCGCGCGGCCTTCCTGCTCGTGGGCGCCATGATGGCCACCACGATGAGCGGCAACGTGTTCTTCTGGATCATTCCCGGCCAGCGCAAGAACGTGGCGGCGCTGCGCGAAGGCAGGCCCGTGGACCCCGTGCACGGCCAGCGCGGCAAGCAGCGCAGCGTGCACAACACCTACTTCACGCTGCCGGTGCTGTTCGCGATGCTGAGCAACCACTACAGCTTCACCTACACGCACAAGTACAACTGGGTGGTGCTGCTTCTGATCATGCTCGGCGGTGCGGCCATTCGTCAGTTCTTCGTGGTGCGCCACCGCTTCAAGCTCGGCAACGCGGGCAACCCGTTGCCGTATGCACTGGTCGGCATCGTGGTGCTGGGCCTCACGATCGTGTGGATGAAGCCCGAGCCGGCCGCCGCCCCCGTGGCTGCCGCTGCCGCGCCCGCGGTTGCGTTCTCGGACGTGCAGAAGGTGCTGGAGCAGCGCTGCTTCATGTGCCACGGCGCGGCCGTGCAGATGAAGAACGTGCGCGTCGATTCGCCCGAGCAGGTCGCGGCGCATGCGCAGGCGATCTACCAGCAGGTCGTCGTGACCAAGATCATGCCGATGAACAACGCCACGAACATCACGGACGAAGAGCGCGCGCTGATCAGTCGCTGGTTCCAGGCGGGAGCCAAGACAAACTAGACCGCGGTCAAGAGAGCGGGCGGCCGCTCCCCGCACAATCGCCGGATGGAGACAAAGCAAGCCATGACCGCATCGACCCCGTCCTTCGGGCCCGCACCCGATCCGCGCGAAGCCCCGCGCGCCTTCCTCGAACACCTGTACCGCGTGGCGGTGGACCGCGCGCTGCCGCTGTCCACGCTGGGCGCTCACCTGCCCAAGCCACCCAAGGGCCGCACGTTGGTGCTTGGCGCCGGCAAGGCGGGCGGCTCGATGGTGCAGGCGCTCGAAGCGCTGTGGCCGGCCGATGCGCCGCTCTCGGGCCTCGTCGTCACCCGCTACGACCACATCCCGCCGCGTCCCGAAGGCGTGCCGCAGCGCATCGAGATCGTCGAGGCCGCGCACCCGGTGCCCGATGCGGCAGGGCAGCAGGCGGCCGAGCGCATCCTCGCGCTCACGCAAGGGCTCACGGCCGACGACCTCGTGCTGTGCCTGATCTCCGGCGGCGGCTCCTCGCTGCTGGTGCTGCCGGCCGAAGGCCTCACGCTGGCCGACAAGCAGCGCATCAACAAGCAACTGCTCGACAGCGGCGCCGGCATCGGCGAGATGAACTGCGTGCGCAAGCACCTCTCGCGCATCAAGGGCGGCCGGCTGGCCGCGGCCTGCGCACCGGCGCGCGTGGTGACGCTCACCATCAGCGACGTGCCGGGCGACGACGCCGCCGTCATCGCGAGCGGCCCCACCGTGCCCGATGCGACCACCTGCGCCGATGCGCTCGCCATCCTCGACCGCTACGGCATCGAGGTGCCCGCGCCTGTGCGTGCCCAGCTCCAAAGCGGCGAACTCGAAACGCCTAAGCCCGACGACAAGGCTTTCACCGGCCACGAGACCCACATGATCGCCACGCCCCAGCAGTCGCTCGAAGCGGCAGCCAAGGCGGCGCGCGAAGCCGGCATCGAGGCGCACATCCTCAGCGACGAGATCGAAGGCGAATCGCGCGAAGTCGGCAAGGTGCATGCCGCGCTGGCCCGCGCCGTGGCGCACCGCGGCCAGCCGTTCGCGCGGCCCTGCGTCATTCTTTCGGGCGGCGAGACCACGGTCACGATCCGCCCCCGCCAACCGGGCCAGGCCAAGGGCCGCGGCGGGCGGGCCGGCGAGTTCTGCATGGGCCTGGCCGGTGCGCTCATGGGCCAGCCGCAGGTCTGGGCGCTGGCGGCCGACACCGACGGCATCGACGGCGTGGAAGACAACGCCGGCGCTTTTGTCACCCCCGACACGCTGGCGCGCGCAACCGCTGCGAGCAAGAAGCTGTCGGACCATCTCGACCGCAACGACGCCTACGGCTATTTCGACGCCATCGGCGACCTGTTCGTGACGGGGCCGACGAACACCAACGTCAACGACTTCCGCGCGCTTTTGATCCTGTAACGGGGCGGAACGGGGCAAAAAGGGGCGATTTCCGGGCCCCGGCGGAGACTGTTAACTCGGGTTAATCTATGCACCCGGCGGCAATTTGCCGCCGTTGTCGCATGCGCAACCCTCCCAAGTGCCGCGCCGCGCACCCAGATCTCCCCTTTTCATCATCCCGTCCCCGAAGGAAAAGTTCGCCATGACCACCACCTACACCGACACCCGCCTGCTGATCGACAACGAATGGGTCGACGCCACCGGCGGCAAGACGCTGGACGTCGTGAACCCCGCCACCGGCAAGGTCATCGGCAAGGTGGCCCATGCCAGCATCGCCGACCTGGACCGCGCCCTGGCCGCTGCCCAGCGCGGCTTCGACAAGTGGCGCAACACCCCCGCCAACGAGCGCGCCGCCGTCATGCGCCGCGCCGCGGGCCTCATCCGCGAACGCGCCCCCGAAATCGCCAAGCTGCTCACGCAGGAGCAGGGCAAGCCGCTCGCCGAAGCCAAGGGCGAGACGCTGGCCGCCGCCGACATCATCGAGTGGTTCGCCGACGAAGGCCGCCGCGTCTACGGCCGCATCGTGCCCTCGCGCAACCTGGCCGCGCAGCAGCTGGTACTGAAGGAGCCGCTCGGCCCCGTCGCCGCGTTCACGCCGTGGAACTTCCCGATCAACCAGATCGTGCGCAAGCTCGGCGCCGCATTGGCCACCGGCTGCTCGTTCCTGGTGAAGGCGCCCGAAGAAACCCCGGCATCGCCCGCCGCGCTGCTGCAGGCTTTCGTCGATGCCGGCATCCCGCCCGGCACCGTGGGCCTCGTGTTCGGCAACCCGGCCGAAATCTCGAACTACCTGATCGCCCACCCGATCATCCGCAAGGTCACCTTCACCGGTTCGACGCCGGTCGGCAAGCAACTGGCCGCACTGGCCGGTTCGCACATGAAGCGCGTCACGATGGAGCTGGGCGGCCACGCCCCGGTGATCGTTGCCGAAGACGCCGACGTTGCGCTGGCCGTCAAGGCCGCCGGTGCCGCCAAGTTCCGCAATGCCGGCCAGGTCTGCATCTCGCCGACCCGCTTCCTGGTGCACAACAGCCTGCGCGAAGAGTTCGCCCGCACGCTGGTCAAGTACACCGAAGGCCTGAAGCTCGGCGACGGCCTCGCCGAAGGCACGACCATCGGCCCGCTCGCCAACGCACGCCGCCTCACCGCGATGGCCCATGTGCTGGACGATGCGCGCAAGAAGGGCGCCACCGTGGCCGCTGGCGGCGAACGCGTCGGCGACTCGGGCAACTTCTTCGCCCCCACCGTGCTGACCGACGTGCCGCTGGATGCCGACGTGTTCAACAACGAACCCTTCGGCCCCATCGCCGCGATCCGCGGTTTCGACACGCTCGACGAAGCCATCGCCGAAGCCAACCGCCTGCCGTTCGGCCTGGCCGGCTACGCCTTCACCAAGTCGATCAAGAACGCACACCTGCTGAGCCAGAAGCTCGAACTCGGCATGCTCTGGATCAACCAGCCCGCGACGCCGTCGCCGGAAATGCCGTTCGGCGGCGTGAAGGATTCGGGCTACGGTTCGGAAGGTGGCCCCGAGGCGCTCGAGGCTTACCTCAACACGAAGGCTGTCTCGATCCTCGGCGTTTAATCAGTCGTCGGCGCTGGCGTTCCAGAAGGCTTGCTGGACGCCTTCGAGCGCTTCGAGTTCCGTGATCACCTGGTCGAGCTCCAAAGGCTCGACCGCGGTGGCATACAGCGTCGCCTCGATCTCCGTGTCGGCCGGCCCGAAGGCGTGCTGGTCGACATCGCGCACCGGGTAGTTTGCGGCTTCGAGCAGGAGCAGCAGCTGGTCCATCACCTCGGGCCGCGCTGCGCGCGAACAGATCACCCGCACCGTGTAGGTCGCCTCGCTCGACTCTTCCTTGATCGGACGGCGGTTGATCCGGTTGACCACCGGCAGCAGCAGTGTGTTGCTGGCCAACACGAACAGCGCCGCGATCATCGCCTCGCCGATCAGGTCGGCGCCCGCGCAAGCACCCACCGCCGCCGACCCCCACAGCGTGGCCGCGGTATTCAGGCCGGTGATGTTGGTGCCTTCCTTCATGATCGCGCCCGCGCCCAGGAAACCGATACCCGAGACCACATAGGCCGCCACATGCACGGCCCCGTCGTGGCCGTGCAGCCGGTTCGCCATGTCGACGAACACTGCAGCGCCCACCGCCACGAGCGTGTTGGTGCGCAGGCCCGCGGCGCGCTGGCGTATCTGGCGCTCCAGGCCGATCAGCGAGCCGAGGGCGAAGGCGACCGCCACGCTGACGAAGGTGTCGAGCAGCGAGGGCAGGTTGAAGTTCTGAATGGCTTGCATCGGGTGTGTTTTTCCATGGAGCACGGGGTATTCAGTCCAGGGGCTGCATGCGCCTGACGTGTTCGCGCCAAGCTCTCTTCTCGACAGTCCGGACGTTCGGCACCTCCGCGAGATGCGCGAGGTAAGCCGCCAGCAACGGAAGTTCGGCATCGGACCTGTCACCCAGGAACTCGCGCACCGCAACGAGATTGCCGTAGCTCCTCGCGTACTTCGACGGCGTGTCGTCGACCGCGATGATCGATTCGAGCGGATAGCCCTTGGATTTCAGTTTCTGCAGGTTCTTGATCGTCTGATAGCCGCCTGTCGTGAAGTCTCGCGCCGTCGTGCAGCGTGCGCTGGACCACAGGAACTCCAGTGCGCCGCTTGGAAAGATGCGATCCACAACCTGCGACGCGTAGCTTTCGCCTGACGCGGTCCAGATGCCTACCTTGAACTGCGCAAGAACGCTACTCAAGAAATCGGCGAGATGCGGTCGCAAATGAACGCGATACGGTCCGACGCGGAAATCCTCCTCGTGCGGGAGCGTGCTTTCGGTGGCGTGGATCAGCGTTTCATCGAGATCCAGCACCAATAGTTTGCGGGGCTTGGGTGTCACATGCATGTCAGAAGGCCTCACATCGAGAGCACAAGCATATTTGAGGTGGATGGATGGGGGCCTATTGCAACAAGGCAAGGCGGTCTGTGGCGGCACTCGCGCCGACGGTGGACTCTGTTTCGCGAATGTCCCCCGGCCTGCGGCCTCCTCCTTGATTTCGCGAAACAGAGCCCACCGCCAGCGCGAGCGCTTCAGAGCGGTCGCTGATCGCCGATCACCGGCAGCGTGCCCTGCGCACACGGCCTGAACAAGAGCGCTGAACAAGAGCCCTCACTGCCACCCATACCGCCGCGCATACCACCCCTTCACCGTCTGCGTCAGCACCGCATACCCCACCAGCATCGCCACCAGCCACGGAAAGTAGGCCAGCGGCAGCGCCTGCAGCTTGAAGTAGTGCGCGAGCGGCCCCATCGGCAGCCAGATGCCCACGGCGGCAATTGCCGCACCCATCGCCAGCAGCGGCCATGCCGCGCGGCTCTGCAGGAACGGGATCTTGCGAGTGCGGATCAGGTGCACGATCAGCGTCTGCGACAGCAGCCCCTCGATGAACCAGCCCGACTGGAACAGCGTCTGGTGCTCCACCGTGTTGGCCGCGAACACGAACCACATCACCGTGTAGGTCAGGATGTCGAACACCGAGCTCAGAGGTCCGAAGAACACCATGAAGCGCCCGAGGTCCGCCGGGTTCCAGCGCTGCGGCGACTTGAGGAATTCCTCGTCCACGTTGTCGAACGGAATCGCGATCTGCGACACGTCGTACAGCAGGTTCTGCACCAGCAGGTGCAGCGGCAGCATCGGCAGGAAGGGAAGGAACGCGCTCGCCACCAGCACCGAGAACACGTTGCCGAAGTTCGAGCTCGCGGTGAGCTTGATGTACTTGAGCATGTTGGCAAACGTGCGGCGGCCCTCGACCACGCCCTGCTCCAGCACCATCAAGCTTTTTTCCAGCAGGATGATGTCGGCCGACTCCTTGGCCACGTCCACTGCACCGTCCACCGAGATGCCGATGTCCGCGGCGCGCAGTGCCGGTGCGTCGTTGATGCCGTCGCCCATGAAGCCCACCACATGCCCGTTGGCATGCAGCGCGTGGACGATGCGCTCCTTGTGCGCGGGCGTGAGCTTGGCGAACACCTGGTGCTGCTCGACCAGCACGCGCAGCTCGTCGTCGCGCAGGTCCTCGATCTCGCGGCCGAGCACGATGTGTCCGGCTTCGATGCCGACGTCGCCGCAGACCTTGCGCGTGACCAGTTCGTTGTCGCCCGTCAACACCTTCACTGCCACGCCGTGCTCGGCGAGCGCACGCAGCGCGGGCGCGGTCGATTCCTTCGGCGGATCGAGAAAGGCCACGTACCCCAGCAGCGTGAGCTCAGATTCATCGGCCACGCTGTAGGCGGCCTTGCGTGCTTCGGCGGCCAGCGTACGGCTGGCCACGGCCACCACGCGCAGGCCCTGCTGGTTCAGCTCCGAGGCCACGCTGTGGATGCGCGCGAGCAGCTCCGCATCGAGCGACAGCACCTCGGCGCCACGTTCGACCGACGTGCACACCGACAGGATCTCTTCGAGCGCACCCTTGCAGATCAGCAGGTGCTCGCTGCCGCCGTTCTCCACCACCACCGACATGCGCCGGCGCGAGAAGTCGAAGGGCACCTCGTCGATCTTGCGGTAGGCCGTCTGCAGCCGGGTCTCCGGTTGCATCTCGGCGTGGTTCAGCACCGCCTTGTCGAGCAGGTTCTTCAAACCCGTCTGGTGAAAGCTGTTCAGGTAGGCGAGTTGCAGCACATGGTTGGAGCCTTCGCCCCACGCGTTGGTGTGGCGCTCGAGCACGATGCGGTCCTGCGTGAGCGTGCCGGTCTTGTCGGTGCACAGCACGTCCATCGCGCCGAAGTTGTGGATGGCCTCGAGGCGCTTGACGATCACCTTCTGGCGCGACATCACGACCGCGCCTTTGGCAAGCGTGGCGGTCACGATCATCGGCAGCATCTCGGGCGTGAGGCCCACCGCGATCGACAGCGCGAACAGCGCGGCTTCCCACCAGTCGCCCTTGGCCACGCCGTTGATCACCAGCACCAGCGGCGCCATCACCAGCATGAAGCGGATCAGCACCCAGCTCACGCGGTTGATGCCGGCCTGGAAGGCACTGGTGCCGCGGTCGGTGGCGGTCACGCGCTGCGCGAGGGCACCGAAGAAGGTGCGGTCGCCGGTGTGGACGATCAGCGCGGTGGCGGTGCCGCTGATCACGTTGGTGCCCATGAAGAGGAGGTTCTCGCGTTCGAGGACACCCGCTTCATGGTCACCGCGGTCGATGGCGAACTTCTCGACCGGCATCGCCTCGCCCGTCAGCGCGGACTGGCTGATGAAGAGGTCCTTGGCCGTGAGCAGGCGGCAGTCGGCCGGGATCATGTCGCCGGCCGAGAGCGCGATCACGTCGCCCGGTACGAGGTCGCGCATCGGCACCTCGACGCGCACCGTGCCCGCGTGCGTGGCGTCGAAGCCCTCGTCGCCTGCAACACCGGCCTTGCGACCCGGCGCGGGCCGCAGCACCGTGGAGGTGTTGCTCACCATCGCCTTGAGCCGGTCGGCCGCCTTGTTGGAGCGCGACTCCTGCAGGAAGCGCAACACTGTCGACAGCACCACCATGCTGCCGATCACGAGCGTGGCCTTCATGTCCTCGGTCACGTACGAGATCAGCGCCAGCACCGTGAGCAGCAGGTTGAACGGATTGCGGTAGCACTGCCACAGATGCGTCCACCACGGCAGCGGCTGCTCGTGGCGCACCTCGTTGCTGCCCAGGCGCTTGCGCAGCACCTGCGCGTGGCCTTCGCTCAGGCCTTGCGGCGAGCTGTTGAGCTTGACGAGCATTTCGCCGGCATCGGTGCGCGATGCGGTGGCCAGGGCCTTGGCGATGTCGGGCGGCATCGCGACCGAGGTCACGCCGAGGGGCTTGGAGCCCAGCAGCGTCTGCCAGCGCTCGAAGTGATGCAGCATGTGGCGGCTGCGCAGGAAGCTCTCGAAGAGGGACTTCAGGACGTTTTTTTTCATGTTGTTTTCTCCTTGGTGAAGGAATCGATAGAGAGGCAGATCGATCGATCGGGTCAGCGTGCAAAGGCCCAGGTGAAGCCCAGCGTCCACCATGCGGGCGCATCGGCGCGCAGGCCGCGTGCGCGGCTCAGGTCGACGCTCAGCGTCTGCACCGGCGTCCAGCGCACGCCGGCTCGCCAAGCGTTGCCGCCGCCTTCGTGGAAGCGCTCGGCGACGAACGAGACAGAGGGCAGGGCGCTCCATTCGATGGCTGCACCCGAATGGCTGGTGCTGGGTTGCGCGCGGTGGAAGTCGCGACCCAGGTTGATGTGCGCGCGCCAGCTGTCGTCGATCTGCCAGGTCACGGGGATCACGATGCTGCTGCTCGCGAAGCGCAAGCCGGTGGCGTGCGTGTCGCCTTGCCAGCCGGCCGTGGCGAGCACGCCGGCGCTCAGGCTGTCGTCGATCGCGAAGGCCCACTTGACCTGCGGGCCGGCGCGCACGGTGCGGCCTTCGCTGCCGCGCTCGCGCTCCAGGTTCAGGCCGAGTTCGATCATTCCGACACGGCAGGCCGGGCCGATGTGGAGCAGGTCTTGCGCGTTGTTCGCGTGCTGGTCGGTCCAGGTCTCGACCTGGCATTGACCCGCATCGAGGATCGCGGCGTCGTCCACCGAATGGTGTCCACCGGCGGCATGCGTCTGCGTTGCCGCGAGGCCGCAGAGGTATGCCGCCCACAGGCGAGGCAAAGGACGGTGAGGGTAGTGGCGGGGTGCAGTGAGGCGGGTGGCCGTGGCCGTTCGCCGCACGACGCGCCGCAGGCGTTCGCGGGTCATGGTGAGGTTCTCCTTCGTTCGGGTGCGGCGCCCGCGAAGGAAGAACCTCCCGCTTCAATCAGCCGGCAGGCATCCTTCGCAGCATGGCGCGCTGCGTTGTGGTGGACATCGATGAATGGGGCGCGCTACGGCGCCAGAGAGGGTCTGGGTCCATGGTGGCCTCCTTGCGATCCGGGGTGCGGTCCTGTGGCAGGGCGCGTCAGCGCTGCACTGCGCGGGGCGCTTGCTCGAGCAGCAGGAAGAAGCTGCGGATGCGCCGCGTGGTCCAGAGCGCAGCGGCCCGGTCGAGCGTTTCGTTCTCGGCGTCTTGCGCCGTCGCTGCGCGCGCAGGCACGTGCGCCGACGGGCGAACGGGCTCCTGCATCGGCTGCGGTTGCAGGTGCTGCTGACGAGTTTGAAATTGACGCATGACAAGGCTCCTTCGTGTGGAAGGGCCTCGCGCACGGACACGCAAGCTGACTGAAAAAGTCAGTGACGGAGAACGACGGAATTCGGAAGGGGAGAGCCGCTGGCCTGAATGGCGAACGGGTCACGCTGCGTGCACGGCGGCCACAGCGCGGGAGAGCCTGCGCTAGAGGGCCGGATGTGTCACGCCTGCCGAGGCACGCGTCTTCTTGTCACTGATCCAACTGGCACTGTCCACGCACGGGGCTCCGAAGTAAAGATGCAGGATTGTTGCACCGCGTCACAATGAGCGTCAACCTTTTAGCGCTTGTCCTGCAATGCCAGCAGGGTCGTTATCGCCTCGTTGTTGCGATTTCGCCGCGGGTCGCGCCGCAACCTTTCAACCCGCTTTCATTTCGACGAAAGCTGCGTGTTGCTCCTTTGTCGTCGGCCGCCGTTCGGTCATTTGTGCATCAACCGCCGACTGGAAAAGTATCGAATTGCGCAGTCGTTGCTCCGAGAATTCATGCGTCATCGCGAGAAGTCTCGCCGCGATGAGCAAGAAGGGTCACAAATAATTTGCAGGGAGCAAAAGTGTTCGTACGAAATCTTTGCGATGTGGAGAAGTCGGGTTTGCTGGTGGAATGGGGTAGTGGAACGAGCCACCGGCTGCTGACAGAAAAAGACGAAATGGGATTCACCGTATGTCACACGGTGGTCCGCGCCGGAACGGAGTCATTGCTCCAATATCGAAATCACCTGGAGGCGTGCTACTGCATTGCCGGTGAAGGCGAAATTCAGGACATGGATGGCAATATCCATGCGATCCGCCCCGGTGATCTCTACGTGTTGAACAAGCACGACAGGCACTTTCTGCGCGGCGGATCGAAAGACCTGGTGCTGGTGAGCATCTTCAATCCGCCCCTCAAGGGGCATGAGCGCCATGACCTGAAGAATGCAGATGGCTCAGCCTACTGATCCAGTGGAGTCGAGTTCGCCGCGGGCCGACTTCTTGGCCTTCCTTGCATCGCTGTTCCTGTCGAAGATTGCCGATCAGGTGCTGCTGTTCCTGGTGCCACTCGTGGTGTTCCAGACCACGCAGGATGTCGGGTGGTCGGGGTTGGCTTTTGCGGTGGAGGCGTTCCCCCGCTTTCTGTCTTTCCCGATCTGCGGGGCTTTGTGCGATCGCATTTCCCCGGTGCGCCTGATGCGATGGAGCCAGGTCTTGCGCGCCGTCATCTGCGCCTCGGGCGCCATCTGCGCTTCGGTCTTCGGCGGTGCGGGCTGGTTGATCGCGGTCTCCGCCCTGTGCGGGGTGCTGACCACCCAGGGTGCGATGGCGCGCGAGGTGATATTGCCGCAGGTTTTCAAGAAGCACAGCTTCGAGAAAGTGCTGGCGTATTCCCAGACCGCTGATCAGCTGGGGGCGGTTCTGGGGCCGGTAGTCGCCGCGGTTCTGCTGATGCAGATCCATTGGCAGGCTGCCGTGGGGATCACTGCGATCATCTTCGTGCTCGCCGATGGCGCTATGGCCTACTGGCGGCGCACCACCAGGGTCCGGTTGAGGCCACGCGAAACGTCGCAGGGCAACATGGTCGCCGCAGTGAAGACGGCGCTCGCCCACGTGATCGGCCTGCCCGGCCTGCGGAGGCTCGTCATCCAGGCGGCGGGCGTCAACCTGGTGGTGGGCGTCACGCTTGCATCGTCGGCGGCACTCGTCACGGGTGTTCATGCACGAACGGCCGGGTACTACGGTGCGCTGCAGACCGCCGGCGCCATCGTCACGGTGCTCGTTCTCATGGGCATTGCCCACATTTCCATTCCCGTACGGAAGCTGGGCCTTGCCGGGTTCTCGCTGATCGTGGTGGGCGGCCTCCTGACGGCGCTCAGTCCCAGTGCCTGGGGATATGCGGCGGGATACCTGCTGGTGATCGGCTTCGACAAGATGTTCAACATCTACCTGCGCAGCAGTCGCCAGCGCGTGATTCCCGCAGCGGACTATGGAAAGACGACGGGCGTGATGACGCTGCTCAACAACCTGACGCAGCCCCTGGCCGGCCTGGCCATCGGCGCCTTCGCGGCGGAATGGACCGCGGGCAAGGTCATCCTCGTCCTCACCTTGGGCATGGCGTTGCTGGGGTGCCTCTCGGTGCTGGCCGGCGGCCGACCCGCAATGGCCGAGCGTGCTGAATGATGGCGGACTTCCATGAGTTGTTCGAGGCGGCCGCCCTTCTCGATCCCGGCAAGACTGCGATCGAAGTTGACGGAATAACCGCCACCTTCGGGGAACTGGCGCGCACCGAGTTGCAGGTGTCCCGCATGCTGAAGCACGCGGGCGTAGTGCCCGGCGATCGTGTCGCCTTGAGCTGTGCAATTTCGCCGGCGGCCGTCGCATCGGCTTTCGCTGCCATGCGGGAGGGCTGCATTCTTGCGACGATCAGCCACCTGTGCGAAGAGGGGCAGTTCATAGATCTCGTGGCCGACTGCGGTGCGACCGTGCTGGTCACGGATCGCAGCGCCGACCCATCTGCGCTGTCGAGGCACACGGCCGTTCGGCGATGGTTTCACGCAGGGGCGGGTGCATTGTTGGAAGTGTGGAGATCGGCCGATCCTCAAGCCCGTTCACGTTGCGCCGATTCCGTCGATGGGGCACTGCCGCAAGGGCTGGATCGACCGGCCGCGATCTTCTATTCGTCGGGGTCGACCGGAAAGCCGAAGGGCGTCCTCGTCAGTCACCGCAACATGACTGCTGCATTCCATTCGGTCACCGGCTACCTGGGCACCCGTCGGGCAGACAGGGTGTTGAGTTTTACCGCCGGACTGAGTTCGGACTACGGCTTCTACAACGTCATGATGCCGCTTCTGCTGGGCGCGACGGCTGTCGTGAAAAGCACATTGCCCGCACGGAGCGAGGAGGTCGGGGCCATTCTTCGCGACGAAGAGATCACGGCATTGCAGGTCTTTCCACCCGTGCTCCTTCGCATGCTCGAGGCCGAGGTGCTGCCACCGTTGCCCGCGCTGCGGTACATCTCCAGCAGCGGCGATGTGCTGCCGATCCAGCATATCGAAAGGATTCGCGAAACCTATCCCGAAGTCCGGATCTTCTCGAACTACGGAATGACCGAGTGCAAGCGTATCGCCTACCTCGCCCCGGAGCAACTCGAACGGCGTCCCGGCTCGGTTGGAAAAGCGATTCCCGGTGTGCAAACGCTTCTGCTCGATCAGGAGGGCGCTGTTATCGAGGCGAGCCATCGGATCGGAGAGCTCGGCGTGATTGGCGACCTTGTCATGCTGGGCTACTGGAACCGGCCGGAATTGACGGCGAAGGTGTTGAAGCGCAACTTCATGGACGGAAGAAGCCTGTTCCTGACCGGTGACCTGTTTCGGACGGACGAGGAGGGTTACCTGCATTTTGTTGGCCGCAAGGACGACATGCTCTTCAGGGACGGCGTGATGCTCAACCCTCGCGATGTCGAACGCGAACTGCTGTCTCATCCCGCAATTTCCGAGGCGATGGTGCTTCCGGTTCGCGGCAACGATCCGTCGGGCTTTCTGTGTGCGTGCCTCGTGCTGCGCATCGGATGCGATGTCTCCGAAGAGGAACTGAAAGCGCATTGCTCAAGCAGGCTGAAGCAGCGAGAAATCCCGGAGCTTTTTTTGTTCATGGAGGTCCTGCCACGCACTTTTGGCGGAAAGGCCTCCAGGCGAGAGATGGCGGAACATCTGTGTGCGAGTGATTTTTTGGGAGCGAAGAAGATATGAAAACGACAACGCCCTTCGGGGCCGACGAGTACCTGAACGAATCGGCGATGGTGCGCATGGCCGGTTACTTCGATGACTTGGCGACCGGAAAAACCCAGGTGCCGCGCCAACCCGTCCGAACGCGCATACCCGATCGAATTACCGATCCCGAGGTCTTGAAGTACCACGACCTCATGGTCGATCGGGCAGGACCTCTCTTTACGCACTTTCTTGCAAGCGTGCCTTGCATCCTCGAGGAAATGAGCCGCGTGGGCGTCGCGCTGGAGAGGCTCGTGCAGTCGTCGCACGATACCCCGAAGAGGGTGTACGGATTCTACGAAGTCGACGCCTTCGATGGCACGAATGGACGCGCGTTGGCGACCTACTCGCAAGGAAAGATCAAGACGCTGACGAGTTCACCCAACCAGGCCAACCAGCAGCATTTCAATCGGTTCGCCGACCCTGAGACGTCGCAATTCTGTCCCCAGTCGTTCTTGCGAATCGATGCGGGCGTTCTGCGCGAAGCAACGTCGTTTCCCGAGTTCCGCGAGGGATTCGATTTCATCTACGAGACCGCGGCGTTCCAGTTCTACGGGCAGGACCGTGAACAGCAGATCGGGCATGTGTCGAAACTTCTGAAGCCAGATGGGCTGATCTTCTTCCTGGAGAAGCTGAATCAACCGGATCAGGCGGTCTACGAACTTCGCGAACGAGCGAAAGACGATCTGCACAAGCTTCACTACTTCACGCCCGAGGAGGTGGCATGGAAGCGCAACCAGATGCTCACCCAGATGCACAACGGGCAGGTGGAGTTCGACGTGTTGCTGCGAGCCATCCGATCGCAGTTCGCGCACGTCTACCTGTTGTGGAACAGCACAAATTTCTACGAATTCGTCGCGTCGAACGATGCAGACCAGATCGCGCGGTTTGTTTCCATCCTGGGCCTTCCTGTTGTTCCAGCGGAGTTCTGTTTTGAAGCCGACCTTCCCCGCAAGCTGGCCTGAGGCGGATTCGACTCCCAGCGCTGCCGACTACGGTGCCGAGCATCGGGCCTTGTGCCTGCGCGCCGAGGCGCTTGTGCCCGTCTGGAGGGCGCACGCCGCAGCAAGCGAGGCGGCGCGATGCCTGTCCCGGGATGCGATCGCGCAATTGCATGCAGCCGGACTGCTTCGAATCCTTGCGCCAAGGAAATTCGGAGGGCTCGAGCTGGGGTGGCCGAGCATCGTGGAGGCCTCGCGCATTGCGGCTCGTGCATGCGCTTCCACTGGATGGACGATCAGCCTTGTGGGCGGACACATTGCAACGATGGGCCGGCTGTCCCTGGAATGCCAGACCGAGGTATTTGCAGACGGTCCGCACCAGTTGGTCGCGACGGCATCTGCCCCCACCACTGGGACCATCGCACGAGTGCCGGGTGGCGTTCGTTTGAACGGCACCTGGCGATTCACATCGGCAATCGACCATGCCAACTGGATCATCATGGCGGGTCCGTGCGGGGGCGGCGATGACGGTTTGCCGACGGTCCTCAAGGTGGTCGTCCCCGCATCGTACGCACAGATACTCGGCACTTGGGATGCCGTTGGCATGCTGGCAACGGGATCGAAGGACATCCGCTTCGACGACGTCTTCGTGGCGGAAAAGTGGACCGTTTCCAAAGCGGAATGCTTCGCTGCCGATCCGGCCGGCGCGAAGGTCAATGCGGACGCCTACCTCTGCCGCGTGCCGCTCCTGCCTTACTGCACGAGCTGGATCGTCGGACCGATCCTCGGTGCAGCCGAGGGCGCATTGAACGAATACATAGGTGCCGCGCGCCTGGAATCCCCGAATCTCCGGAGCGCCGCAGCTGGCGATCGGTTTGCCGAAAGCGCCGCGGAACTTGCCTGCGCTGCCCGCTTGTATGAAGCGCTGTGCGCCAGGCTGCATGGGGCAGGCGTCGCATGGCGGGCGATCGAGCCTTGGGAGCTGGCCATCGTCAAGCGTGATCGGGCATACCTGGCGCAGCTCTGCTTGCAAGCGGTAGGGCGATTGATTCGACAGCTGGGTGCCTCCGGCGCAGCCAGGGCGAATCCGATTCAGCGTCATTGGCGGGATTTGCAGGTCATGGCGTCCCATGTAGACATCGGCCGGGATCGCGCATTTGCAGCCTATGCTTCGGGCCTGCTAGACCCCGCTGAGTACGCATGAAAGAAATTGCCGTCCTGTTCATCTGCACCGGGAATATCTGCCGGTCTCCCACCGCCCACGCGCTCCTGTTGCACAAGGCTCGCCTTGCAGGCGTGTCCGTCGATGTCGACAGCGCCGCCATCTCCGACGAGGAGCGCGGCAACCCGCCCGATCCGCGTTCGATCGCCGAGGCACGCCGGCGCGGCATCGAGATGCCTGCGCATTGCGCGCGCCAGGTGCGTGCCGGCGACTTCGAGCACTTCGACTGGATCGTCGGCATGACCGCGCAGCATTGCGCCGCGCTGCGCCGCCTCGCGCCCGCGGGCACCGCCCACAAGGTGCGCCTGCTCACCGATTTCTCCGAGAACGACGAAGGCGATGTGCCAGACCCTTGGTACGGCGGCCAGCAGGCCTTCGTTGAAGCCTTCGACCTGATCGATCGCGGCGTCGAAGGCCTGCTCGCGAAGCTCCAGGCCAAGGCCCGCTGAGCGGCTACTCGCAGAGCGCGCGAATGCTCGGCGGAATCGGCACCGCGCGGATGCCTCCGCCTTCGCGCTTCGCCGCAAAGATCCGCACCTCCTCGCATTCCAAGATCAGGTCTTCGCCGCGCATCACGCGGTAGGTCTGCACGAAGCTCTTGTCGCGCCACTCGGTGATGCGCACCGCGATCTCGAGCGTGTCGCCATAGCTCGCGGACTTCACGAAGCGCGTGTGCGTGTCGACCAGCGGCGTGCCGATCACGCCGAGCGTCTTCGTGGTCTCTTCCCAGCGCGGCACGCCGCAGCCGGCGAAGAAATGCCGCGAGGCCGCATCGATCCAGCGGAAGAAGTTGGGAAACCAGACGATGCCGGCCGGGTCGCAGTCGCCGAACTCGACGCGTGCGGTGTAGACGATTTCCTTGTGTGTGCTCATCAGCCCATTCTCGTCGGCAGCCACAGCGCGATGACCGGGAACGCGATCAGGATCACCAGGCGCACGATGTCCGTCACGATGAACGGCAGCACGCCCTTGAAGATGGTGGTGAAGCTCACGTCCTTCACCACGCTCTTGATGACGAAGACGTTCATGCCCACCGGTGGATGGATGAGCCCCAGCTCCACCGTCATCACGATGATCACGCCGAACCAGATGGGGTCGAACCCCAGGTGCACGATCACCGGGAAGATGATGGGCACCGTGAGGATGATCATCGCCATCGCGTCCATCAGGCAGCCCAGCACCAGGTACATCAGCATGACGAGCGCGAGCACGCCGTAGCGGCCGATGCCCAGCCCCGTGAGGAACTCGGTGAGCTTCTGCGGGCTCTGCGTGATGGTGAGGAAGTAGCCGAACAGCAGCGCACCGATCAGCACCGTGAACACCGCCGCCGCCGTGCGCGTGGCCGAGAGCAGCGCCTCGCGGATCTTCGGGCCGTCGAGCTTGCGCCTGACCAGGCCCAGGATGAACGCGCCGCTCGCGCCCACGCCGCCCGCTTCGGTCGGCGTGAAGAAGCCGCCGTAGAGCCCGCCGATCACGAACACGAACAGCACCAGCGGCGCCCACACGTTGCGCAGGTCCTTGAAGCGCTCCGACCACGGTTTGACTTCGCCGCCCGGGAGCCAGTCGGGCCGCAGCTTCACGATGATCGCGATGGTCATCACGTACATCGCCATCGCCAGGATTCCCGGCACGATGCCCGCCATGAACAGCTTGCCGATGTCCTGCTGCGTGAGGATGGCGTAGACCGCGAGCACCGTCGAAGGCGGCAAGATCGCGCCCAGCGTGCCGCCCGCGGCGATCACGCCGGTGGAGAACGACTGCGGGTAGTTGAAGCGCCGCATCTCCGGGTACGCCACCGCCGAGAACGTGGCCGCCGTGGCCACCGACGAGCCGCAGATCGCCGCGAACCCGCCGCAGGCCACCACGGTGGCGACGCCGAGGCCCCCGCGCAGGTGGCCGATCATCGAGTTGGCCGCCTTGAAGAGCTCGCGGCTCACGCCCGACACCGACACCAGCGCGCCCATCAGCATGAACATCGGGATCACGCCGAAGGTGTAGTCGGTCACGGTGCGCATGGAGGTCTGGCCCACGAGCTTCAGCGCGGGCCCCGGGCCCACGAGGTAGCTGTAGCCGGTGACACCGACGAGGCCCATCGCCATGCCGACCGGCACGCGCAACAGCATCAATGCGAAGAGGGCGACGAAGCCCAGGATGGCAACTGCATCGGGGCTCATTCGTCGGCTTTCTGTTCAGCGTGGACTTCTTCGAGCTGTTCGGGATGGAAGATCAGCCGGTACGTGCGAATGGCGATCAGCAGCACGGCGCACACGTCGCCCGCCCAAGCCACCGCGTAGAAGGGCCAGGTGGGAATGTTCATGTCGTAGGTCAGCACGTTGTCCACGTAGGTACCGCGCACCTTGTCGAACAGCATCGCTGTCTGCACCGCCACCACAAAGAGCAGCACCAGCGTGGCGAACACGTCGATCACGCGCTTCATGCGCGGGCCGGCCGCCGTCCACACCAGGTCGACCGTGATGTGGCCGCCCCGGTAGCTGGTGGCTGCGATGCCCCAGAAGATCAGGATGCCCAGCAGCATGCGGCCGAAGTCGTAGGCGTCGGGTATCGAGGTGTCGAAGAACTTGCGCAGCACCACGGCCACGAAGATGTTGAGCGCGACGATCCCCACGAAGATGGCGGCGAGCCATTCGATCGTATTGATCGCGCGGTCCATGTAGCTGGCGGACCGGGCAGCCATTGCTCAGAGCGCCGACTTGTTCTTGGCGAGACTGGCCTTCAGGGCATCCATCACCGCCTTCGGGTCTTCGCCCACCTTCTTCACGCTCTCGGCCCATTGCGCTTCAGACGGCGCCGCTGCCTTGCGCCACGCATCGAGCTGCTCCGGCGTGAGCTTGTAGACCTCGTGCCCCGACTGCGCCGCGATCTTCGCGCGCCCACCGAATTCGAAGTCGGCCCACGGCCCGGCCACCTTCTGCGCCCATTCGCTGGTGCAGTGGTCGTCGATCACCTTCTTCTGCCCGGCGGACATCGTGTCGTACTTGCCCTTGTTCATGACCCAGACGAAGGGCGTGACGTAGAGCGGCGCATCCATGTGGTACTTCACCACCTTGTCGATGCCGAAGAGGCCGATCGATCCCCAGGGAAAGGTGATGGCATCGGCCACGCCGCGCTCGAGCATGTCGCGCGATTCGGGCGCCGAGGCCTGCACGTTGGTGCCGCCCAGCGAGGTGATCAGCTGGCCCACGGTGCTCGTGGCCGGGCGCACCTTCAGGCCCTTCACGTCGGTGGGCAGCACGATCTTCTTGCGCGAGTGAAAGGTGCCGGGGTCGTGCACGAACGCGAAGCAGTACTTCACGTCCTTCATTTCCTTGGCCGCGTAGTTGCGGTACCACGCGTCGATGGCGGCCGAGCCTTCCTTGCCGTTGGCGAACAGGAAGGGGAGCGACGCGCCCGCCATCACCGGGAAGCGGCCCGGCTGGTAGCCCGGGTTCACGTACGAGAAGTCGGCGATGCCGTCGCGCGCCATGTCGTAGTGGTCGAAGGCCTTGCCGAGCTGCTCCGACGGAAACAGGATCGCGGTGAGGGTGCCGTTCGACGCCTTCTTGATGTCGTCGGCCCAGGCCTGCAGGGCAGGGTTGAGCGGGTGCTGCGCGGGCACCCAGCTCGACAGCTTGAGCTGCACCGGCTTGTCCTGCGCAAGGGCCGGCGCGGCAAGCGCTGCGCAGAAACCTGCGGCTGCGAAGCCGAGCGCAAGGGTGCGAAAGCGGATGGCGGAAGGGGTCTGCATGTCTTGTCTCTCTTTCTGTGTTGTGAATCTTCTGGAGCGCCGATGCCGGCAACGAGGGAGCAGCCTGGGATGCGACGACAGGGTCAGTCGGCGGCGATCTTCCTTTCGCGGATGAGCGCACCGAATCGCTGCGAATCGGCGGCGGCGCGCTGCTGGAAGTCCGCCGGCGAACCGGGCACCGCCTCGCCGCCGAGCGATGCGATGCGCTCCTTCACCGCCGGCAGTGCGAGCGCGCGATTGATCTGCGCGTTGAGCTGCGCCACCACCTCCGGCGGCGTGCCGGCCGGGGCGTAGAAGCCGAACACCGTGTCAGCATCGAAGCCGCGCAGGCCCGCCTCGTCGAGCGTGGGCACGTCCGGGAAAAGCGGCGAGCGCCGCGGGCTGCCGACCGCGAGCAGCCGCAGCTTCCCCGCGCGCACCTGCTGCAGCGCGATGCCCGGATCGAACGCGTAGTCGACCTGGCCTGCGAGCAGGTCCTGCAGCGCAGGGGCCGCACCCCGGTACGGCACGTGCAGCGCGAAGAGACCAGCCTGGCTCTTGAACATCTCGCCCGCCAGGTGCGGCGAGCTGCCGTTACCCGGCGAGCCGTACGACAGCTTGCCGGGGTTGGCCCTGGCGTAGGCGATGAACGCCTGCACGTTCTCAGGCGGCAGCGAAGGCTTGGTCACCAGGAACACCAGCACCCGCGCGGCGGCGGCCACCGGCACGAGGTCCTTGGCCGGGTCGAAGCTCATGCGCGTGTAGAGGTGCGGGTTGACCGACACCATGCCGCCCGAACTCATCAAGAGCGTGTAGCCATCGGCCGGCGCACGCGCCACCGCCTCGCCGCCGACGTTGCCGTTGGCACCCGCGCGGTTCTCGATCACCACCGGCTGCTTCAGCGCCTCCTGCAGCGGCTGCGAGATGGCGCGCGCGATCTGGTCGGCCGCGCCGCCGGGCGGGAAGTTGACGATGACCTTGATCGGTTTGGCGGGCCAGGCGCTGGGGCCCGTGTTGGCCTGTGCGTGCGCGCAAAGCAGCAGCGCGGCGGCCGCTGCGAGCGCCAGCCGGCGTCTGGAGAGAAATGGCGTCGATGTCATGGCGGTTATCTCTGAGTCGTTATGAATTCGTGAGGCCGGAGGTTCAAGCGAGCTTGGAGGGCGGCCGCTTCATCCAGCGAATCGGCTGCGCCACCACCGGCCGCGGCGCGGCGCCGTGGCGCACCAGCGCTGCGTCGAGCGCTTTGCCGCCTTCGTCGGCCAGTGCCGCCTCGCACGCCGCGGCAATCGCTTCCGCCCGCGCCGGCGCGGGCAGGGCCGGGTTCGCGGCGAGTGCGTCGATCACATGCAGCAGGTTGTGCTTGCCGCGTTCGTTGGTGCTGCCGTAGCCCTTGATGAGCCGCCCGCACAGCGCAAGCTCGTGGCCCAGCGCCCAGGTTTCGCGCGTGCCGGCTTCCACGGCCACGAGCCAGCGTTCGATGAGCGATTGCTCCTCGGCGAAGCGGGCGCCACGACGGCGCAGCCACTTGAGCGAAGACAGCAGCCGCAGCGACGCCATGCCCAGCACCGAGTGGCTGCCCACCTTGAGCGGTAACGCCCAGGGCTCGCGGCCCCGCGCCTGCCGGCCGCGGTCCCATGCGGTCACGCGGCGCGACAGCGCAGGTGGCAGCAGCGCGGCGAACTCGGCGGCACCGGGCTTGAAGTGGTCGTAGACCTTCACGATGTCCTCGTCGGTGGCGCGCACTTCCTGGCGCACGCGTTGCGCGCGGCTCGCGCGGCCCTTGAGTGCGGCCACGCGCACGATGTCGTCGAAGGCCATCCACAGCGCGAGCCAGCGCGCGGTCTCGCGGGTGACGGCAAAGCCGTGGGCGCCGGCCGGATCGGCGGCGCGCTCGGCATCGAGCACCTTGCCCAGGCGCTCGGCGTACAGCGTCGCGTAGGCGGCGTCCTGGTAGTCGAGCACGCGGGCGTGGCCGAGCGTGAGCATGTCGTGCACGGCCGGCGGGAAGCGGCGCGCCAGTTCGTCGGGCAGGGCGCGTGCCGGTGGCGGTGCATCGGCGGAATCGCCGGCCATCACGCTGTTGACGAAGGCAGCCTGCGTGCGCGGTGCGCTCACGGCGTCGAAGGCGGCCGCGAAGCCACGCAGGCTGGCCGCGGTCATCTTGCCGAGCTTCTCGGGCGCGCTCGTGTCGCCGCCGCGCACCACGTGCTCGTAGGCGTCGCGCGGGAACGGGAACAGGCCGCTGCCCGCGATGGCGCCGAGCATCACCGCGCTGACCACGGTGCCGGTGTCGCGCGCGATGGCGTTCATGTCGAACACGTGGTGCTCGCGGCTGAAGGCTTTCACCACGTCGACGAGCCGCTGCGCATCGGCGCGCCCGTCGCCGGGCTCCATGCGCTCGGCGGTGGTGAAGATGCGCGCCGACGAGCTGATGACCAGCGTGCGCAGCGGTGCGCTCATGCCGTTGCCGATCTGCCGCGCGGTCTCGAGCAGTTCCGACGAGACGATCGCATCGAGCGCGCCCGGCACCGGGCTCAGGCTGAACACCGGGCGCCTGCCGCCGAGCTGCGCGAGCGGCACGGGGAACACTTCGATGTAGTAGGTGGTGGCACCGGTGCGCTGCGCGACGCCGGGGATCGACGTGCTCTGCGCGGCGTAGCCGGCGTGGCGGGCGATGTCCACCAGCCATTCGGTGAGCACGCCGCCGCCTTCGCCGCCGAGGGCGCAGACGAGGAGGGTCGTGGGGCGGTTCTGTTCCATGGCGCGGCTCATGCGGGTTGCAATGCGCGAACCACTGCACCGCGCAGGCCGTGCATCAGTCGTTCATGCCATTTCGGGTTCTGCACCACCTCGGCGCGATAGAAGCTCGGGCACAGCGTGGCGGCATGCGCGTTCGCGCCGCACAGGCCGCAGCCCACGCAGCCGTCGATCACGGTGGCGACCGGGTCGACTTTCAGCGGATCGGGGTTGTCCTTGAGCGTGAGCGTCGGGCAGCCCGAGAGGCGGATGCACGCATGGTCGCCGTTGCACACGTCTTCATCGACGCCGTACTTCACGCGTACCACGCGCTCGCCTTTCTTCAGCAGCCCGGCGATCCACGGCTTGATGCGCCGCTGCCGCTCGAGCTGGCACTCGCCCTCGGCGATCACCACCTTCAGGCCGTTGAAGTCGCTCGTGAGCGCCTCGGTCAGCGTCTTGCGCATGCGCTCCACGTCGTAGGTGGTCACGGTGCGCATCCACTTCACGCCCAGGCCCGTGAGCGTGGCCTCGATGGTCTGGTTCTTGTCGACCAGGCTCTGCTGCTTGTCGACGGCGCGTTCCTTCGTCTCGTCGTCGGGCGTGGAGATGATGTCCTGCGTGCCTGTGGCCGAGGTGTAGCCGTTCTTGAAGATCAGCAGCACCGCATCGTCGTCGTTGAAGAGCGCGCTCTGCACGCCGGTGAGCAGGCCGTTGTGCCAGAAGCCGCCGTCGCCCATGATCGACAGCGTGCGGCGGTTCATCATCGGCGCGACACCCGCACGGCTCGCGAGGCTCATGCCGTAGCCGAGGATCGAGTGGCCCATCGAGAACGGTTCGAAGGTGCCGAAGGCGTGGCAGCCGATGTCGGCCGCGATGTGCACCGGCCCCGTCTCCTGCTGCGCAAGCTTGAGCGCGGAGAACACGGGGCGCTCGGGGCAGCCGATGCAGAAGCTCGGCGGGCGGTTGGGCAGCGGCGCCGTGAGCTGTCGCGCGACGGCCTCGCGGCGTTCGCGGTTGCCCGCGAGCCAGGCCTGTGCGGACGACAACGCTTCGCCGGCCTCGATGTACTTCGCGGCGAAGACGCCGATGCCGCCCGACAGCACCTCGACGCCGTACTCGCCGGCCGCGGGCAGCATGTCCTTGCCGTGCAGCGGCGTCTGGATGTCGCGCCGGCGCAGGAGCGTCGCGATGTCCTGCTCGATGTACTCGGGCTGGCCTTCTTCCACCACCAGCACCGCGCGCTTGCCGATGCAGAAGTCGGCTACCTGTTCGGGCACCAGCGGATAGGTCACGTTGAGCACGAGGATCGGGATGTCCGTCTCGCCGAATGCATCGGCCAGGCCTTGTTGCTGCAGGCTGCGGATCAGCGCGTTGTAGAGCCCGCCCTGCACCACGATGCCCAGGTCTGCATGGCGCTGGCCGGGTATCAGCTCGTTGAGTCCGTGCTCGACGATGTAGCGTCGTGCCGCCGGAATGCGTTCGTCGCCCTTGAGCTTCTCGTGGCGGAAGGTGACGGGCGGATGCGCGAGGCGCATGTAGTCGAAGCCCGCGGGCTCGGTCATCAGTGCGCGCGTGGAGACAGCGGGCGCGATGTTGTCCTTGCAATCGAAGCTGCCGCGCACGTGGCAGGTGCGGATGCGCAGTTCCATCAGGCAGGGCATGTTCGAGGTCTCGGAAAGGCGGAAGCCTTCTTCCACCATGCGCACCATCACGCCGAGGTCGGGCCGCGGATCGAGCAGGCACATGCTCGACTTGAGCGCATAGGCATGCGTGCGTTCCTGGATCACGCTGGCGCCTTCGCCGTAGTCCTCGCCCACCACGATCAGCACGCCGCCGGTCACGCCCGGCGAGGAGAGGTTCGACAGCGCATCGGCGGCCACGTTGGTGCCGACGATGGACTTCCAGGTGACCGCGCCGCGCAGCGGATAGTGGATGGAGGCGCCGAGCATCGCCGCGGCCGAGGCCTCGTTCGAACAGGCCTCGACGTGCACGCCGAGTTCGTCCATATAGGCCTTGCCCTGGACCATCACGTCGAGCAGGTGCGAGACGGGCGCGCCTTGGTAGCCGCCCACGTAGGCCACGCCCGACTGCAGGAGGCCCTTGGTGATGGCGAGGATGCCCTCGCCGTGGAAGGTGTCGCCTCTGCCGAGACGCAGCATTTCCACTTCCTTGCTGAATGAGACTTCCAAGAGATTCGGCTCCGATGTTGAGTGTTTGGGGGTACGACGGGTACGCGGCGCGCTGCGCTCCGCATCGCGCATCCGCAGATGTCGTACGACGGTGTTACTTCGGTGGTGGAGGCTTCGCGGGCGCGGCGGGAAAGCGCGCCACGTAGTAGGCGAGCGTGTCCAGGTCCTCCGGCGCGATGCGGCTCACCGCTTCGCCCATCGCCTGCGTGTAGCCCGGACGCTTGCCGGTGCGAAAGCCGTGCAGCGTGAGCTGCAGGTAGTCTTCATGCTGCTGCCCGATGCGCGGCACCTGCTGGCCGCCGCTCAGGTCGGCGCCGTGGCAGATCACGCAGCGATGTTCTTGCGCCAATGCCTGGCCGCGCGTCATGCGCGCGGCGTCGGGTGGTGCGGCCGCCGGCGGTGCGGGCACCGCGGGCAGCGTGGCGATGTAGTCGGAGAAGCCGCGCAGGTCCGCATCGCTCATGGTCTTCGCGACAGCGGTCATCGCCGGGTTGTCGCGCCGGCCCTCGCGAAAGAGAAAGAGCTGCGTGATCGCATAGAACGAATGCTGGCCCGCGAGCACCGGCGTGCCCGCCATGTCGCTGCGGCCGTTCGCGCCGTGGCATGAGGCGCACAGCGACGCGTAGCGCTGGGCATAGGTGCCTGGTGCCGATGGCGTGCCTTGCGCAGCGGCAGCCGACGGGAACAACGCCATCGCCATGCAGATCGCCGCGGCGGCTTGCGGAAGAAGGCCGGCCTTCTTCATCGGCCACCGTAGCTGATGCGATAGATCGCCCCGGCGTGGTCGTCGCTCACGAGCATCGAGCCATCCTTCAGCACGAGGAAGTCCACCGGCCGGCCGAGGTAGGTGTTGTTCTCGACGAAGCCCGTCATGAAGGGCTCGATCTTCGCGCCGCCCTTGCCGTCGGGCCAGGCGACCGCGATGTCGGCGTACTTGGTGGTGCGGTTCCACGGGCCGTGGCGCGCGATGAACATGGCGCCGCGGTACTTGGCCGGGAAACTCTTGCCGTTGTAGAACGTGAGGCCAAGTGCGGCGGCGTGCGGGCCGAGCAGGGCCGCGGGCTTCTGGTAGTCGTCGCAGCGCTTGCCCCAGCCGAATTCCGAATCGAGGATGTTGCCCTGGTGGCAGTACGGGTAGCCGAAGTGCTGGTCGGGCTTGGTCACCACGTTGAGCTCGTCGTTGGGCAGGTCTTCGCTGAGCCAGTCGCGGCCGTTGTCGGTGAACCAGAGGTTGCCGGTCTTCGGGTCGAAGTCGAAGCCCACCGTGTTGCGCACGCCGCGCGCCACCGTCTCGATGCCGCTGCCGTCGGGGTTCATGCGGAAGATGCGCGCGTGCGCGTCGTCAGGCTCGCACAGGTTGCAGGGCGCGCCGACCGCGTAGTAGAGCTTGTCGTTGTGCATGCGCAGGTACCGCCAGCTGTGGTCCTGGCCGCCGGGCAGCTTGTCGTTGAGCACCACCGGCGTTCCGGGGTTGTCCAGCTTGTCCTCGATGCCGTCGTAACGCACGATCTGCTTGTGCGTGGCGAGGAACAGCGCGCCCTTGTAGAACTCGATGCCGGTGGCGAACTCGGTCTTGTCGATGATGGTCTTTGGCTTGCGGTCGCCCTTCTCGGCAATGGCATAGACCTTGTTGCCCACGAACAGCGTGCTCACGAAGACCGTGCCCTTGGCGCCCTGGCGCAACTCGCGCGCATCGAGCACCCCCGAGGCCCAGGTCTCGACCTTGAAGCCCGGCGGCAGCTTGAACTTGGCGGTGGGCAGCTGGTCGGGCGCTGTGGGAATCGGGAAGGAGGGCACCGGCGCCAGGCGCGTGGCCGCTTCGTTCTTCGGCCGGCCCTTGGCCCAGCCCGGCTCCTCGGCGGGTGGCTGCTGGGCCCATGTGGCAGCGGATGCGAAGAGCAGCGCGGCGAGGGCCGCATGCAGACGGAGTCTGGCCATGTCGTGTCTCCTTCTTTTCGTGGGGTGTTCCAACGGGCCGACTGGGAGGTCGGCTGAAAACCGCTCGCCAGTGTGCGTGCCGCAAGGTTTGCCTTCAATAAAATAATCAAGCTAAGTAATATGAATGGCATGCATATCGACTCGGTCGACCTCAATCTGCTGCGCCTGTTCGATGCGGTCTACCGCGAGCGCAGCGTGAGCCGCGCCGCGGAGTCGCTGGGCCTCACGCAGCCTGCGGCAAGCCATGGGCTGGGACGGCTGCGGCTGCTTTTGAAAGACGCGCTCTTCACGCGTGCCCCCGGCGGCGTGGCGCCCACGCCGCGCGCCGACCGGCTCGCGGTGGCGGTGCAGGCGGCGCTCGGCACGATCGAAGCGGCGCTGCACGAGCCCGATCGCTTCGAGCCCCAGGTGTCGCGCAAGAGCTTTCGTATTCACATGAGCGACATCGGCGAGGGGCGCTTCCTGCCCGCGCTGATGGCGCGGCTCGGCGAGCTGGCGCCCGGCGTGCGGCTGGAGACCCTGCCGCTCTTGCCTGCGGAGGTTGCGCCCGCACTCGACAGCGGCCGCATCGATTTCGCCTTCGGCTTTCTCTCGACCGTGCGCGACACGCAGCGCACGCATCTTCTGAAAGACCGCTACATCGTGCTGCTGCGCAAGGGCCATCCCTTTGTGAAGCGCCGGCGCAAGGGGCAGGCGCTGCTCGAGGCGCTGCAGGAGCTCGACTACGTGGCGGTGCGCACGCACGCCGACACGCTGCGCATCTTGCAGTTGCTCAACCTCGAAGACCGCCTGCGCCTCACGACCGAGCACTTCATGGTGCTACCGGCCATCGTGCGCGCCACCGATCTCGCGGTGGTGATGCCGCGCAACATCGCGCGAGGGTTTGCGGAGGAGGGCGGCTACGCGATCGTCGAGCCGCCGTTTCCGCTGCGCGATTTCAGCGTGTCGCTGCACTGGAGCAAGCGCTTCGAGGGCGACCCGGCCAACCGTTGGTTGCGGCAGGTGATCACGGCGCTGTTCTCCGAGCGCGGCTGAAGTTCGACCACCAAAGTACGCGCCGCGCGGTGCAAGCGCGCGCGACTGCGCGAGTAACACGCCGAGAGATTCCCCTACAGCTTTCTCGCCCAGTTGCTGCATCGCAACATTCTTTTGGGGTGCATGACGCGCGAAATACGATGAAAGCCTTCGATTCCGAAAGCCGCGATTCAGGTCGCAACTTCGGGATGAAATCTTTCGCGCTCAAAGACGTTCGTGAAATGTTTTCTTCCCTAAAACCGTCACTGAAAGTGTTGAAACCACTTGTACAGTGGACTGGCAATGTGAACGGATTGTTACCGCGGAGCACCGGCATTTCTCCTTGAGCGGCCGATGCACGACGCGTCCATTTCACGCGCACATGCATCGTTGCCAATTTCACTCAAGACCTGGAGAAGTGCATGAGTACCGTCGATCAGCTGGGCCGCACCGCCCCCCTTACCTCGGGGCAGATGGCGATGTGGCTCGGCGCAAAGTTCGCGTCGCCCGACACCAATTTCAATCTCGCCGAAGCCATCGACATCGCAGGCGAGATCGACCCCGCGATCTTCCTGGCGGCCATGCGACAGGTGGCCGATGAAGTCGAGGCCACGCGCCTGAGCTTCATCGATACCCCGCAAGGGCCACGACAGGTCGTCGCGCCCGTTTTCACCGGCGAGATCCCCTACCTCGACCTCAGCGGCGAGAGCGATCCGCAGGCCGAGGCCGAGCGCTGGATGCATGCGGACTACACCCGCAGCATCGACCTCGCGCACGGGCAGCTGTGGCTGTCCGCGCTGATCCGCCTCGCGCCCGATCGCCACATCTGGTACCACCGCAGCCATCACATCGCGCTCGACGGCTTCAGCGGCGGCCTCATCGCACGCCGCTTCGCCGACATCTACACCGCGATGGTCGACAACAACGCAGCGGTGCCCGAAGACTCGCGCCTTGCACCGATCTCGCAGCTGGCCGACGAAGAACATGCCTATCGCGAGTCCGGCCGCTTCCCGCGCGACCGCCAGTACTGGACCGAGCGCTTCGCCGATGCACCCGATCCGTTGAGCCTCGCCTCGCACCGCTCGGTCAACGTCGGTGGCCTCTTGCGCCAGACGGTGCACCTGCCGGCGGCCAGCGTGCAAGCCCTGCAGACCATCGCGCAAGAGCTCGGCACCACGCTGCCGCAAATCCTCATCGCCACCACCGCGGCCTACCTGTACCGCGCAACGGGCATCGAGGACATGGCAATCGGCATCCCCGTCACCGCGCGCCACAACGACCGCATGCGCCGCGTGCCCGCGATGGTGGCCAACGCGCTGCCGCTGCGCCTGGCGATGCGCGCGGACCTGCCGATTCCGGAACTGATCCGCGAAGTCGGCCGGCAGATGCGGCAGATCCTGCGGCACCAGTCGTATCGCTACGAGCATTTGCGCAGCGACCTCAACATGCTGGTGAACAACCGGCAGCTCTTCACCACCGTGGTCAACGTCGAGCCCTTCGACTACGACTTCCGCTTTGCGGGCCATGCCGCGAAGCCGCGCAACCTCTCGAACGGCACGGCCGAGGACCTCGGCATCTTCCTGTACGAGCGCGGCAACGGGCAGGACCTGCAGATCGACTTCGACGCCAACCCCGCGGTGCACACCGCAGAGGAACTGGCCGATCACCAGCGCCGGCTGCTTGCCTTCATCGACGCCGTGATCCGCCTGCCGTTGCAGGCCGTCGGCCAGATCGACCTGCTCGGTGCCGAAGAGCGGCAGCAATTGCTGGTCGAGTGGAACGACACGGCCCACGCCGTGCCCGACACCCATCTCACCGCGTTGATCGAAGCGCAGCTCGCAGCCGATCCGCAAGCCATCGCATTGCGCTTCGACGGCGAGGCGATGAACAACGAAGAACTGAACCGCCGCGCCAACCGTCTCGCCCACCTGCTGCGCGCACGCGGCGCTGGCCCGGAGCGCACCGTGGCGCTCGCGATCCCGCGTTCGATGGACCTGATGATTGCCTTGCTCGCCACGTTGAAGACCGGCGCGGCCTACCTGCCGGTCGATCCGGATTTCCCGGCGGACCGCATCGCCTTCATGCTCGGCGATGCGCAGCCCGTGTGCCTCGTCACGACCGAAGCCCTCGCGGAGTCGCTGCCGGCAGCCGCCCCCACATTGCTGCTCGATGTAGCGCAAACGATTGCGGATCTGGAGAGTTGCAACGACACCAACCCGGGCATCGCGATCGACCCTTCGCATCCGGCCTATGTGATCTACACCTCGGGCTCGACCGGCATGCCCAAGGGTGCGGTCGTGTCGCACCGCGCCATCGTCAACCGCCTGCGCTGGATGCAGGACCGCTACGGCCTTCAGGCCGACGACCGCGTGCTGCAGAAGACGCCTTCCAGCTTCGACGTGTCGGTGTGGGAGTTCTTCTGGCCGCTGATCGACGGTGCCACGCTGGTGCTTGCGAAACCGGGCGGCCACAAGGATGCGGCCTACCTCGCGGGGCTGATCGCGGAGGAGGGCATCACCACGATCCACTTCGTGCCGTCGATGCTCGAGGTCTTCCTGCTCGAGCCCACGGCGGGCGCATGCACCACGCTGCGCCGCGTGATCTGCAGCGGCGAAGCCTTGTCGCCCGCGCTGCAATCGCAGTTCCAGCAGCACCTCTCGTGCGAGCTGCACAACCTCTACGGTCCGACCGAGGCCGCGGTCGACGTCACCTCGTGGGAGTGCGAACGCACGGACGACGCAGAAGCCTCGAGCGTTCCCATCGGCCGCCCGATCTGGAACACCCAGATGCACGTGCTCGACAGCGGCCTGCAGCCCGTGCCGGCCGGCGTGACTGGCGAGCTGTACATCGCGGGCGTCGGCCTCGCACGCGGCTACCTCAAGCGCCCGTTGCTGAGCGCCGAGCGTTTCATCGCCAACCCCTACGGCACACCCGGCAGCCGCATGTACCGCACCGGCGACCTCGCGCGCTGGCGCAAGGACGGCAGCCTTGACTTCCTCGGCCGCGCCGACCAGCAGGTGAAGATCCGGGGCCTGCGCATCGAGCCGGGAGAGATCGAATCCGTGCTGCTGCAGCATCCGCAAGTCGCGCAGGCCGCCGTGGTGGCGCGCGAAGACGTACCGGGCGAAAAGCGTCTCGTGGCCTACGTCGTTGCGACGGACGCTGCCGATCCGCAAGCGGCCGAACTGCGCACGCGCCTCGCGCAATCGCTGCCCGAGTACATGGTGCCTTCGGCCTTCGTCAGCCTCCCGTCGCTGCCGCTCGGACCCAGCGGCAAGCTCGACCGCAAGGCGCTGCCGCCCCCCGAAGTGCAGGCCGCCACGCCGTACGCCGCGCCGCGCACGCCGACCGAAAAGATCCTGGCCGGCCTCTGGGCCGAGACGCTGCATTTGCCGCGCGTCGGTGTCAACGACAACTTCTTCGAACTCGGCGGCCACTCGCTGATGATCGTGCAGCTCATGTCGATGATCCGGCAGCAATTCATGATCGACCTGCCGGTCGACACGCTGTTCCAGGTCTCCACCATCGCGGGCCTTGCCGAGCTGCTCGACCAGGAATCGGTCGCCCGTCCGAGCCTGACTCCGATGCCGCGCCCCGCGCGCATTCCGCTGTCCTTCGCGCAGCGCCGCCTGTGGCTGATGAACCAGCTCGAAGGCGCGAACCCGGCCTACAACATGCCGCTCGCGCTGCGCCTGTCGGGTGTGCTCGATCGCACCGCATTGCATGCGGCGCTCGGCGACCTGGTGCAGCGCCACGAGAGCCTGCGCACGGTCTACCCGAACGAAGACGGGCTGCCGTACCAGCACATCCTCGACGGCGCGGATGCGCGTCCGGCGGTGATCGAGGCCGACAGCAGCGAAGAAGAAATCGCGGCGCAGCTTCACGCCGCTGCGGGCCATGCCTTCGATCTCGGCAGCGCGGCGCCCTTGCGCGTCTACCTGTTCAAGCTCGCCGGCGACGAACACGTGCTGCTGCTGCTCACGCACCACATTGCCGGCGATGGCGCCTCGCTGCTGCCGCTAGCGCGCGACATCAGCGTGGCCTATGCCGCGCGCTGCGAAGGCAAGGCGCCGGGCTGGGAGCCGCTGCCGCTGCAATACGCCGACTACGCGCTGTGGCAGCAGGAGCTGCTCGGCAGCGAAGACGATGCCGAGAGCATGGCCGGCCGCCAGCGTGAGTTCTGGCGTTCCTCGCTGAGCGACCTGCCCGAGCAACTGGCGCTGCCCGTCGACCACGCACGGCCGCTCGTGCCGACCTACCGCGGCGATGTGGTCCCGCTGCAGATTCCGTCGCATGTGCATGAACGCATCCTGCAACTGGCGCGCGACGGGCAGGCCAGCGTCTTCATGGTGCTGCAGGCCGCACTCGCGGGCCTCCTGAGCCGCCTCGGCGCGGGCGACGACATCGTCATCGGCAGCCCGGTCGCGGGGCGCAGCGACCATGCGCTGGACGAACTCATCGGCTGCTTCGTCAACACGCTGGTGCTGCGCACTGACACCTCGGGCCAGCCGAGCCTGCGCGAGCTGGTCTCGCGCGTGCGCGCCACCAACCTCGCGGCCTATGCGAACCAGGAGTTTCCGTACGACCGCCTCGTGGAGCTGCTGCGTCCGGGCCGCTCGCGCGCCAACCTGCCGCTGTTCCAGGTCATGCTGGGCTTCCAGGGCACGAGCCGCCTGTCGTTCAGCCTGCCGGGCCTGTCGATCGCGCCGCAGCCGGTGGCCATCGACACCGCGAAGTTCGACCTGTCGTTCATCCTCGGCGAGCAACGCGGTGCCGATGGCCTGCCGGGCGGCATCTCCGGCGGCATCCAGTACAGCACCGACCTGTTCGAGCGCAGCACGGTCGAGGCCATGGGCGCGCGGCTGGTGCGTTTGCTGGAAGAGGCCTGCGAGGCGCCCGACGATGCGGTGAGTGGCCTCGCCATCCTGAGCGCGGAAGAAACCGACCGCCTGCTGTCCGACTGGAGCGGCCGCACGCGCGACCTTGCGCCGCTCTCGTTCGCCGACATGGTGGCCTCGCATGCCGCGGAGCGCCCGCTTGCAGATGCAGTGGTGCTCGACGACGCGACCGTCAGCTACGCCGAACTCGATGCACGCGCCAACCGGCTCTCGCACCTGCTGCGTGCGCAAGGCATCGGGGTTGGCGCCATCGTCGCGACAGTGCTGCCGCGTTCGCTCGACCTCATCGTGGCGCACTTGGCCATCGTGAAGGCCGGCGCGGCCTACCTGCCCATCGACCCCAACCACATGGCCGCGCGCAGCGCCTTCGTGTTCGAGGAGGCCGCGCCCGCCGCGGTGCTGACGCACGATGCGCTGTTGCCCGAGCTGGTCGGCGTTCCCCGCTGCATCGCGCTCGACAGCGACAGCATGGTTGCCGCGCTGGCCATCCAGTCGGATACGCCGCTGGTGCATGCGGCCAATCCACAGGATGCCGCCTACCTCATCTACACCTCCGGCTCCACCGGCATGCCCAAGGGCGTGGTGGTGCCGCATGCGGGCCTGGGCAGCCTCGGCACCGCGATGGCGGAGCGGCTCGTCATCGGCCACGGCTCGCGCGTGCTGCAGTTCTCCTCCAGCGGCTTCGACGCGTCGGTGATGGACCAGCTGATGGCCTTTGGCGCCGGTGCCGCGCTGGTGGTGCCGGGGCCGGAGCAACTGCTCGGCACGGAGCTGGCCGATCTGCTCGAGAAGCAGGCCGTGAGCCACGCGCTGATTCCGCCCGCCGCGCTCGCGACCCTGCCGCACGGCGAGTTCCCGCACCTGCAGACGCTGGTGGTCGGCGGCGATGCCTGCACCGCCGCGCTGGCGGCGAAGTGGTCGCAAGGCCGCCGCATGATCAACGCCTACGGCCCGACCGAGATCACCATCTGCGCGAGCATGAGCGCGCCGATGACGGCCGAGGAGTTGCCCTCCATCGGCCAGCCGATCTGGAACACGCGGATGTATGTGCTCGACAGCGCCCTGCAACCGGTGCCGCCGGGTGTCGCGGGCGAGCTCTACATCGCCGGCAGCGGCGTGGCGCGCGGCTATCTCAACCGGCCGGCATTGAGTGCGGAACGCTTCATCGCCGACCCGCATGGCGCGCCCGGCAGCCGCATGTACCGCAGCGGCGACCTCGCACGCTGGCGCGCCGACGGCACGCTCGACTTCCTCGGCCGCGCCGACCAGCAGGTGAAGATCCGGGGCTTCCGCATCGAGCCGGGCGAGATCGAATCCGTGCTGCTCAAGCACCCGTTGATCACGCAGGCCGCCGTGATCGCCCGCGAGGACGTGCCCGGCGAGAAGCGCCTGGTCGCCTACTTCGTCGCCGGTTCCGAGCCGCAGCCCACCGAGCTGCGCGCCCACATGGCGCAGGCCTTGCCCGACTACATGGTGCCTTCGGCCTTCGTGCGCCTGCCGTCGCTGCCGCTCACGCAAAGCGGCAAGCTCGACAAGAAGGCGCTGCCGGTGCCCGACCAGCAGCCCGCCGCGCTGTACGTGGAGCCCCGCACGCCGACCGAGAAACTGCTCGCGGGCCTCTGGTCCGAGACGCTGCACCTGGAGCGTGTCGGCATCCACGACAACTTCTTCGAGATCGGCGGGCATTCGCTCATGGCGATCCAGCTGGGCATGCGCATCCGCCAGCAGGTGCGCGCGGACTTCCCGCACGCCGAGGTCTACAACCGCCCGACGATTGCCGACCTGGCCGCCTGGCTCGACAACGAAGGCGGCACGGTCGAGGCGCTGGACCTGTCGCGCGAGCTCGACCTGCCCGCGCACATCCGCCCGCAGGCCACTGCACCGAAGCTCGCACCGCGCCGCGTGTTCCTCACCGGCGCGAGCGGCTTCGTCGGCAGTCACCTGCTGGCCGCGCTGTTGCGCGACACCGCGGCCTGCGTGGTCTGCCACGTGCGCGCGCCCGACGAGCAGGCCGGCGAGCAGCGCCTCAAGCGCACGCTGGCCCAGCGCCAGCTCGGTGCGATCTGGGACAACGCGCGCATCAAGGTCGTGACCGGCGACCTCGGCAAGCCGCGCCTGGGCCTCGATGACGCTGCCGTGCAACTGGTGCGCGACGGCTGCGACGCCATCTACCACTGCGCCGCGCAGGTCGACTTCCTGCATCCCTACGCGAGCCTCAAGCCCGCGAACGTCGACAGCGTGGTCACGCTGCTCGAATGGACGGCGCAGGGGCGCGCGAAGAGCATGCACTACGTCTCCACGCTGGCTGTGATCGACCAGAACAACAAGGAAGACACCATCACCGAGCAATCGGCGCTGGCCTCATGGAGCGGGCTGGTCGACGGCTACAGCCAGAGCAAGTGGGTCGGCGATGCGCTGGCCCGCGAGGCGCAGGCGCGCGGCATGCCGGTGGCGATCTACCGGCTGGGGGCAGTCACCGGCGACCACACGCACGCGATCTGCAATGCCGACGACCTGATCTGGCGCGTGGCGCATCTCTATGCCGACCTGGAAGCGATTCCCGATATGGACCTGCCGCTCAACCTCACACCGGTGGACGACGTGGCGCGCGCCATCCTCGGCCTTGCGGCGCAGGAGGCCTCGTGGGGCCAGGTGTTCCACCTGATGAGCCAGGCGGCGCTGCGGGTGCGCGACATTCCGCACGTCTTCGAGCGCATGGGCATGCGGCTGGAGCCGGTCGGGCTGGAGCCCTGGCTGCAGCGCGCGCATGCACGGCTGGCCGTCGCGCATGACCGCGACCTGGCCGCGGTGCTCGCCATCCTCGACCGCTACGACACCACGGCCACGCCGCCGCAGGTGAGCGGCGCGGCCACGCATGCGCAGCTCGAGGCCATCGGCGCGCCGATCCGCCCGGTGGACCGCGACCTGCTGCAGCGCTACTTCGTCGACCTGGGCATCGACACCAAGGCGCGCCGCGCCCTGGAAACCACCACTTCATAGGAGCACACGGAATGGCACGCTATCTCATCGCAGCAACCGCCTTGCCGGGACACGTCCTGCCGATGCTGGCCATCGCGCAGCATCTGGTGAACCAGGGGCACGAGGTGCGGGTGCACACCGCGAGCCAGTTCAGGGCGCAGGCCGAGGCGACCGGTGCGGGCTTCACGCCCTTCGAGCGCACGATCGACTTCGACTACCGCGACCTGGACAAGCGCTTTCCCGAGCGCCAGCGCATCGCCTCGGCGCATGCGCAGCTGTGCTTCGGCCTGAAGCACTTCTTTGCCGATGCGATGGCCGCGCAGCATGCGGGCCTGCAATCGATCCTCGAAGACTTCGAGGCCGATGCCATCGTGGTCGACACGATGTTCTGCGGCACTTTCCCGCTGCTGCTAGGCAAGGAGCGCGAAGACCGCCCGGCCATCGTCGGCATCGGCATCTCGGCGCTGCCGCTCTCGAGCTGCGACACCGCCTTCTTCGGCACCGCGCTGCCGCCGTCGTCCACGCCGGAAGGGCGGGTGCGCAACAAGGCGATGAACGCCAACCTCAAACAGGCGATGTTCGGCGAGGTGCAACGCTACTTCGACACGCTGCTCGCGCGTTCGGGCCTGGCCGCGCTGCCCGATTTCTTCGTCGATGCGATGGTGAAGCTGCCCGATCTTTACCTGCAGCTCACCGCGCCTTCGTTCGAATACCCGCGCAGCGACCTGCCCGCGTCGGTGCATTTCGTCGGCCCGCTGCTCTCGCCCGCGAGCCGCGACTTCACGCCGCCCGAGTGGTGGCACGAGCTGGACGACGGCCGCTCGGTCGTGCTGGTCACGCAGGGCACGCTGGCCAACCAGAATCCGTCGCAGCTGATCGGCCCGACGCTGCAGGCGCTGGCCGGCGACAAGAACATCCTCGTCATCGCCACCACCGGCGGCCCGGTGCCGCCCGCCCTGACGGTGAACCTGCCCGCCAACGCCCGCGTGGTGCCGTTCCTGCCCTACGACCGGCTGCTGCCCAAGCTGCACGCGATGGTCACCAACGGCGGCTACGGCTCGGTCAACCATGCATTGAGCCTCGGTGTGCCGCTGGTGGTGGCCGGCACCTCCGAAGAGAAGCCCGAGATCGCCGCGCGCGTGGCCTGGTCGGGCGCGGGCATCAACCTCGCCACCGGCCAGCCGACCGCGCGCCAGGTCGGCGACGCGGTGCGCAAGGTACTGGGCAACTCGACCTATCGCCAGCGTGCGGCGGTGCTGCGTGAGGACTTCGCTTGCCATCGCGCGCTGACCGGCATCGCCGGCGCCCTCGAGGCACTTCTGCAAACCTTCGCATCCGCGGAAATGGCTTGAACCTGAACCCCATACGACAAAGGAAATCCCAGATGAGCAACCCGTTCGACGACAAGAACGCCAGCTTCCAGGTGCTGGTGAACGACGAGGGCCAGCACTCGCTGTGGCCCGCCTTCATCGCCGTGCCCGCCGGCTGGCAGGTGGCGCTGGCGCCGACCGACCGCGACGCCTGCAGCGCCTACATCGCGGCGAACTGGCAGGACATGCGCCCGCGTTCGCTGGTGGTGGCCACGGCGGCCGGCTGACGCCGAGGATGTCCTTCCCGTTCGGTGCCGTCGTCGTCACCTATTTCCCGACCGGCGAGCAAGTGGCGAACCTCCATTCGCTGGCGGCCTCGTGTCCGCACCTCTGCGTGGTCGACAACACGCCGCAGGTGGGCGATTGGCATGCGGCGCTCGTCGATGCGGGCGTTTCGGTGCTGCACAACGGCAACCGCGGCGGCATCGCGGGCGCCTTCAACCGCGGCATCATCGACCTCGAAGCGCGGGGCGCCGAACTCTTCTTCCTGCTCGACCAGGATTCGAAGCTGCCACCCGGCTACTTCGATGCCATGTGCGAGGCTGCGATGGTGGCCCGGGAGCGGAAGGGCGAGGGCAATGGTGAGGAAGACGCGGCCTTCCTGATCGGCCCGCTCGTCCACGACACGAACCTGGACGCGCTGATCCCGCAATTCGGCCTCCAGGGCAAACGCGTCTACCAGTTCGACCTGCGGCAGCCCTTCACCGAGCCGCTGATGCGCTGCGCCTTCATGATTTCCTCGGGCTCCCTGATTTCGCGCGGCGCCTGGGCCCGGATCGGCCGGTTCGACGAGCGCTATGTGATCGACCACGTGGACACCGACTACTGCATGCGTGCCCTGGGTCGCGGCGTGCCGCTCTACCTGAATCCGCACGTCGTGCTGCGGCACCAGATTGGCGACATCCGTGCCCGGTCGCTGTTCGGCTGGAAGATCCACTTCATCAACTACCCGGCCGCGCGGCGCTACTACATCGCGCGCAATGCCATCGATCTCTCGCGGGCGCATGTGCGCGCCTTTCCCGCGATCCTGTTCATCAACGTTTACACGCTCAAGCAGATCCTGCCGATGCTGATGTTCGAGCGCGACCGCTTCAAGAAGACCATCGCGCTGATGCTCGGCTGCTTCGATGGCCTGTTCGGGCGGCTCGGGGGCCTCGGCGAGGTGCATCCGCGGATGGGCAAATACCTGGGCCGCAGCGATTGACCGCCACCCTTCCAGCGCCGCGCGTACGCCGCGCCGCGCTCGCCTTCATCTTCGTCACGGTGCTGATCGACTTCATGGCGTTCGGCCTGATCCTGCCCGGCCTGCCGCACCTGGTGGAGCGGCTGGCCGGCGGCAGCACGGTAACGGCGGCGTACTGGATCGCTGTGTTCGGCACCGCGTTCGCGGCGATCCAGTTCGTGAGCTCGCCGATCCAGGGCGCGCTGTCCGACCGCTTCGGGCGGCGGCCGGTGATCCTGCTGTCGTGCTTCGGCCTCGGCGTGGATTTCGTGTTCATGGCCCTGGCCGACAGCCTGCCGTGGCTGTTCGTCGGCCGGGTGGTCTCCGGCGTGTTCTCGGCCAGCTTCACCATCGCCAATGCCTACATCGCCGATGTGACGCTGCCGGAGGAGCGCGCCCGCAGCTACGGCATCGTGGGGGCCGCGTTCGGCATGGGCCTGGTGTTCGGGCCGGTGCTCGGCGGGCAACTGAGCCACATCGATCCGCGCCTGCCGTTCTGGTTCGCGGCCGGCTTGACGCTGCTCAGCTTCTGCTACGGATGGTTCGTGTTGCCCGAATCGCTGCCGCCCGAGCGGCGTGCCCGCAAGTTCGACTGGTCGCATGCCAATCCGGTTGGGACGCTGGTGCTGCTCAAGCGCTATCCGCAGGTGTTCGGACTGGCGGCGGTGATCTTCCTCGTGAACCTGGCTCAGTACGTCTATCCCAGCGTGTTCGTGCTGTTCGCCGACTACCGGTATCACTGGAAGGAAGACGCCGTGGGCTGGGTGCTCGGCGCGGTGGGCGTGCTCAGCGTGCTGGTCAATGCGCTGTTGATCGGGCCGGGCGTGAAGCGCTTCGGCGAGCGCCGCGCCCTGTTGCTCGGCATGGGCTTCGGCGTGCTCGGCTTCGTCATCATCGGGTTTGCCGACGCTGGATGGATCCTCCTGGCCGGGGTGCCGTTCGGCATTCTGCTGGCGTTCGCCGGACCGGCGGCGCAGGCGCTGGTCACGCTGCAGGTCGGCACCGCCGAGCAGGGCCGCATCCAGGGGGCGCTCACCAGCCTGGTGTCGGTGGCGGGCATCGTCGGGCCGGCGATGTTCGCCGGCAGCTTCGGTTACTTCATCGGCGCGGACGCGCCGGTGCACTTGCCGGGCGCGCCGTTTTTCCTCGCTGCGGCGTTCCTCTGCATCGGCACGCTGATCGCGTGGCGCTACGCACAGCCGAAGCCCGCGACGGCAGCGGTGCCCGAGCCGACCTGACGCCGTGCTCCGGGGCGCGCGCTGCGCCCATGGCCCGGGAATTGCTCGCTCTCTCCAGGGTTTCCCCCTAGGTCGCATACCCGCGCCCACATACGCAATATGGCTCCCGCGGTATGTGGGATGCGGCGCAAGCGACTAACGTCCAGGCTTGGCCGGAAACACCGAGCCGCCCACGAGCCCGAAGAGCATGAGTACAGAGCCAAACAACATCCAGCCCGTCCGTTTTTTCCATCGCGGCAAGATCGTCGACGTGAGCGGCGTGCACCCGACGCGCTCGGTGCTCGACTGGCTGCGCGAGGACGCGCACTGCACCGGCACCAAGGAAGGCTGCAACGAGGGCGACTGCGGCGCCTGCACGGTGGTGATCGGCGAGCTGGCCACCGACGCCAACGCCCCCGGCACGGTTGGCGGCCTGCAACTGCAGACGGTCAACGCCTGCATCCAGTTTCTTCCCACGCTGCACGGCAAGGCGCTCTTCACGGTCGAAGACCTGAAGGCGCAATGCGCCACCCCGCCGTCGCAAGACAAGAAGCACCCCGTCCACACGCTGCACCCGGTGCAGCAGGCGATGGTCGACTGCCACGGCTCCCAGTGCGGCTTCTGCACGCCGGGCTTCGTGATGTCGCTGTGGTCCACCTACGAACACCACCAGGCCGGGGGCACGCAGCCCACGCGCCAGCAACTGGCCGACGACCTCTCGGGCAACCTCTGCCGCTGCACCGGCTACCGGCCGATCCTCGATGCGGGCCAGCGCATGTTCGACCTGCCGGGCGTGCGGCTCGACACCCGGCCCGTGGTGGCCGCGCTCACCGCGCTGCAGAGCGACGGGCAAGACCTGAACTACGCCGCGCCGCTCGGCGCCCGCATGGACCACTTCCACGCCCCCAGGACCATCGCCCAGCTCGCCGCGCTGCGCGAACAGAAGCCCCGCGCCCAGTTGCTGGCCGGCTCCACCGACGTCGGCCTCTGGGTCAACAAGCAGTTCCGCGACCTGGGCGACATCATCTATGTGGGCGACGTGGCCGAAATGAAGACCATCGAAACACGGGCGGACGAGCTCTACATCGGCGCCGGCGCCTCGCTCGAATCCGCCTTCGAGGCGCTCGTGCAGCGCGTGCCCAGCCTGGAAGAGGTGTGGCTGCGCTTCGCCTCTCCGCCCATCCGCCACGCCGGCACCATGGGCGGCAACGTGGCCAACGGCTCGCCCATCGGCGATTCGCCCCCGGTGCTGATGTCATTGGACGCCGAGATCGAGCTGCGCCGCGGCGACGTGGTGCGCCGCATGCCGCTGCCCGACTTCTACATCGACTACATGAAGAACCAGCTGCAGCCCGGCGAGTTCGTGCAGGGGCTGGCGATTCCGCTGGCCGCCATGCGCCGCCAGGTGCGCGCCTACAAGATCAGCAAGCGCTTCGACTGCGACATCTCGGCGCTGTGCGCGGGCTTCGCGATCGAACTGGAGGAGGGCAGCGACATAGTGAAGGCGGTGCGCCTGGCCTTTGGCGGCATGGCCGCCACCGTCAAGCGCGCGGCGAATGCGGAAGCCGCGCTCGTCGGCAAGCCCTGGACGCAATCCAGCGTGGCCACCGCCAGGCTCGCGCTGGCGCAGGACTTCAAGCCGCTGTCGGACATGCGTGCCTCGGCCGACTACCGGCTGCAGGTGGCGCAGAACCTGATCCAGCGCCTCTGGCTCGAAACCCGCGTCGAAGATGCGCTCTCGCTCGAAGAAACCAGCGTCTGGAGCGTGATGCCCCATGCCTCGGCCACGGTTGCCAAGGCGCGGGCGGAAGGAGTCTGACCATGAACAAGCCCATCGACGCCCGCCTGCTGCAGCCCGCCGAGGCCTTTGCCGACTACCTGAAGAACACCGCCGCGCGCATCGACCCCGCGGCCGAAGCGGTGGCGCACGATCTCGGCGCGCGCGTCGGCATCAGCCGGCCGCACGAATCCGCGCACCTGCATGTGGCCGGTGAAGCGACCTACATCGACGACATTCCCGAACTCACCGGCACGCTGCATTGCGCGCTGGGGCTCTCGCCCGCCGCGAACGGCCGCGTCACGGCGCTGTCGCTCGACGCAATCCGCGCGATGCCCGGCGTGGTCACCGTGCTCACGGCCGACGACATTCCCGGCACCAACGACTGCGGCTCGATCATTCACGACGACCCGATCCTGCTGCCGGTGAACGACGGCGGAGAGATCCGCTACCTCGGCCAGCCCGTGTTCGCGGTGATCGCCGAGACGCGCGAGGCCGCGCGCCGCGCCGCTGCCAAGGCGAAAGACGCGCTGACCATCGAGGCGCAACCGCCCGTCATCACGCCGCAGGACGCGCATGCGCGCGGCCAGTACGTGGTGCCGCCGATGCACATCGTGCGCAGCGGCGGCAGCGCCAACGAGGGCGATGAGGCTGCCGTGCGCGCCGCCATCGCCAAGGCGCCGCACCGCCACAAGTCCACGCTCGACGTGGGCGGGCAGGAGCAGTTCTACCTCGAAGGCCAGATCAGCTACGCGATTCCGAAGGAAGGCGGCGCGCTGCACATCCATTGCTCGACGCAGCACCCGAGCGAAATGCAGCACCTGGTGGCGCATGCGCTCCACCTGCAATCGAACGAAGTGCATGTCGAATGCCGGCGCATGGGCGGTGGCTTCGGCGGCAAGGAATCGCAATCGGCGTTGTTCGCCTGCGTGGCGGCCATCGCGGCGCGCCAGTTGCAGCGCCCGGTGAAGTTGCGGCTGGATCGCGACGACGACTTCATGGTCACCGGCCGGCGCCACTGCTTCTGGTACGAGTACGAGGTGGGCTTCGACGACGAAGGCCGCATCCTCGGTGCGGAGATCACCATGGTCTCGCGCGCCGGCCACTCGGCCGACCTGTCGGGCCCGGTGATGACGCGCGCGCTCTGCCACTTCGACAACGCCTACTGGCTCCCCAACGTGGCGATGCACGGCTTCTCGGGCAAGACCAACACGCAGAGCAACACCGCGTTCCGCGGCTTCGGCGGTCCGCAGGGCGCCATTGCCATCGAGAACATCATGGATTCGGTGGCGCGCGAATTGAAGCGCGATCCGCTCGACGTGCGGCGCGTCAACTTCTACGGCAAGGCGGAGAACAACGTCACGCCGTACCGCCAGACCGTGACCGACAACATCGTCCACGAACTCGTGGCCGAGCTGGAGGCCAGCAGCGACTACCGCGCGCGGCGCGAGGAGATCGCGGCCTTCAACAGGAAGAGCACGGTGCTCAAGCGCGGCCTGGCGCTGGCACCGCTCAAGTTCGGCATTTCGTTCAACGTGAAGCACTTCAACCAGGCCGGCGCGCTGGTGCATGTGTACACCGACGGCTCGATCCTCGTGAACCACGGCGGAACCGAGATGGGGCAAGGCCTCAACACCAAGGTGGCGCAGGTGGTGGCGCACGAGCTGGGCGTGAGCTTCGAGCGCGTGCGCGTTACCGCGACCGACACGACCAAGGTGGCGAACACCTCGGCCACCGCCGCATCGACCGGCGCCGACCTGAACGGCAAGGCCGCGCAGGATGCGGCACGCCAGATTCGCGAACGGCTGGCCGAGAGCGCCGCCGAACGCCACGGCGGCAAGGCGAGCGACGTGCGCTTTGCCAACGACAAGGTCGAGGTCAACGGCCGTTCGCTGGCCTTCAGCACGGTCGTCGGCGAGGCCTACCTCGACCGGAAGCAGCTGTGGTCCGACGGCTTCTACGCCACCCCGGGCCTGAGCTGGGACAAGGACAAGATGCAGGGCCGCCCGTTCTTCTACTACGCCTATGGCGCGGCGGTGAGCGAGGTGGTCGTCGACACGCTCACCGGCGAATGGAAGCTCCTGCGCGCCGACATCCTGCACGACGCGGGCAAGTCGCTGAACCCGGCGGTGGACATCGGCCAGGTCGAAGGCGCCTTCATCCAGGGCATGGGCTGGCTCACCACCGAGGAACTGGTGTGGCACCCAGCGAGCGGCAAGCTCACCACGCACGCGCCGAGCACCTACAAGATTCCGACCGCCAACGACTGTCCGCCCGTCTTCAACGTGCGCCTGTTCGAAGGCCAGAACTTCGAGGATTCGATCCACCGCAGCAAGGCCGTGGGCGAGCCGCCGCTGTTGCTGCCGTTCTCGGTGTTCTTCGCGATCCGCGATGCGGTGTCGGCGGCCGGCGGCCACCGGGCCGATCCGCCGCTGAAGGCGCCGGCCACGAGCGAATCGATCCTTCGTGCCATCACCGCCGTGCAGGCGGTGGAATCCGCATCGGCCGAATGAACACGGGCCGTGCTCGCACGGTCCGAGCTTCACTCCTTCACCCGGTTTCGCCCAATGCTGCGCTGTATAACTGTTCGCACAGACAAGAAAGGTGTGAACAGCCATGAGAGACCAAGCGCTTTTCGACAAGATCGATCTCCATCTGATCCGGGTGCTTCACACCGTGCTGACCGACCGCAGCGTCTCGCGCGCCGCCATACGCCTCGGGATGTACCAGCCGGCCGTCTCGGCTGCGCTCAAGCGCCTGCGCGAGTTGTCGGGCGATCCGCTGCTGGTGCGCTCGGGCTCGGGCATGGTGCCCACCGATGCGGGGCTGCGGATGATCGAGCCCGCGGCCAGCATCCTGCGTGCGGCCGAGATGCTGTTCTCCGATGCGCGCGGCTTCGAGCCGCAGTCGGCCGCCACCACCTTCCGCATTGCAGCGAGCGACTACATGGACCCGCTGTTCCTGCCGATGCTGGTGGCGCATGTGAAGCGCGAGGCGCCGCTCTGCCAGATCGAGATCCATGCGCTCTCGCCCGACTCGGACTACCACGGGCACCTGGCGCTTGGCCAGGTCGACCTGGTGATCGGCAATTGGCTCAAGCCGCCGGAAGACCTGCACATGGCGCGGCTCTTCGGCGACGAGGTGGTGTCGCTGGTCAACCAGGACCATCCAGCGGTGCGCCGCGGCTGGGACCTGGAGACCTGGCTCGCGGCCGAGCACATCGCGCCCACGCCCATGCACCCGGGCGGGCGCGGCATCATCGACCAGATGCTCGACGAGCTGGGGCGGCAGCGCAACATCACCGCGCGCTGCGCGCACTTCAGCCTGATTCCCGACATGGTCGCGTCGAGCCTTTTGGTGCTCACCACCGGCCGCCAGTACTGCGAGCGCTTCGCCGCGCGGCTGCCGGTGAAGATCCTCGAATGCCCGGTGGCGCTGCCGCGCCTCATGTACTACCAGCTCTGGCACGAACGCACCCATTCGTCGAGCTCGGCGCGCTGGCTGCGCGAATGCATCAAGGACGTGGCGTCGTCGCTGCGGCCTGCGTCTTCCGCCATACCCGGAACCGCAACGCGCCTGCCCGCCGCGCCTGAAAAACCGGACCCCTGAGAAACCCCCGTTCGCGCCGGCGTCGTGAGCGGGGCAACGATGAAACCGCCACTACAACAGCTGGAGACAAGCGAAATGAGTACGTTTGAAGAGGCGCCCAAAGGCGCTGAGCCCCGCATCCCGGGGCATGTCGAGTCCGCGCGTCCGCGTGCGGCTGTGGGCAGCGCAAGCGGCTCGGGTCTGCTTGAACGGGTGTTCAAGCTCAGTGCGCACAACACGACGGTGCGCACCGAGGTCATCGCAGGGCTCACCACCTTCCTCACGATGGCCTACATCATCTTCGTGAACCCCTCGATCCTCGGGGATGCGGGCATGCCCAAGGGCGCGGTCTTCGTGGCCACCTGCCTGATCGCGGCGCTGGGCACGCTGATCATGGGCCTGTACGCCAACTACCCGATCGCGATGGCGCCGGGCATGGGCCTGAACGCCTACTTCGCCTACGTGGTGGTGCTGGGCATGGGCTACACATGGCAAGTGGCGCTGGGCGCGGTGTTCATCTCGGGGTGCCTGTTCCTCATCGTCACGGTCACCGGGTTGCGGGAGCTGTTCATCGCGGGCATACCGCAGTCGTTGCGAACGGCGATCACCGTGGGCATCGGCATGTTCCTCGCGCTCATCGCCTTGAAGAGCGCAGGCGTCGTCGCCGCATCGCCCGCCACCTTCGTCACGCTGGGCGACCTGCACTCGCCGCCGGTGGTGCTGGCCACGCTGGGCTTCCTGGTCATCGTGACGCTCGACCGGCTCAAGGTGCGCGGGGCGATCCTGATCGGGATCATGCTGGTGACGGTGCTGTCGTTCTTCTTCGGCGGCAACAAGTTCCACGGCGTGTTCGATGCGCCGCCGTCGATCGCGCCCACCTTCATGCAGCTGGACATCCTGGGCGCGCTCAAGGGCGGCATCCTGAACGTGGTGCTGGTGTTCTTCCTGGTCGAGATGTTCGACGCCACCGGCACGCTGATGGGCGTGGCCAAGCGCGCGGGCCTGTTGGTGCCCGGCAAGATGGAGCGCATGAACAAGGCACTGCTGGCCGACAGCGGCGCGATCTTCGCGGGCTCGCTGCTCGGCACCTCGAGCACCACGGCGTACGTGGAAAGCGCGGCAGGCGTGCAAGCCGGCGGCCGCACCGGCCTCACGGCCGTGGTGGTGGCGCTGCTGTTCCTGGCCTGCCTCATGATCTCGCCGCTCGCGGGCTCGGTGCCGGCCTACGCCACCGCGCCGGCGCTGCTCTTCGTGGGCTGCCTGATGCTGCGCGACCTGGTCGAGCTGGACTGGGAAGACACCACCGAGGTCATCCCTGCTGCCGTGACCGCGCTGGCCATGCCCTTCACCTACTCGATCGCCAACGGCCTGGCCTTCGGCTTCATCACCTACGCGGTGCTGAAGCTCTGCACCGGCCGGGCACGGGAAGTGCATGCGATGGTGTGGGTGATCGCGGCGATCTTCCTGTTCAAGTTCGCCTACATCGGCGGACACTAAGAAGCTGAGTAGAGCGCCGTCGGGCGCCGATGGTTGCGGAAGCCGCTATTAAACTTATAGCTGCTTCCGCTTTGTTGCTGTTGAACGAGACAAACCCACGAAACCCGGCATGACAACCCCCAGACTCCAGCTCGCGCACATCACCAAGCGGTATCCCGCGGTGGTGGCCAACAGCGACATCTCGCTGGCCGTTGCCCCCGGCGAGATCCATGCCGTTCTCGGCGAGAACGGCGCGGGCAAATCGACGCTGATGAAGATCATCTACGGCTCGGTCAAGCCCGACGAAGGCACCGTCACCTTCGACGGCCAGGCCGTCAACCTGCGCAACCCGCAGCAGGCGAGGGCGCTGGGCATCAGCATGGTGTTCCAGCACTTCAGCCTGTTCGACACGCTCACCGTGGCCGAGAACGTGTGGCTGGGCCTCGACAAATCGCTGCAGCTCGCCGAGGTGGCCCGAAGCATCACCGCCAAGGCCAGCGAATACGGCCTGGACATCGACCCCTCGCGCCCGGTGCACACGCTCTCGGTGGGCGAGATGCAGCGGGTGGAAATCATCCGCGCGCTGCTCACCAACCCCAAGCTCCTGATCCTGGACGAGCCGACCTCGGTGCTCACGCCGCAGGCGGTCATCAAGCTCTTCACGGTGCTCAACAAGCTGGCGTCGGAAGGCTGCAGCATCCTCTACATCAGCCACAAGCTGCACGAGATCCGCGAGCTGTGCACCGCCTGCACGGTGCTGCGCGGCGGCAAGGTCACGGGCGTGTGCAATCCGCAGAACGAGAGCAATGAATCGCTCTCGCGGCTGATGATCGGCAGCGAGCCGCCGCCGTTGCAGCACCGGCCGGTGCACGCGGGCGCGGTGGCGCTGCGCGTGAAGGGGCTCACGCTGGCGCGCGAAGACCAGTTCGGCGTCGACCTCGACGGCATCTCGTTCGAGGTGCGCGCGGGCGAAGTGGTCGGCATTGCGGGCGTCTCGGGCAATGGCCAGAAGGAACTGCTCTACACGCTCTCGGGCGAGGACGTGCGCGCCGACGCCTCGATGGTCCAGGTGTTCGACAAGCCCGCCGGCCGGCTCAGGCCACGCGCACGCCGCGCCCTGGGCCTGCACTTCGTGCCCGAGGAGCGCCTCGGCCGCGGCGCGGTGCCCACGCTGGGACTCGCGCACAACCTGCTGCTCACGCGCAGCAATGCGGTGGGCAAGGGCGGATGGATCCGCACCTCGGCGCTCGAGAAACACGCCAAAAGCATCATCGAGCGCTTCAACGTCAAGGCCGGCGGCCCGAATGCGGCGGCGCGTTCGCTCTCGGGCGGCAACCTGCAGAAATTCATCGTCGGCCGCGAGATCGATGCCGACCCCAAGCTCTTCATCGTCTCTCAGCCCACCTGGGGCGTGGACGTGGGCGCGGCCGCGCTCATCCGCGGCGAGATCCTCGCGCTGCGCGATGCCGGCTGCGCGGTGCTGGTGGTGAGCGAGGAGCTCGACGAGCTGTTCGACATCAGCGACCGCCTGCATGTGATCGCGAAGGGCCGGCTCTCGCCCTCCATCGACCGCGCCGCGGCCACGCTGCCGCAGATCGGCGAATGGATGAGTGGGCTCTGGCAAGGCGCGACCAGCCAGACCAGCAAGGAGGCGGCCCATGCTTAAGCTCGAACCCCGGCCGGAACTCTCGCGCTTCTGGACCTTTGCCTCGCCGATCCTGGCGCTGCTCATCACGGTGCTGATCGGCGTGGCGCTCTTCGCTGCCCTCGGCAAGGACCCGGTCAAGGGCCTGATGGTGTTCTTCTACGAACCCATCAAGAACGGCTACGCGCTCGGCGAGCTGATGATCAAGGCGACGCCGCTGCTCATCATCGCGCTGGGTCTTGCGGTGTGCTTCCGCTCCAACGTGTGGAACATCGGCGCCGAGGGTCAGTTCGTGTTCGGCGCCATCGTCGCGGGCGGCGTGGCGCTCTTGGCCGACAAGAACACGGGTTCGTGGATCGTCGTCGCCATCCTCGTCGCGGGCACGCTCGGCGGCATGGTGTGGGCGGGCATCGTGGCGTTCCTTCGCGACAAGTTCAACGCCAACGAAATCCTCGTGAGCCTGATGCTGGTGTACGTGGCCACGCTGCTCCTGAGCTACATGGTCTTCGGCCCTTGGAAGGACCCGAACGGCTACAACTTCCCGCAGTCCAAGACCTTCGAGGCGGTCACGCAGATTCCGCGGCTCTTCAAGGGCTCGCGCGTGAGCATCGGGCTGATCATCGCGCTGGTGGGCGTGGGCGCGCTGTGGGTGTTCCTGTTCCGCACGCGCGCGGGCTTCGCGCAGCAGGTCGGCGGCCTCGCTCCGGCCGCTGCGCGCTATGCGGGCTTCTCGGCACGGCGCGCGGTGTGGATCGCGCTGCTCACCTCGGGCGGCGCGGCAGGCCTGGCCGGTGCGCTCGAAGTCGCCGGGCCGCTCGGCCAGCTCACGCCTTACGTGCCGGCCGGCTACGGCTTCGCGGCCATCATCGTGGCCTTCGTCGGGCGGCTGCATCCGGTGGGCATGGTGTTTTCGGCCATCCTCATGAGCATGTTCTACATCGGTGGCGAACTGGCGCAGTCGCGCCTCGGGCTGCCCAAGTCACTGACCGGTGTGTTCCAGGGGCTGCTGCTGTTCACGCTGCTGGCTTGCGACACACTCATCGCCTATCGCATCCGCCGCAAGGCGGCGGCCAAGGCCATTCTCACGACGAGTTCGCTGCAAGTCAGCACGCCGCTGACCGCGCCGGTTGCGCGTCCGACCGAAGGAGCCCTCTGACATGGACAGCTACGCACTCCTGCTCGGCTCGACGTTGAGCGCCGGCACCGTGCTCGCGATCGCGGCACTGGGCCTGCTGATCAACGAGAAGGCCGGCATCGTCAACCTCGGTGCCGAGGGCATGATGCTCTGCGCCGCCATCGCGGGCTTCGCGACGGTGGTCGTTACGCACAACCCCTGGCTCGGCTTCCTCGCCGGCATGGCCGCGGGCGCCTTGCTCGCGGCGTTCTTCGGCGTGCTGGTGATCTGGCTCAACACCAACCAGTACGCGACGGGGCTCGCGCTCAGCCTCTTCGGCGTGGGCTTCTCGGCCTTCGCCGGCATCAACTTCGTGCAGGCCAAGCTGCCCGAGAGCGTGCCGTATGCGATCCCCGTGCTGGCTGACATTCCGCTCGTCGGCCCCGCGCTCTTTCGCCATCACCCGATGGTGTATTTCGCGGTGGTGCTGACCGTCGGGCTCATCTGGTTTTTGTACCGCACGCGCGCCGGCCTCGTGCTGCGCTCGGTTGGCGAATCGCCAGAGTCGGCGCATGCGCTCGGCTACCCGGTGCGGCGCATCCGCTTCATGGCGGTGATTGCGGGCGGTGCGCTCTGCGGGCTGGCCGGCGCCTACCTCTCGACCGTCTACACGCCCCTGTGGGTCGAAGGCATGGTCGCGGGCCGCGGCTGGATCGCGCTGGCGCTCACCACCTTCGCCACCTGGCGGCCGATTCGCGTGCTGCTGGGCGCCTACCTGTTCGGCGGCGTCTCGATGCTGGGCTTCCACCTGCAGAGCAGCGGGGTGGACGTGCCGAGCCAGTTCCTCAGCATGCTGCAGTACATCGCGCCCATCGTGGTGCTGGCGCTGATCTCGCGCAACCCGGCGTTCATCCGTATCAACATGCCGGCTTCCATAGGGAAACCGTTCTACCCCGGCTCATAATCGCGTTTTTCGTTTTCCCGCCAACCCGTCCTTTTTGAGGATTTCCGACAATGAATGATCTGAACAAGCGCTCCCTGCTCAAGCTGGCTGCCCTCACGGCGGTCGCTTCGGCAGCCCTGATCGGCTGCGGCAAGAAAGAAGAAGCGGCAGCACCGGCCGCGGCCCCCGCGCCGGCCCCGGCACCTGCTGCAGCCGCGCCGGCTCCGGCCGCGCCGCTCAACATCGCATTCGCATACATCGGCCCGGTGGGCGACGGCGGCTGGACCTTCGCGCACGACAACGGCCGCAAGGCGCTCGAGAAGGAATTCGGCGACAAGATCAAGACCACCTTCGTGGAAAGCGTGCCCGAAGGCGCCGACGCCGAGCGCGTGTTCCGCGACATGGTCGGCCAGGGCAACAAGCTGATCTTCGGCACCACCTTCGGCTACATGGAGCCCATGCTCAAGGTCGCCACCGACAGCAAGGACGTGAAGTTCGAGCACGCCACCGGCTACAAGACGGCCGACAACATGCGCACCTACGACAGCCGCACGTACGAAGGCGCGTACATGGCCGGCGTGATCGCCGGTGCCATGACCAAGAGCAACACGCTCGGCGTCGTCGGCTCGGTGCCGATTCCCGAAGTGCTGCGCAACATCAACAGCTTCACGCTGGGCGCGCAGTCGGTCAACCCGAAGATCACCACCAAGGTCGTGTGGGTCAACGAATGGTTCAGCCCGCCCAAGGAAACCGAAGCGGCCACCGCGCTCATCAACGGCGGCGCCGACATCCTGTTCCAGAACACCGATTCGCCCGCCGTGCTCAAGACTGCACAAGAGAAGGGCAAGCGCGCCTTCGGCTGGGATTCGGACATGACCGCCTACGGCCCCAAGGCCCACCTCGGCTCGGCCACCATCAACTGGGCGCCGTACTACATCAAGGCCACGCAGGACGCGCTCGACGGTAAGTGGGCGACCGGCCAGGCCTGGTGGGGCGTGAAGGAAGGCGCCATCGACCTCGTCTCGATCGCCGAGGACGTGCCGGCCGAAACCAAGGCCAAGGTCGAGGAAGTGAAGAAGGGCCTGAAGGACGGCAGCTTCGTGATCTGGAAGGGCCCGATCCTCGGCCAGGACGGCAAGGAAGTGGTCGCCAAGGACGCGGTGGCCGACGACAAGTTCCTGACGGGCATCAACTTCTACGTGAAGGGCGTCGAAGGCAAGGTGCCGGGCGGCGACAAGAAGTAATCGCTGCGGCGATGCACACAGAGAGGGTCGCCCAGGGCGGCCCTTTTTTCATTCAAGGAAGGATTCGCACCATGAAGCTGATGTTCACCGTTGCGGGCGCCGCGTTGCTGTTGCTGTCGGCCTCGTCGTCGTTCGCCGCCGAGCCCGTGAAGTTCTCGAAGGACGAGAAAGCCCTTCAGAAGGCCGTCTCCGACACCGAGATGTGCTTTCACTTCGCGGGCGAGTTCAACGGCGACGGCTCCGCGCGCGACAAGGAAATCAACCGCATGCAGCGCAAGAACTGCAACAAGGCGGGCCAGCAACTGTTGCAGAAGGCGTATCGCGCGAACCCGCAGGACGCGCGCCTTTATCCGTCCGTGTTGATGCTCAACAGCCTGACCACAGAGTTCCTGTCGAAGGCCGAGGTGACCAGGTTGTGCGCGGTGTCGAAGACGGAACTGGTCTGCCCCTGAGCCCAGGGGCAGACTGCAACGCCGTGCCTTACTTCGGCGTGTAGGTGATCTTCGTGGCGGCAACCGTGCCAACGGTCTCGCCGACGCGCGTCACGAGCTTGAGCATCTGGCCGCGGTAGGGGCCGTCGGCAGCGATCCAGTTGTCCTGGTTTTGCACGAGATCCGATCCGTCCACCTGCCGGAAGCGACTGACCCCCGAGAACTTGCAGGCGCTGATGGCGCCCATGGGCGTGTCGAGCGTTTCGCGACCGACGTAGGTGTCGGTCCCCGAGATGGGCTGCTCGGAATTGCCCCCGGCGCTCACGGTCTTGACGACATAGTTGATGTCCAGCGTCTGGCCCGGCGACATGACGGGCATGGCGAATGTCGGCACGTTGGTGTTGGTACCGAGTCCGGGATCGGCATCTTCACCACCGTTGCGGGAGCCGTATCGCAGGATCTTTCCGTCCACGAAGTCGATGTACTGCCGGTCCGTCGCTTCCGAGTTGTTGAAGTAGTTGAAGCTGGTGCGCAGCAGCCGCACCGGGGTCGCGTCGGCGAAGGACTCGCGGGCGCGGGTGACCGTGGTCACGCGCTGCTTGAGCGTTTCGCCGTTGGAAGTGATGTCCAGTTCCACCACCGACGTGGTGCCCTCGTGCAGGTCGGCTTCGTTGAAGCAGGCTGCAGAGGAGGTGTTGTCGGGGTTGGGTGCCGGCGCGGGGGCCGGTGCTGGCGCTGGGGCCGGGGCCGGAGCGGGCGGCGGGACCAGCGGCACGGCCGGAAATCCGCCACCACCGCCATCACCACCTCCACCGCAGGCGGCCAGCGTCGCGGCGGCCACGGCCGCCAATAGAAATCTTGTGTTCATGAGCTTCCCTCTTTGTTCTAAAAAAGAAGCCCGGAGGTTTGGATTCGCCTCCGGGCGCGCCGAACTATGGCGCGGGAGCACCCATGTTCACCAGTGCCATAGGTCACGCAAACTTTGGTGTCTATGGCCTGCCGGTGCGCTTGCCCGCGGCCACGATTTCCGCTGTTGACGAGCTCGAAGCCCCCCTGCGGCACGATGCTGCTGCGACCCGATACGCAAGCGCGGCCGCCGAGAGTAAAAAAACGCTTACAGTGGTCGCCCCGCACTCCCGCCAGAACGCCTTCCCTCCGAACCGCGAGTCCCATGTCCGCGACAGCCCAAAACCTCGCCGATGCCAGCTTCCCCGGCTTCGGCTCGGCGTTCACCATGGCGTTCCAGCCGATCGTGGATGTCGCGCGGCGCGAGATCTTTGCGCACGAAGCGCTGGTGCGCGGCCTCTCGGGACAAGGCGCCACGGAAGTGCTCGCCGGCATCGATGCGTCGCAGCGCTTCGCGTTTCACGAAGCCTGCCGCGTGAAGGCCATTGAAATGGCGGCGGGGCTGGGCATGGCATCCAGGCTCAGCCTCAACGTGCTGCCCAACGATGTGGCCGGTCGGCCCGAGTGCTTTCGCACCGCCATGGCCGCCGCACAGCATTGCAATTTTCCGGTGAACCGCCTCATGTTCGAGGTCACCGAGGGCGAGCGGACGATCGACCTGCCCGGACTCGCGGCCGTCTTCCAGGACTTCAGGCGCCACGGCTTCACCTCGGCCATCGATGATTTCGGCGCCGCTTATGCCGGTTTCGGGATGCTCGCCGCGTTCCAGCCAGACGTCTTGAAGATCGACATGAGCCTGGTGCGGAACATCCATGCCGACCCGGTCCGGCTGGCCATCGTGAGAGGCTTCGTCGCCACCTGCGACGAGCTGCACATCCGGGTGATCGCCGAAGGCGTCGAGATACCGGAAGAGGTCGGCGCCCTTCATGCGCTCGGCGTGGACCTGTTCCAGGGCTACTTCTTCGCAAGGCCCGCCATTGCCGCATTGCCGGCGGTGGCATGGGGCACCGCCTAGGGCCTGCTCACAGGTTGCTGGTCGCGCGCACTTCCTCGATGGTCGTCTGCCCGGCCAGCACCTTCTCGATACCGTCCTGACGCAGCGTGCGCATGCCTTCGCGCAGCGCGGCCTCCTGCAGTTCCTCGGCACGCGCCCCGTTCTGCACCAGGCGGCGAAGCGTCCTGGACACCACCATGAGCTCGTGGATGCCGACGCGGCCCTTGAAGCCGGTGTCGCCGCAATGCGGGCATCCGGTGCTGGTGAAGGTGTGCAGACGACCGTCGTGCCCATGGCGTGCGATCCAGTCGCGGTGCACCGCCTCGCGTTCGGCGGGCGTGGCCTCCGCGCCGAATGCATGCATGTAGTCGGCCAGCAGTTCCTCGACCTTTTCGGGGCTCGCGGGGCTGCTGGTGGTGCACTGGGTGCAGAGGCGGCGCACCAGCCGCTGAGCCAGCACTGCCAGCAGGGAGTCGGCGAAATTGAAGGGGTCCATGCCCATGTCGAGCAGCCGCGTCACGGTCTCGGGGGCGCTGTTGGTGTGCAGCGTCGAAAGCACCAGGTGGCCGGTCAATGAAGCCTCGATGGCCGTCCTGGCGGTTTCCTCGTCGCGGATCTCGCCCACCATGATCACGTCGGGGTCGGCGCGCACGAAGGCCCGCAGGGCCTTGGCAAAGGTCCAGTCGATCCGCGGATTGACCTGCACCTGCCGCAGGCCCGCCTGCGTGATCTCGATCGGGTCTTCCGCGGTCCAGATCTTTCGCTCCGGCGTGTTGATGTGCATCAGCGCCGAGTGCAGCGTCGTGGTCTTGCCCGAACCCGTGGGGCCGACGCACAGCACCATGCCGTAGGGGCGCTCGACCGCCTGCGTGAACTGGGCGAGATTGCGCGGCGAGAGGCCCAGCGCGTTCATCGCGATGGGCCTGGCCGACGCAAGGATGCGCATGACCACGTCTTCCAGGCCGTTGTTGGTCGGGATGGTGGCCACGCGCAGCTCGATGCGGTGCTGCGGCGAGTACTTGCCGAAATTGATCTTGCCGTCCTGCGGCTTGCGCTTCTCGCTGATGTCCAGGTCGCACATGATCTTGATGCGCGCCACCACGGCGTTGCGATAGCTGGACGGAAGCTCCAGGTACGTATAGAGGCGGCCGTCGCGGCGAAACCGGATGCGGGTCTTCTCGTCGCCGGGCGAGCTTTCGACATGGATGTCCGATGCGCCCTCGCTGTGTGCCTCCAGGATCATGCTGTTGATCATGCGCACCAGCGAGTTGTCCGATTGCTCGATCGGCGCCTCGGTGCTGGCGATCGAGCGGCCTTCTTTCTCGAGCGTCTCGAGCAGTTCGCTGGTGCCGGCCATGTCGAACTCCAGCGGCCGCATCGGGTCGAAGCTGGCCGGGCGCACCGTCGCGGGATCCCCAAGCTTCTCGTAGGCCTTGTGCAGCACGCCGTCCAGGTCGAGGCATTTCCCGACCACCGGAATGACCTTCGCCTGGGCAATGAATTCCACCTCGTCGATGGCCGAACGCCGGTTCGAGGGATCGTCCAGCGCGAGGACCAGGCGGCCCTCGTGCAGCATCAGCGGCATCACCTGCAGGCGCCGTGCCGCGCTGTGGCCGATCTTGCGCAGGGCCTCGGCGGACGGCGCGAACAGGTGCAGGTTGACCAGCGGATAGCCCATCTTGTGCACCAGCGCCGTCTGCAGCTGGGCGCGGTTGATCATGCCCATGCGCACCAGCGTCTCGCCCAGCGGCACCTTGGGGGCGAGTTGCTGCTGCGCCAGCCCGCCGCGCAACTGCGCTGCGGTGATCATGCCCAGTGCCATCAGCGCCTGGCCGATCTGCGCAATCGGCGTGCGGGTCTGGGCATCGAGTTCGGCCAGCAGTTGTTCCGGTGTGGTGACTTCGGCGGATGGCATGGAAGGGGTCTCCTGTTCTGGTTTCTCTGCGCCCGCGTGCATGACGCGCATTGGCGTCGAGCGGTGCTGCGGCCGCGGTTCAAAGGCAAAGGATCAATCGGAAAATTCGAACCTGTTCCTTCCCGCTGACTTGGCCGCGTACAGCGCGCTGTCCGCATGTGCCAGCAATTCCTCGGCCGTGACCGGCGCGTCGCCGCCCTGGCGGAACGCGATGCCGAGGCTCGTCGTGACCTGCAGCAGCTGGCCGTCGAGGCGAAACGCGGGCGTGCGAATCTGCGCAAGGATCTTCTGTGCAACCGCTGCCGCCGCCTCCCGCGCAGGCAGGTTTTCCAGCACGACGACGAACTCGTCTCCCGCCAGCCGCGCCACGGTGTCGGTGGCGCGCACGCTGGACCGCAGGCGATTGGCGTATTCGGCCAGAACGCTGTCGCCGCCTGCGTGGCCCAGTGTGTCGTTGATGGTCTTGAACGCGTCGATGTCCAGGAACATCAGGGCCATCGCGTTTCCGGTGCGCTGCGCACGCAGGAGCGCCGCGGGCAGGAGTTCGTTGAAGGCGAGCCGGTTCGGCAGGCCCGTGAGCGTGTCGAGCCGGGCCAGCTCGATCAGTTGGCTCTCCACCGCTTTCAGGGCCGTGATGTCCAGGCACAGCGAGAAGATGCCGTGGGTGGATCCGTCCGCGCCGATGTCGGGCACCAGGCTGACGCGTGTGACGCGGTCCGCGCCGCCGGTTCCGGTCTGGTCCTCGAACTCCACGCGCTCGCCGGCGAGTGCCCGGTCGATCATGGCCTTGCGCTTGCGGTACACGCCGGCGCCCACCACGTCGTGAAGCGGGCGGCCCAGCAGTTGGGAGGGTTCGAGCCCGAGCCACTCGCGATGGGTGGCATTGGCGAAGGTCACGTTCTCCTCGCGGTCGATGTAGGTGATGAGCGCAGGCAGGTTGTCGGTGATGGTGCGCAGGCGGTTCTCGCTGTCGGCGCGCTGCAGCTCCGCCTCCTTGAGCGCGGTGATGTTGAAGGTCATGAGGTAGAAGCCCAGGACGCGGCCGCCCAGGTCCTTGTCGGGTACCAGGTGCGCCTGGAAGTACCCGTCCTTGCCGTGCAGCGGCGCATGAAGCGGAAAGCGAACCTGCTTGCCCGCGAGCACCACCGGGATGTAGGGCGCGTGCTGTGCGTACATCGATGCGCCCAGGGCCGAGCGCAGCGTGACGCCGTCCAGCGGAAGGTCGCCATGGCCTGCCATCTGCCGTGCGCGGCTGTTGGCGTAGAGGCAGTTTTCCCCGGTGTCGAAATAGCCGACCAGCGCGGGAATGCTGTCGGTCACGTCGCGCAGCCGCTTCTCCTGCTCGGTCAGGGCCTTGCGCACGTTCACTTCATCGGTGATGTCGAAGGTCATCGCGAACACGCCCTGCACCGCGCCGCTGGCGTCCTGGTCGGGAATGTAGTGGGCCTTGTAGGTGCGCTCGCCGATGCCGCGCGCAGGATCGCCTTTTTTCTCGATGACCACGGTCTCGCCGGCCAGCGCCCGCCGGATGTAGGGCTCGACGATGGCGAAATCCGCCGCGCCGCGCGCCTCGGGCATCGACTGGCCGACCATCGAATCGTTCTGGTGCAGCGCCCGGATATGGGCGTTCACGAAGGTGTAGTTGAGCGATGCATCGACATGCGACACCAGCGCAGGAATGTTGTCCGCAATGATGCGGACCTTCGCCTCGCTGTGCGCCAGGCTGACCTCGATGCGCTTGCGCTCCGTCACGTCGAAGGTCATGGCGTAGTAGCCGCGGTACTGCCCGGCGTTGTCGAGGTCGGGAATCAGGTCGGTCTGGAAAAAGCGCTCTTCCGCGCCGGGCCCCGACGTGTCGCGGCGCTCCAGGCTGACCGATTCACCCGCCGCCACGCGCTGCAGCCCCGCTTCGAGGGCCGCGTCGTCACCGGGGCTGCGCATGCTTTGCACCGGCTGCCCGATGAGCTGCGCGGCGCTCTGGCCCAGCTTCTCGCACAGGCGGGCGTTCACGAACGTGTAGCGGCCCTGCGCGTCGGCATGCGACACCATGGCCGGGAGGTTGTCGGTGATGTCGCGCAGGAACTTCTCGTCCGCCTGCCGTTGCCGCATCAGCCGGTCGAAGGTGCGCGAGAGGTCGCCGATTTCATCGTTGGTGTAGGTGCGCAGTGCCGCCACCTCGGCCGGTGCGGCTTGCGCATCCAGCATGTGCCGGTGCAGCGCGGTAAGTGGCTTGAGCTGCTGCCGCACGACGCCCAGCGCGATCGCACCCGCCAGCAGCGCGAGCACGAAGGCCCCGGCCCAGGCGGCGCGCTCGATGGCATCGACGTGCGCAAACGCCTCGTCGCGCGGATACATGGCGCCCATGATCCAGTCCGCCTGTCGCAGGCGCCTGAACGCATAGAGGCCGTGCACGCCGGCCCGATTGACGCCTTCGGTCGCGCCCTCGAAGCCCGCGATGGCGCGCTCTATCTCGGGGTTGCGCGCCGTGTCCGGGCTCGCCGCTTCGAGCACGCGCTCTTCGCGGGGATGGTCCACGATGACGCCGTTCGTCGTGGTGATGAACAGGTACCCCGTATCGCCGAACCTGACACTCGCAAGCTCGCCCAGGATGTTGCGCTCCTTCAGGTTGATGGAACCCGAGATCACGAACTGCACGCGCCCGGCGCTGTCTAGCACCGGCTCGGTGATGGCAACTTGCGCCAGGCCGTTCAACCGGTTGCGGTAGGGCTCCGAGATCACGCCCGCCTTGGAGGCCACCGTGTCCCGGAAATACGCGCGATCCTTGACGTTCACCTTGCGGACCTGGCTGGCGTTGTTGAGGTTGGCTACCAGGTTGCCATCCATGTCGATGAAGGCCACGTTGTCGAACGCCTCGTGCAGCGACACGTGCCGTTCCAGAAAAGCCTGCAGCGGCGCCGCATCCGGCAGCCTGAGCGCCTCCGCGCTGTCGCCGAAAGTCTTCAGCAGCGTGCGCCGGCTGACGAATTTCTGGTCAACCGCATCCGCCAGGGCCGTAATGCGCGCGAACTCCTCCTGGGCAATCGACTCCCGCATGCTGGTCTTGACGAATTGCAGCGCGATCGTGGCAACGGCAAACGTGGCTGCCAGCACCACTGCAGCAACGCCGAGGCTCATGCGTGTGTTCAGACCGATGCGGAATTTTCTGGAACCTGATGGATTCATTGACCTGCATAGTGCATCGCAACCAAGGAACTGGTGCAGGCCCGCAAGTTAGGCGTTCCGGGAAAGAAGCGCAAGTAGCCATTCACCTGATCGGGCGTAGGGCGCAGGGTGTCTTCAGGTCGGCGTGCCTTTCGTCTCGATCACGCATGCTGCGCTGTCGACGAAGCCCCGGATCAACCGCTGTCGGGGCGACGCCCGCAGCCACAGCACGCCGAAACGCCGCGGCTCCGAAGGCAGCGGCAGCGGGATCTTCGCCACGCGCTGGCCTTCGAGCAGCGGCGATGCGATGTCGGGCACCAGCGAAACGCCCAGTCCGCGGTCGACCATCATCGCGATCGCCAGCAGCGAGCTGAGCTCGAAGCGCTCCTGCGGCACGATGCCCGCGGCGCGGAGGTACCGGTCGGCCTGCTTGCCGCCGCCCAGCGCCCGGTCGTAGCGGATGAGCGGCGAGGTGCGCAGCAGCTCGTGCGGATCGCGCCTGGCGAGCCGGCTGGGCGCGAGCAGCACCAGCGGCTCCTCGCGCAGCAGCGACCAGTCGAAGGTCTTGGCGAGCACATAGGGCGGGTAGAGGCACACGGCCGCATCGAGCTCGCCCTGCTGCACCGCCTTGTGGAGCGTGGCCGTCGTGCCGGATTGCAGGAACACCTTCACGCCGGGATGCGTCTTCACGAAGCGCGCGAGGATGTCCGGCAGCAGGCTGTGGATGGCCGTGTTGATGGTGCCGACGAGCAGCTCGCCGCCGGCCGCGTCGCTGTTCAGCAGCGTCTTGATGTCGCCCACCTCGCGCAGCAGGTTGCGCGCACGCTGCACCAGCAGGTGCCCCGCCTCGGTCGGCTGCACCGTGCGGCCCGCGCGTGCGAGCAGCGGCGCGTTGAGCTCGCGCTCCAGCGTGCGTATTTGCTGGGCCACGGCAGCGGGGGTCAGGTCAAGCCGGCGCGCGGCCTCCGACATCGAGCCCGACTCCACCACCAGAAGAAAGCTTTGCAGGTAGGCTGTTTCCATGAAAGATAGATTTTCTATGATCTGATCATAGGGAGCATGTGTTTTTCTTTGCTCAGGCGCTGCGCACACTGCGGCGCATGAGAAGCAAACTGTTCGTTCCCGGAACGCGTCCCGAGTTGTTCGACAAGGCGTTGGGCGGCGCGGCCGATGGCGTGTGTTTCGACCTGGAAGATGCGGTGTCGGAGCCGCGCAAGGGCGAGGCGCGCGATGCCGTGCGGCAATTGCTGCAGGGCGGCGAGCCGGCCGCATCGGGCAAGACCGTGATCGTGCGCGTCAATGCGATGGACACGCCGCATTTCGCGGCCGACATCGCGGCGGTTGCCCAGCCCGGCGTTCACCTCATCAACATTCCGAAGCCCGAGAGTGCGGCGCATGTGCGCGCGGCGGTCGAGGCCATCGAGCGTGCCGAGCAGGCCAACGGCGTGCGCACGCCCATCGGCCTGCTGCTGAACATCGAGGCGCCTTCGGCCTTGCGCACCGCAGCGCAGCTTGCATTGGCCCATCCGCGCGTGGCGGGCCTCCAGCTGGGGCTCGGCGACCTGTTCGAGCCGCTGGGCATCGCGCGTCGCGAGCCGGCCGCCATCCAGCAGGCGATGTTCGCGATGCGCATCGCCGCGGGCGAGGCGGGCGTCTATGCCTACGACGGCGCGTTCGCGGACATCCGCGATGCCGATGGGTTTCGCGCCGAGGCCATGCTGTCGCGCAATCTCGGCTTTCTCGGCAAGACCTGCATCCACCCGAGCCAGATCGCGATCGCCAACGAGGTGTTTCGGCCCACCGACGAAGAAATCGCCCACGCCTGCAAGGTGGTCGAGGCCGCCCGCCACGCCGATGCCAAGGGCGTGGGCGCCTACGTGGTCGACGGAAAAATGATCGATATCCCTTTCGTGATCCGCGCACGCGCCATCGTCGCGAGCGCGCGCAGCCTGGGCCTGCTGCCAGGCTGAGCTTTCCGCTTTCTTTAAAAAAATCAGGAGACAAGACAGATGAAGATTTCCCCGTCATTTCGCCTGCGCGCGCTCGCAGTGGCCGCCGTCGCCGGCGGATGCCTGCTGAGCGGCAGCGCGTTCGCGCAGGCCGCGTACCCGACCAAGGCCATCACCATCGTCGTGCCCTATCCGGCAGGCGGCTCGAACGACACCTTCGCACGGCAGGTGGCCAAGGAACTGGGCGAAGAACTCAAACAACCAGTGATCATCGACAACCGCCCCGGCGCGAGCGGCAACACCGGCACCGGACAGGTCGCGAAGGCCGCTCCCGACGGCTATACGCTCGTTGCCGTGTCGTCGAGCATGACGACCAACGCGGCGGTGCAGTCCAAGCTGCCATTCGATCCGGTCAAGGGCCTCGCGCCCGTAGCCATGTTCGCCAAGGGCCCGTTCATCGTCGCGGTGAACAACGACTTTCCCGCCAAGACGCCGGCCGAACTCATCGCCGCCATCAAGGCGAAGCCGGGGCAGTACAACTACGCGTCGTCCGGCTCCGGCAGCGTCAACCAGTTCGGCACCGAGCTGCTCAAGGCCAAGGTAGGCGACCTGCAGATCGCGCACATCCCCTACAAGGGCATGGGCCCGGCCGTGACCGACCTGATCGGCAACCAGACGCAGCTGCTGATTTCGAGTGGGCCGTCGCTGCTGCCGATGGTGCGCGCCGGCAAGCTGCGCGCGGTCGGCATCACGAGCTTGAAGCCGAGCCCGATCGCGCCCGATCTCACGCCGATTTCCACGGCCGTGCCCGGCTATGAATTCGAACTCTGGTGGGGCCTGCTGGCACCCGTAGGCACGCCGCCCGATGTGGTGGCCAAGCTCAACGGCGCGGTCAACAAGATCCTCGCCAAGCCCGAGATCACCGCCAACTTCCTGCGCGAAGGCGCCATTGCCACGCCGCTCACGCCCGCGCAGTTCGGCACGGTCATTGCCGAGGACGTCGAGCGCTGGAAGAAGCTGGCCAAGCAGCAGAACATCACCGCCGACTGACGATTGAGGAAAGAAGGATCCATGAGCTTCGACGCCGACAAAGACGACACACGCCTGCCCGCGCGCAGCGGCCCCGCGGGACCGTTGAGCGGCCTGCGCGTGCTCGACCTGAGCGCCTACATCGCGGGGCCGTACGGCTGCTCGCTGCTGGCCGACCAGGGCGCCGAGGTCATCAAGATCGAACCACCCGCGGGCGACAACCTGCGCAAGTACCCCTCGACGCTCGAAGCCGAGAGCCGCGCCTTCATCGGCGTGAACCGCAGCAAGCTCGGCGTGGTGCTCGACCTGAAGAATGCAGAGGACCTTGCCGCGCTGATGGCGCTGGTGCGCACCGCCGACGTGCTGGTGCACAACTTCCGGCCCAGCGTGCCGCCGCGGCTGGGCATCGCGTACGACCAGCTGAAGGCGATCAATCCGCGCCTCATCTATTGCAGCCTCACGGGCTATGGCGAGACCGGCCCGCTGCGCGAGAAGGCGGGCTACGACCAGGTGCTGCAGAGCATGACCGGCATGTGCGCGCTGCAGGGCAAGCGCGGCGAGCCGCCCGAGATCATCTACGGCTCGGTGGTCGACTACTACGCGGCCGCATTGGTGGCGGCCGGCGTGGCCTCGGCGTTGTACGAGCGCGAGAAGAGCGGGGAAGGGCAGTTCGTCGGCGTGTCGCTGCTGCGCTCCGCGCTCACGATGCAATCGGCGCGCATGGTGTGGGCCGAGGGCGAGCCGAAGGACGTGGGGCGCGACATGCGCTCGGGCGGCATCACCGGCCTGCATCCGACGCGCGAGGGCCACCTCTACATCTCGGCCAACACGCCGCACTTCTGGCAGGCGCTGTGTGCCAAGGTGGGCCTGCCTGAGCTCGCGGCCGACGAGCGCTACGACTCGGTGCGCAAGCGTGCGCAGCACTTTGCGGAGATCGTTCCGCGCCTGCGCGAGGCGCTGGCTTCGCGCACCGCGCTCGAATGGGAAGAACTGTTCGGCGAGGAGGTCCCTTGCGCGGCCGCCCGCACAGTCGAGGACATGTTCGACAACGAACAGGTGTTGGCCGAGGACATGGTGGCGAACTTCGCGCATCCCACGCTCGGGTCGTATCGCGGATTCACGAGAGCGGTGAAGTTCGGACGCACGCCCGGCCCCGAGCCCTTCGCCGCGCCAACGCTGGGGCAGCACACCGACGAGGTGCTGATGAAGACCGCGAACGCGGCAGACTGATACGCGCATGGACGTCGTCTATCCCAACAGCAGTGGCACGCGCCCACCTGCCAGCGTGGCGCCGGTGGGCGCGTGCGATTCGCACATGCACATCTACGACCGCCGTTTCGCGCTGCACGGCTCGCCGGACGCCATGGTCGACAAAGCCACCGTCGACGACTACCGCCTGCTGCAACAACGCATCGGCACGCAGCGCACGGTCGTCGTGCAGCCGCGCGTGCACGGCACCGACAACAGCGTGACGCTGGACGCCATCCACGCGCTCGGCCCCACACAGACGCGCGGTGTCGCGGTGCTCCACCCCGACGTGAGCGACGCCGAACTGGAGCGACTGCACGCAGGCGGCATTCGCGGCATCCGCTTCACGCTCTACACACCGGCCAATGCGGCGACCGATTTCTCGATGGTCGAGCCGCTCGCGCAGCGTGTGCATGCGCTCGGCTGGCATGTGCAGCTGCACTGGAGCGCCGATCAGATCGTGGCGCACGCGGACCTGCTCGCGCGCCTGCCGTGCACGATCGTCTTCGACCATCTCGCGCGCCCGCCGCTGCCCGATGCGCTTTCGCATCCCGCGTTCGACGTGGTGAGCCGGTTGCGCGACAACGGCCATACGTGGGTCAAGCTCTCCGGCCCCTACCTCGACTCGAAGACCGGCGCGGCGGGTGGTTACGCCGACACGACGGCCATCGCGCAGGCCTGGGTCCGCCAGGCCCCCGAGCGCGTGGTGTGGGGCAGCGACTGGCCGCACCCGACCGAGCCCATTGCCAAGCCCGACGACGCGGCGCTGTTCGACCTGCTGAGCCAATGGGTGCCCGACGAGGCCACGCGCCATCGCGTGCTCGTCGAGAACCCGGCGCTCCTCTACGACTTTCCAGAAACGACAAAGACCGAGACATCCGAATGACGAAGAGACGCCTCCTGAAATCGATTGCCGCGCTGGCCGCGTGCGCCCCGTTGCTCGGCTGGGCCGCGTGGCCCGACAAGCCCATCCGCATGGTCGTGCCCTATGCCGCGGGCGGCGGCGCGGACAACACCGCGCGCGTCGTCGCGCAGCAGATGAGCGCTGCGCTCGGCCAGCAGATCGTCATCGACAACAAGCCCGGTGCGGGCGGCGTGATCGGCGAGGACAACGTGGCCAAGGCACCTGCCGACGGCTACACCGTGCTCTACGACGCCTCGGCGTTCTCGGTGAACCCGTCGCTGCGCAAGTTGCCGTTCGACGCGGCGAAGGATTTCATTCCCGTCTCGCTCGTGGCCACCGCGCCGCAGATCTTGGTCGTGCCCGCCACCGCGCCGTACAAGACGGTGGCCGAGTTCCTCGACTTCGCGCGCAAGAACCCCGGCAAGCTGAGCTTCGCCTCGGCCGGCGGCGGCACCGGCTCGCACCTGGCGGGCGAGGCGCTGAACGAGCAGGCCAAGGTCAACCTGATGCACGTGCCCTACAAGGGCGGCGCGCCCGCGCTGACCGACGTGATGGGCGAGCAGGTGTCGGCGTATTTCGGCAACGTGGCCTCGACGCTGGGCTATGTCAAGTCGGGCAAGCTGCGCGCGCTGGCGGTGAGCTCCAGCAGGCGCGTGAACGGATTGCCCGAGACGCCGACGCTCGCCGAGTCGGGCCTGCCGGGCTACAACGTGGTCGAGTGGAACGGCGTGTTTCTGCCTAAGGGCACGCCGGCGGATGTCGTGCAGCGGTTGGGCAAGGCGGTACAGGCGGCGGTCAACGATCCCACCGTGAAGCAGAAGCTGCTGCAGTTCGGACTGGAGCCTGCGGGCACGACGCCAGAGGCGTTCGCGAAGTTCGTGCAGGACGAGACGGGGCGGGTGAGTGCGTTGGTGAAGGCGCGCAATATCCGCGTGGATTGAGCGCGGCCGTGGATCAGGTAGAGGAGGCGTCCCAGCGCTTCTTGAAGGCAGCGAATACTGCAGGCGGATTCAGCTGCTTCGCTGACCGGTCCTCCAGCGCTTCGGCTTCGTCGGAGTCCGAGATGCTGCAGAACAGGGTCAACGCCTGCCTGTCGGCGCCGGTGCCGAAGAAGCCTTCCTGATCCAGCTCGGCCAGTGCCTGAGTCATCGCGTCGTGCAGTCGCGAGCAGAAGGCGCCGAAGGCACGGCCGCCGCCCAGCGTCGACACATGGGTGCGAAGGCGCTCGCACGGTGCGTCGAACTGTTCCGCATGCAGGGCTTCGTAGGCCCACTCCGCAGTGCCCCAGCGGGCGTACGCGACGTCGGCGGGATCGCTGAAGTCGCCGTCCAGCAGCATGCGCTGAAAAGCTTCCTCACTGTTGGCGCTCGGGCACACCGTCATCGCGCCGTCGTCGGTGTACAGCGCCATGGCATAGAACCGTTCGCCAGGATGCTGTGCACGCAGCGCGCCGAAGGCGGAGCGGGCCGCTTCGCGGATCTGAATGCGCAGCGTGTCGAAATCGAAGGAGTTCATGCGTTGCGGACGTGATTCGTCTTCCATATGTTGGGCCAACGGTCAGTCTTCCCCGGAGGCGGCCTGTTTCGAGGGACAGGCATCAGTCGCCGCTCGGTCCGGCAGATGCAGAGAAGACCTTGGCCACCTCGTACATTCCCGGGTCGAACGTGGCAATGGCAAGTGCCTGTTCGAGGTAAGGGGAAGCGACCGGGTTCGCGCGCATGGCCTGGTAGTGCTCAGCGCTCTGCCATTGCGCGTACATCGTGACCTTCGTGCCATCGACGCTGCGGTGAAGCGCCGCGGAAACAAAGCCTGGCACGTGGCGCACGGATGTATCGGTGGCACGCGTGAGCAGGTCGATGAGATCCTGTTGTCTTTGGGGATCGACCTTGAAGACGTTGATGAGCGTGACGAAGCCGGTGTTTTCGACAATCGTGGTCATTCGATCAGTTCCTCATTGCAGCACTCGACCCGAATTGAATCGGCAAGATCGTAGCCGGTCTGGCACTTGCTGGTCTGCTGGTCCGCGCGATCAACCTGCACAGGTTGCGGCGGGCGGCCCCGGGTACTCCATCTCCTGCATGACCCAATCGCACCGCGCCTCCCCATGTCGCGCAGCGATCTCGCACAGCGTACGGTCCAGCTGCTGCACCGGCTTCGACGACGCAGACAGCCTCAGGCGTGTCGATGCTTCGCGAGCCGGTCGTGCGACGGGTAGCGGACTACCATTCGACCCGGCGTGGTCACCCGCGATGAACAATTCGCATGGAGCAATCATGAAGATCGATGCGTTCGATGAGAGCCTGGAACACCGCAACATCCTGCCCTACGACCCCGCGTACGCCGAGGTGTTCGCGCAAGTTCAGCGCCACATTCAGGAGCACCTCGAGGGCGTGGAGCTCGTTCACATCGGCAGCACCGCCATTCGTGGCCTGCGGGGAAAGCCGATGGTCGATGCTGTTGCCATCACGCAGAGGGAGGATTTGCGCCGCGAGCAACAGGCGTTCGAGGCGCTCGGGTTTCATCGGCGTGCCGTATGGGTGGATAAAGATGAGAAACCCTATGTATGCGCGAGCGTCGTGCACGACGGGCGCAGGTTCAACATCAACATCCACATCTGCCACCGTGGCGATCCGGTGCACAAGGACTCGCTGGCCTTCATGGACATCCTCGACAGGCGTCCCGACCTGCGCAGGAAGTACGAAGAGGCCAAGGACCACGCGCACACGATCGATCCCGTCAATCCGGAGGTCTACAACCGGGAGAAGGCGGCGGTGATCCAGGAGATACAGGCGCAGATCGAATTCGCGGAAAAACAAGGGATGCCATGACCCTCTCGACGAAGAACCTGAAAGACCTCCCGGCCATTCCAGAACTGAAAAGGCTGGCGCAGTCGCTTGCGATGCTCGACGCCATTCTGTCGCCGGAGTGGGAGTATCGGTACTACTCGTTCAACCAGGTGTGGTCGGATGACGCAATGATGGCTTCGATGCGCAACGGCTCGGGCGACCATTGGTTCGCCATCTTCTGCGCGGCGGGCGCCGCCATTCATGGCCTCGCGCATGAGGCACCGATGTTCAGGCCCGGCAATCCGCAGCCGGCCATCTTCGACCGCTTGCCGGCAGCGTTCCACGCGAACCTCTTGCGGGAGCCCGCATTCACCACCCAGGACAGCACGTTCTGCATCTGGCGCCTGAGCGATGACGAGCAGTGGTCGTGCGGACAGGTCGAGCTTCCAGCGGGCGAAGATCCCGATGGATCGGCCGAGTTGCTCGGCATTCTTGCGGGACGACCTGAGCAATACGTCGAGTTCGCCAGCGACTACTACCAGTGCGATGTCGATGTGGACGATGTGGCCGCGATCTACCGCCACGAGCCGCTCAGCGTCGCGTTCGTCCAGCGGCTCAATCCCGATATCGATCTGGCGTCGCTCGCGGATGACATCGCCGAGATCGGCTATCCCCGCTGAGCGCGCTGGCTACGCGCTCAGCATCAACTCGAGGTTCTGAACAGCCGCGCCAGACGCGCCCTTGCCCAGGTTGTCGAAGACGGCGGACAGCAGTACCTGCCCGTGGTCCGCATTGGCGAACACACCCAGCTGCAGGTCGTTGGTTCCGTTCAGCGCCTGCGGATCGAGGTGCGCCATCGCTTGTGTCTCCGCAAGCGACATGACCTTGACGTGGCGCACATTCGCGTAGTGATGCGCAAGGCATGCCTGCAACCGGACACCGTCGACGCCACTCGCCAACAGGCGCAGCTCAAGCGGCACGGTCAGAACGATTCCCTGCCGGTAGGCGCCATAGGCCGGCACGAAGAACGGACGGTGCGCCAGCCCGGCGTATTCCTGGATTTCAGGCGTGTGCTTGTGCGCCAGCGCCAGGCCATAGACCTGGGACGGTGCCACGGCCGGCGTGTCGCTGGCTTCGTGCGCATCGATCGCTGCCCTTCCACCCCCCGAATAGCCGGAGGTCGCATAGACCGTCGCCGGGTAGTCGCGCGGCAGAAGGCCCGCTTCCATCAGCGGCCGCAACAGGGCGATGGCACCGGTCGGATAGCAGCCCGGATTGCTGACGCGCCGGGCTCGTGCAATCCGTTGTGCATGCCCCTGGGCCATCTCGGGAAAGCCATAGACCCATTCCGCGTGCGTGCGATGCGCTGAACTCGCGTCGATCACACGGACGGCCGGATTCCGGATGAAGCCGACCGCGCCGCGTGCAGCCGCATCCGGCAGACAAAGAATCGCGATGTCGCACGCATTGATCGCCTCCTCGCGACGCCGTGGATCCTTGCGTTCGGCGGCCGGCAGCGTCAGGAGCTGCAGGTCGGTGCGATCGCGCAGGCGCTCATGGATCTGCAGCCCGGTGGTGCCCTGGTCACCGTCGATGAAGATGGTCGGAAGACTCATGATGTTGCGCGCTCCTGATTCGGTCTCTGGGTGGATATGTCGCAATTCTTCTCTGGTCGATAAAATATGAAAAGTTGAATTTGGCAATCCTGTGGTTCATATTTCCTGAAGCAGAGATCTCACATGCGCGAAATCAGCCTCGATCGTTTGCGCACGCTGGTGGCGATCGCAGACCATGGATCCTTCGCGGCCGCGGCGCAGGTGCTGCATCTCGCGCCGCCGACGGTCAGCCTGCACATCGCCGAGCTGGAGGGGCGTGTGGGCGCTCCGCTCCTGTCCCGGCGGCGCGGGGACGTGCGGCCGTCGGCCGTCGGCGAATTGCTGGTGGAGCGTGCACGCCGGCTGCTGGCCGAGATCGAGTCGACGCTGGACGACGTCAGCCGGCAGGTGCTGGGGCTGGCCGGACGCGTGCGGCTCGGCGCCTCGACAGGCGCGATCTCTCACCTGTTGCCGCAGGCCATCGCGCTGCTTCGCGAGGATCATCCGGACATCGATGTGCAGATCGCAGTGCTCACTTCGCAGGACACGCTGGCGCGCCTTGCACAAGGCAAACTGGATGTCGGGCTGGTCGCGCTGCCGCAGTCGCCGGTTGCGGGGCTGTCGATCCGGCCCTGGCGCCGCGACCCCGTCATGGCCTTCTTGCCAGCCGACTGGCGTGCTCCTGCCAGGGTCACCCCGAAGTGGCTCGCGGCGCAGCCGCTGATCCTCAACGACGCCACCACGCGCCTGTCACGCCTAGTCTCGGAATGGTTTGCGCTGGGCGGCCATCGGCCCACACCGCGGATCGAGCTCAACTACAACGATGCGATCAAGAGCCTCGTCGCCGCAGGCTACGGTGCGACGCTCCTGCCGCATGAAGCGGGAGCGCTGCAGCCGGACGCGCGCATCGCGATGCGTCCTCTGCGCCCGGCCCTTTGGCGGGAGCTGGGCATTGCCCACCGGTCGGGCCCCGTCGAGCGCGCGACGCAGCGTGTGCTCGACGCGCTGTGGGCGCTCAAGGCGCGTTGAGCGCTAGACCACGACGACCAACTTGCCCTTGGCTTCGTTCTGCTCCATCGCCCTGTGCGCCTCGGCGATGTCGTCGAACGCGTAGGTTCTGTCGATGGGAACCGAGAGCTTGCCCGCCGCAGCGTCGTCGAGATACCGCTGCAAGACCGATGACGGCAGGTCGGCCGCCTCGCCCGAGTAGGCGCACAGCCTCACTGCATTCGGTAGATAGCCGATCGGGTAGAAATCCTTGACGGTCCATTCGTTCGACAGCATGCCGGTGAAGCAGGCGACGCCCCGCCGGCGCAATGCGCGCAAGGTGTCGGGCAGCGTGGGCGTTCCGACCAGTTCGAGCGCGAGATCGACCCCGTCCGGGAGAAGCCTGCGGACCTGCGGCGCCACGGCACCGTCATCGATGAGCACGTGATCCACACCGGCCACGACCAGCGCCGATTGCTTGGCGGCACTTCGCGTGGTCGCGAGAACCGTCAGTCCGAGTTGCTTCGCAAGGCTTGCCGTGGCCAGCCCGACCGACGACGTCCCGCCGCGGATCAGGATCGATTGACCCGCCTGCGCATCGAGCGCCGACACGAGCGACCCATACACGGTCTGCAGCATCTCGGGCACCGCGCCAAGAACCTCCCATGGCAACGCGCTCTTGAATGCGATCACGTTCGAAGCTGGCACGCAGGTGTATTCGGCATAGCCGCCGTCGTAGGTGCGGCCCATGTTCCCCATCATCGCGACGACCTGCTGCCCGACTGCGAATTCGTTGCCCGAGCACGCGGCGACTTCGCCGCACGCCTCGATGCCCAGCACGCGGGGGAAGGTCACGCCTTCGGCCATGCCGAGGCGGGTGTGCAGCTCGGAGCGGTTGAGCCCGAAGGCGCGCACCTTGATCAGCACCTCCGCGGGCCGGGGCACGGGGATGGGCAGAACGCGAATCTTCAGAGCCTCGGGCGGTCCCGGGGCGTCGAGTACGACGGCGCGCATGGTGGGCGTCATGGGTGTCCTTTGGGTCGGAGGATCGAAGCGTAGCGTTGTCGACGCATGGCGGCGAGCCCGGTCAGGAAAACTCATTTCCACCAGTGCGGGGTAGCCGCTCCCTCGGATGGTTTGTCCTCTTGCGTGCCGGAAGTGGCCTGAGAAATTCGCTCAAGCCAACCGGTCCAGCAAGCTGTACCAGGCCACCCCACCCGCCACATAGAAGCGCTGCAACCCATGCAGCGGTATCGGACGGATCTCCGTCACCGGATACGGAAACTCCGCCTTCGCATCCACGAGCCGGGCCGCGAGATGCTTGCCCATGCTCGTCGCCAGCGCAATGCCGCGCCCGTTGTAACCCAGCGCGATCGTCATGCCCGGTGCGGGCGTGTGCACATGCGGCATGAAGTCGCGCGTGACGGCGATGCGGCCGGCCCAACGGTATTCGTAGCGCAGCGGTCCCAGTTGGGGGAACAGCAGTTCGAGCGAGCGCTCCAGGTGCGCGAAGTCCGCCGGCCCGCCCGGGTCGGCGAAGTGCCCGCGCCCGCCCATCAGCAGCCGGCCTTGCGCATCCTTGCGGAAATACAGCAGCAGTCGCTGCGAGGTCGAAGCCGTTTCGCCGCGCGGCAGGATGGCATCGGCGGCGGCGCCTTCGAGCGGGGCCGTGGCGACGATGAAACTGTTCGCCGCGAGCACGGTGCGCGACAGCCCCGGCCACAGCGGCCCGGTGTAGCCGTTGGTCGCCAGCACCACCTGGTCCGCGGTGACAGTGGCGCCGGTCGACGTGCTCGCGTGCCAGTGCGCGCCGCGGCGCTCCAGTGCCGTGACTTCGGTGCCGCCATGCACGGCCGCACCGAAACCCTGCGCGGCGCGCACCAGGCCGCGCGTGTAGGCCAGCGGCTGGATGCCCCCGGCGCGCGGATCGAGCCAGCCACCCGCGAAGGCCTCGGTGCCCAGGCGCGCGCTGACGGCGGCGCGGTCGAGCATCTCGGTCTTCACGCCGTGCCTGGCCCATTGCTCTGCGCGCGCATGGAGTCCGGCCACTTGCTTGGGGGAGTAGGCGACCTGCAGCCAGCCGTTGCGTACCGGCTGGCAGTCGATGCCGTGTCGCGCGATCAGATCGAACACCACGTCGGCCGAGTGGGAGACTGCGTCGATCAGCGGCGCTGCGCGCTCGCTGCGGTACAGGCGGGTCAGCTCGTCGGGGTCATGCTTCAGCGTGGGGTTGACCTGCCCGCCGTTGCGGCCGGACGCACCCCAGCCGGGTTCATGCGCCTCGAGCACACAGACCTGCACGCCCGCTTCGGCGAGGTGCAGCGCGGTCGAGAGGCCGGTGAAGCCGCCGCCGACGACCAGCACATCGACCTTGCGCGATTCGCGGAGCGGCGGTGTCGGCGGGGCAGGGGGCGCGGTGGCCGCCCACAGGGAGGGTGGCAGCGGCTGCGATGCACTCATGAACGCACCTCGGCAGGCACGACCGCGGCCGTCGACGACGGATGCAGCACGCGCCGCAGAAAGTCCTGCGTGCGCGGCTGCTTCGGCGCGCCCAGCACCTGCGCGGCCGGGCCTTCCTCGACGATGCTGCCGCTGTGCAGGAAGCACACGCGGTCGGCCACCTCGCGCGCGAAGCCCATCTCGTGCGTCACCACGATCATGGTCATGCCTTCGTCGGCCAGCGCGCGCATCACGCCGAGCACGTCGCCGACCAGCTCGGGATCGAGCGCGGAGGTGGGCTCGTCGAACAGCATGGCCTCGGGCTTCATCGCGAGCGCGCGGGCGATCGCCACGCGCTGCTGCTGGCCGCCGGAGAGTTGCGCCGGATAAGCCTGCGCCTTCTCGGCGAGCCCCACCTTGGCGAGCAGCGCGAGCGCTTCCTCTCGCGCCTCTGCGGGCTTGTGGCCCAGCACGTAGACCGGGCCTTCCATCACGTTCTCCAGCACCGTGCGGTGCGGGAACAGGTTGAAGCGCTGGAACACCATGCCCATGCGGCTGCGCAGGCGGTGGATGGCGTTGCTGTCGCGATCGACGCGCTCGCCGAAGGCGCGCACCTCGCCGCCTTCGTACGACTCCAGCCCGTTGATGCAGCGAAGCACCGTCGACTTGCCCGAGCCCGAAGGCCCGATGAGGCATACCACCTCGCCCGCATCCACATGCAGGCTCACGCCCTGCAGCACACGATGCGTGCCGAAGCGCTTCTCCAGTCCATCGACGCGGATCATGGCTGCTTCCTCCCGGCGCCGAAGCGCTTCTCGAGCCGCCGCAGGCCATAGACCAGCGGCAGGCTCATGAGCAGGTAGAGCAGGGCGACGAGCGTGTAGACCGTCATGTTCTGAAAGGTGGACGAGGCGATGAGCTGGCCGGCGCGGGTCATCTCGGCCACGGTGATGGTGGAGACGAGCGAGGAGTCCTTGAGCATCATCACCAGCGTGTTGCCGTACGGCGGCAGCGCGATCCGAAAGGCCTGCGGCAGGATCACGCGCCGCATGATCAGCGCCGAGCGCATGCCCATGGCCTGCGCGGCCTCGCGCTGGCCCGGATCGACGGCCTCGATGCCGGCGCGGAAGTTCTCGGCCTGGTAAGCCGAGTAGGCGATACCGAGGCCGATCACGCCAGCCTGGAAGGCGGTGAGCTGCACGCCGAACTCGGGCAGCACGAAGTAGATGTAGAACAGCTGCACGATGATCGGCAGCCCGCGGATCACGTTGATGATCACAGCGCCCGTCCACGCGAGTGCGCGCACGGGCGAGAGCTTCATCAGCGCGAGCCCGAGGCCGAGTGCGCTGCTCAGCAGGAACGAGAGCACGGTGACCTGCACCGTGACCACGGCGCCCTGCAGGAGGATCGGCAGGAAGTCCTGCGCGTTCTGGAGAAAGGAAGCAGCCATGGGTGCGATGCGCCGTCAGATGCCCCACTTCTGGACGATCTTCGCCAACGTGCCGTCGGCCTTGATCGCCGCGATGGCCTTGTTCAGGCGCGCCATGGTCTCGGTGTCGCCCTTGCGCACGACGAGGCACACATCCCCCACGTTCACGGGCTTGTAGCTCTCCACCAGCTTCACGCCGGGGAAGGTGTTCTGCCGCAGCTGGTAGGCAATGATGGGCTGGTCGCCCAGGCCCGCCTTGATGCGGCCGAGCGAGAGGTCGCGCGTCATGTCGGCCACCGAGTCGTAGCTGCGCACTTCCTTGAAGATGCCCTTCTTGTTGAGCATGTCCAGGAACACGGTGCCGACCTGCGCGCCGACCACCTCGCCCTTGAGTTCGTCGAGCGAGACATACGCGCGGGTGTCGTCGCTCTTGACGATCAGGCCCTCGCCGTACGAATACACCGGGTCGCTGAAGTCGACTACTTCCTGGCGCGCCGCGGTCTTGAGCATCGCGGCCGAGACGATGTCGATCTTGCGGGCGGTGAGCGAGGGAATGAGCGCGGAGAACACCGTCTGCTGCACGTTGACGCCGAAGCCGCCGGCCTTGCCGACCGCAGTGACGGTGTCGACCATCATTCCCTGGATGGTGTTGGTCTTCACGTCCAGGAAGGTGAACGGCACGCCGGTGGCCGTGGCGCCCACGTTGTAGGTGGCGGGCGTCGCGCCCTGCGCGCCGGCCAGCGAGGCGGCACCCGCGACGCAGAGGCCCAGGGCCAGGCGGTGAAGGTGGCGAACGATGCGATGAACGATGGGTTTCACGGAAGCACTCCTCGGGGAAGGTGAAAGAGCAGGAAGGAAACTGGAGAAAAGGAACGGCAGAAAGGCGAAACGGCCGATGCAACATGCATGCCAATAGTCGATTCTTTTGAATCTCATATCAATAAAGAAAAACCACTAGTCGAATTTAAAGTATCGATATTCGATATTTCAGGTCGACGTGGCTATACTCCGCAGCCATGGACGCCACACCCGAATCCGCCCCCGAAGACAGCCCCAGCCTGCTGTTCAACCAGTCGCTGGAGAAGGGCCTGGCCGTGCTGCAGGCTTTCAGCGCCCGGCGCCGCACCATGACGCTGGCCGACGTGGCCGAGGCCACCGACATCACCAAGAGCTCGGCGCAGCGCATGGTCTTCACGCTCGAGAAGCTGGGCTACGTGCGCAAGCACCCGAAGACGCGGCGCTACCAGCTCACGCCGCGGGTCATGGAAATCGGCTTCAACTACCTGGCGGCCAATTCGCTGATCGACGTGGCCAACCCCTTCCTCGCGGAGCTGACCAAGGTGACGACCGAGACCTCGTGCCTCACCGAGCCCGACGGGCTGGACATGGTCTACGTCGCGCGCTTCGTGAGCGCGCAGTTCGTGCCGGTGCACATGCCGATCGGCAGCCGCATCCCGATGTACTGCACGGCTTCGGGGCGTGCCTACCTGAGTGCGCTGCCCGAGGACGAGGCGCGGGCGCTCATCGAGGCGTCCGATCGCGTGATGCACACCGCGCACACCCGCACCGATGTCGACGAAATCCTCGAGGTGCTGCGCCAGGCGCGGCGGCAGGGCTTTGCCACCAATGCCGAAGAGCTGTTCCTCGGCGACATGACCATTGCTGCGCCTGTGATCGGCAGCCAGGGCCGTCCCGTCGCATCGGTGCACGTGGTCGCGCCGACCAGCCGCTGGACGATGGACGAGGCGGTGCGCAAGCTGGCGCCGACGCTGCTGCTCTGCGCACGCTCGCTCACGAACTCGGCCCGCAGCATCGACTGACGGTCATACGTTTGCGGTGATGGCGCAGGCCGTGGCTGCGCTTATGCTGTGCGGGATCACAACGCAGATTTCCCACGCCATGACCGACTTCCGCCCTGTCTACGACAAGCGCTTCGACAACATTCCCGCCGACCGCCTCCCCGAGCTGCTGCGCGCCATGCCCAAGGCCGAGCTGCACATGCACATCGAAGGCTCGCTCGAACCCGAGCTGATCTTCGCGCTCGCGCAGCGCAACGGCGTGGCCATTCCGTATGCCAGCGTCGAAGACCTGCGCAAGGCTTATGCCTTCACCAACCTGCAGAGCTTCCTGGACATCTACTACGCCGGCGCGAGCGTCCTGCTGAAGGAACAGGACTTCTACGACATGGCCTGGGCCTACCTGGAACGCGCCGCGGCCGACAACGTGGTGCACACCGAGATGTTCTTCGACCCGCAGACGCACACCGCGCGCGGCGTGCCGATGGAAACGGTGATCGACGGCCTGCATCGCGCGTGCGTCGATGCAGGGCCGAAGCTCGGCGTGAGCGCATCGCTCATCCTGTGCTTCCTGCGCCATCTGAGCGAAGAAGAGGCTTTCGAAACGCTGGAGCAGGCGCTGCCGTTCCGGGACAAGTTCATCGGCGTGGGCCTCGATTCGAGCGAAGTCGGCCATCCGCCCGAGAAGTTCGCGCGCGTGTTCGCACGCTGCCGCGAACTGGGTCTGCACCTCGTCGCGCACGCGGGCGAAGAAGGCCCGCCCGAATACGTGTGGAGCGCGCTCGATGTGCTCAAGGTCGAGCGCGTCGACCACGGCGTGCAGAGCGCGAAAGACCCGGCGCTGATGAAGCGGCTCGCGCAAGACCGCATTCCGCTCACCGTGTGTCCGCTGTCGAACCTCAAGCTGTGCGTGTTCCCGGACCTGTCGAAGCACAACCTCGGCGCGCTGCTCGATGCGGGACTGGTGGCCACGGTCAACTCCGACGACCCCGCCTACTTCGGCGGCTACATGAACCAGAACTTCACGCAGACCTTCGAGGCCACGGGGCTCAGCGTGCAGCACGCCTGGCAGCTAGCGGCCAACAGCTTCGAGGGCAGCTTCATCGATGAGGCCGCCAAGCGCGCTTATGTGGACCGGCTCAACGCCGTCTTCGCGAGCTTCTGATCCGAAGCAACCGGCCGGGGCACCAGCAGCGGCATCGCCACCAGCGCGCAGGCGCTGGCTGCAAGCCACACCATCGGCCAGCCCTGCAGCGCGAGCAGGTGCGGAATGGAGAAGGGCGTGACGAAGCACACCAGGAACACGCTGGTGTTCGCCATGCCCAGCGCGGTGCCGGCGCGCGCCGCGCCGGCCAGCGTGGCGAGCTCGGTGTAGGCCACGCCGTGCCAGGCCGACACGCAGACACCGCTCACTCCCAGCAGCACGACCAGCGCGATGCGCAGCGCCAGTGAATCGGCGGCGTGCGTGCCCGCGGCCATCACCAGCACTGCGAGCACGGCGAACAGAAGCACGCTGAGTGCGCTGCAGGCGCGCAGGTAGGCGGGGCGGTTGCGGCGGCGGTCGGTCCAGCGGCCGCTCCACACGCGCATCACCATCGCACCGACCTGCGTGAAGACCATGGTGGCGGTGATGGTTGCGAGGCCCGCGTGGCCGAAGTCGTGCAGGAACACCGTGCCGAAGGACAGCACCGCGAACTGCGGCGCGCAAAGAATGCCGATGCCCAGCACGATGCGCCAGACGCGGGCATCGCGCAGCGGGCCGGTCTTCGATGCGATCGCCGCTTCGGCGACGCTGGCCTTGGTGCGCGGTGCGATCGGCGGCTCGTGCACCCACGCCCAGCTCATCAATGCACTCAGTGCGCACAGCAGCGCCAAGAGGCCGTAGAGCGCGGCAAAGCCGAAGTGCAGCGCGACGAACGGCAGCACCAATGCCCCGATGCCGCCACCCAATGGCACGGCGGTCTGGCGGATGCTCATCGCGAGCCCGCGTTCGCCTGCTTCGAACCATGTCATCACCGCGCGGCCGCTCGCACCGTTGACGCTGCCGCCCAGCAGGCCGACCAGCAACAGGCCCGCGGCGAGCCATCCGAGCCCGGGAATGTGCTGCCCGCTCGGCGCGGCCCAGAGCGCCATCGCGACGAGGGCGATCGCGGTGCTGCCGAGCCCGATGAGCAGCACCGGCCGATCACCCCAGCGGTCGGTCAAGAGGCCCCACGGCAACTCGCTCACCGCGATGCCCAGGCCCATGAGGCCGAGCACGAGACCGAGCGTGGCGTTGTCGAGCTGGTAGCCGGTGCGCATCAGCACCGCCGTCATCGGAATGCCGCTGAAGGCCACGGAGAACGCCGCGTTGGCGGCCACGCCCGCGGCCAGCACCTTCCAGCGATGGCGGGGCGAATACGAAGGGGAAAGAGGCGAATGGGTCATGGTGCGGCGAAGTTTCCGCCGTTGCCAAGGTTTTGAAAATCAGAAAATAATGCGAGAACCATCCTGAAAAACAGGATGATCAAAAAAGGATGAGTCCATGTCCCAGGTGATGTTCGATCTCGATGTGCTGCGCAGCTTTTCCACCGGCATCGCACTCGGAAGCTATGCCCGCGCAGCCGACCGGCTGGGCCGCTCGACCTCGGCGGTGAGCGCGCAATTGAAGAAGCTGGAGGCGCAGGCCGGCACCGTGCTGTTCCGCAAGGCCGGCCGCGGGCTGGAGCTCACCGACGCCGGCGAAACGCTGCTGGCCTATGCCCACCGCATGCTCGAGCTCAACGAAGAGGCGAGCGCTGCCATGCGCGGCGCAGACCTGGAGGGCTGGGTGCGCCTGGGCCTGCAGGAAGACTTCGGCGAGACGCTGCTGCCCGCGGTGCTCGGGCGCTTTGCGCGCGCGCATCCCAAGGTGCGCATCGAGGCCTGCGTGGCGCGCAGCGCCGAGCTGCGCGAGCGCCTCGAGATCGGAAAGCTCGACCTCGCGCTGGCGTGGGATGCGGGCGACCACCCGCCGTCGATGCATGCCGAGCGCGTGGCGCGCCTGCCGCTGCAATGGATCGGCCCAGCCTCCGGCGATGTGCTCGATGCGGCCTGGTGGAAGGAGCGCGAGCGCCGCGAAGGCGGAGGTCGCGGCGCGCGCAAGTCGAAGGAGCCGCTGCCGCTGGTGCTGCTCGATGCGCCATGCCCGCTGCGCGAGATCGTCACCAAGACGCTCGACCGCGCCGGCGTGCCGTGGCGCCACGCGTTCACCAGCGCCAGCCTTGCGGCCTTGTGGGCCGCGAGCTCGGCCGGCCTCGGCCTCACGGTGCGCACGCCCTTCGGGCTGCCTTCGCATGTGCGTGCCATCGACCGCACGGCGGTCGGCCTGCCGGCGCTGCCGCAGATGTCGATGTCGCTCTATCGCGCGCAGGCCAGCGCCGAAGCGCCAGTCGGGCGGCTCGCCACGCTGTTGCTGGAGGCGGTGCGGCGGCACGTGCAGCCAGGCACGAGCTAAGAAGGTGTGGGCGACGCCCGGGCTACCGCCGCTTCGCCAGCCAGTTCCACCCGGCGCCTGCGGCCATGAGCACGCAGGTGCCGAGGAACACGGCCCGCATGCCGATGTGCCCGCCCACGAAGCCGCCGAGCAGCGGGCCCGCGACCTGCCCCGTGTACTGCGCCGAAGTCGAATAGCCGAGCATGTTGCCGGCCACGCGCTCGGGCACGTTGTGGCGGATCACGCTCGCGATGCAGGGCAGGAGCCCGCCGAGCGACAGCCCCATGAGGAAGCGCAGCACCACCAGTTGCCAGCCCGAGGTGACGAAGGCCTGCGGAACCAGCAGCACCGCCGACACCGCCAGGCACCCGACGATCACGTTCCAATGCCCGACGCGGTCGGCCAGCTTGCCCAGGCGCGAGGCCGAGAGGATGCTGCCGAGCGCGGCCGCCGACATCACGAGGCCGGCCATCATCGTCACCCGGTTCGGGTCTTCGACCAGCGTGGCGACGTAGACGGTGATGATCGGCTCGATCGACATGTTGGCCAGCATCAGCAGCATGCCGGTGAAGAGCATTGCGATGAGCGGGCGCTTGTCGGGGATGGCGGCCCAGCCGGTGTCGGCAGCGTCGCTCTGTTTGGCGGCAGCGGGTGCCTTCTTCTCCTCGCGGATCATGAAGGCGGTGGCGAGAAAGGCCACGAAGATCATCGCGCCCGCCGCGAAGAAGGTCGCGCGGATGCCGATGAGCGGTGGCAGCGCGCCGCCGATCAGCGGGCCCACGAGGTTGCCGGCCATGATGGCCGAGGACATGGTGCCGAGCGCCCAGCCCGTGCGGTCCTTCGGCGTCTGCGTGGCGACCAGCACCATCGAGCCCGAGGCGTAGCCGCCCAGCAGGCCCGCGAGCAGACGCAGGCCGACCAGTTGCCACACGTTGCCGGCCATGCCGATGAGCGCCATCGCCACCGCCATGCCCAGGCTCGCGCGGATCAGCATCGGCTTGCGGCCGTAGCGGTCGGCCAGGCGCCCCCACAGCGGTGCCACCAGCGCGGCGCTGAAGAAGGTGGCGCCATAGGCCACGCCGGACCACTGCACGATGGCCGCATGGTCCTTCACGCCCAGCTGCTCGACGTAGAGCGGCAGGAAAGGGAGCAGCAGCGTCATCGCCACGATGGTGGTGAAGGAGCCGAACATGCAGACGGCGAGGTTGCGCTGCCAGTGAGCGCTGCTGGCGTAGGAGGGCGAGTTCGTCATGGGGCGAGCCGATTGTGTGGCGGCACGGCCGAACCCGCGCCTGCCGATTCGCGGCGGCACCCATCGCGGCGTTGGATGGGTGCGCGCCGCGCGGCTGCTGGCGGCGGTCAGGCCGTCTTGAGCAGCTCCGGATCGATCGGCAGCTTGCGCAGCCGCTTGCCCGTCGCCGCGAAGATGGCATTCGTCAGCGCAGGCGCGAGCCCCGAGGTGCCGGGCTCGCCCATGCCGCCGGGGGCTTCCTTGCTCGCGACGATGTGGGTCTCGATGAGCGGTGTCTCGTTCATCCGCACCACGCGCACGTCGTGGAAGTTCGATTGCTCGATGCGCCCGTCCTTCACCGTCGCCTTGCCCCAGAGCGCGCCCGAGATGCCGAAGATCACGCCGCTCTGCACCTGCGCCTGCACGGTGTCGGGGTTGACGATCACGCCCGCGTCGAGCGCGCAGACCACGCGCTTGACGTTCACGTCGCCCGACTTGGTGACCTCCGCATCCACCACCAGCGCCATGAAGGTGCCGAAGGCGAACTGCAGCGACACGCCGCGCCCCTGGCCCGCGGGCAGGGGCTGGCCCCAGCCGGCCTTTTCCGCGGCGAGCTTGAGCACGCCCAGCGCACGCGGGTTCTGCGCGAGCAGCGCGGTGCGGAAGGCGACTGGGTCGGTCTTCGCGGCGGTGGCGAGCTCGTCGATGAAGCTCTCGACCACGAACACGTTGTGCGTCGGCCCCACGCCGCGCCAGAACGCGGTCGGCACCGGCGGCTCGTGGTTCACGTAGTCGACCAGGATGTTCGGCAGCGCGTAGGGCGGCTTCTCGGCGCCGTCGATGGTCTCGGGGTCGAAGTTGTTGTTGTAGGCCGGCGGCAGCCAGCGCTTGAGGATCGAGGAGCCGGTGATGCGGTGGCTCCAGGCGACGGGCTTGCCTTGTGCATCGAGCCCCGCGCTCACGCGGTCGTAGAAGTACGGGCGGTACATGTCGTGCTGCGTGTCTTCTTCGCGCGTCCAGATCACCTTGACGGGCCCGTCGACCTTCTGCGCGATCTGCACGGCGCGCGTGATGCTGTCGACCTCCAGCCGCCGGCCGAAGCCGCCGCCGAGCAGGTGGTTGTGCACCGTCACCTTCTCCACCGGCAGGCCGGTGACCGCGGCGGCCGCGGCCTGCGCGCGGGTGAGCACCTGCGTGCCGACCCACACCTCGCAGCTGTCCTTGCGAACGTGCACGGTGCAGTTGAGTGGCTCCATCGCCGCGTGGACCAGGAAGGGCACTTCGTAGACGGCCTCCAGCCGCTGCGCCGCGCCGGCCATGGCCTTGGCGTTGTCGCCTTCCTTGCGCACGACCGCGCCCTGCTTCTGCGAAGCCGCGGCCATCGACTGCACGATGCTTTCCGTGCTCACCTTGGCATTGGCGCCGTCGTCCCATTCGACGACGAGGGCGGCCAGGCCCTTCTTCGCCGCGCCCATGTGGTCGGCGACAACGGCCACGCAGTCATCGAGCCGCACGACCTGGCGCACGCCACGCACCTTCAGTGCCGCGGCGTCGTCGACGCTGCGCACGCGGCCGCCGAACACCGGCGACTGCTTCAGCGTGGCGACCTTCATGCCGGGAACGCGCACGTCGATGCCGTACATCGCGGTGCCGTTGACCTTGGCGGGTGTGTCCAGGCGCCTGGCCGATGTGCCGATCAGCTTGAAGTCGGCTTGCGGCTTGAGCTCGACCTTCTCGGGCACGGGGAGCTTGGCGGCATCGGCGACCAGCGCGCCGTATTTGAGGCGGCGTCCGCTCGCGGTGTGGACCACCTCGCCACGCACCGCGCGGCACGAGGCCGGCTCGACGCGCCAGCGCTGCGCCGCCGCCTGCACGAGCACCGTGCGGGCCGTGGCGCCGGCGCGCCGCATCGGCTCGTAGGCGCCGCGGATCGTGGTGGAGCCGCCCGTCACCTGGAAGCCCAGCAGCGGGTTGCCGTAGAGCTTGTCGCTCGGCGGCGCGTGTTCGAGGCGCACGCTGGCGAGGTCTATCTCGAGCTCTTCGGCAATCAGCATCGGGATGCTCGTGTACGTGCCCTGGCCCATTTCGATGAAGCCCATGACCACGGTCACCTGGCCATCGGGGGCGATGCGCACGAAGGCGTTGGGTGTCCAGGGCGCAGTGGCGGAGCCGGCCGCATCGGCCGTGGAAGGGGCGGCACCGAAGCCGACGCCGATCAGCAGGCCGCCGCCGAGCGCAGCACCCACCGAGAGAAAGCCGCGGCGCGACAGCGCGGTGTCGGCTTCAGGGGTTGCCAATCGATCGAGGATCATGTCAGGCCGCCTTTGCTGCTGTCTTGCCGGAAAGGGCGCGGGCCGCTTCCTTGATGCCGGCGCGGATGCGCACATAGGTGCCGCATCGGCAGATGTTGCCGCTCATGGCGCCGTCGATCTCCTCGTCGGTGGGGGAGGTGTTCTTGCTCAAGAGGGCCGTGGCCGACATCAGCTGGCCCGATTGACAGTAGCCGCATTGCACGACGTCGAGGTCGAGCCAGGCCTTCTGCAGTGCGCGCCCGACGCGTGTGCCCGCGAGCGATTCGATGGTGCTCACGTTGGCGTTGGCCACCGATTCGACGGGGGTGATGCACGAGCGCGTGGCCACGCCGTCGACATGCACCGTGCAGGCCCCGCACATGCCCAGGCCGCAGCCGAACTTGGTGCCCGTCATGCCGAGCACGTCGCGCAGCACCCAGAGCACGGGCGTGTCGCCGTCGACATCGAGCGGACGTTCGATTCCATTGACTTTCATAGAGCTTCTTTCTTGTGGTGCCGCGTGGGACGGCTGATTGACCGGTCGGAGGATGTCACGTAGCCTTTCGGCCGGAATGTCGAAATTACCTCTTTTCAGGACATCATGCAGAAGCGCATCGCCGTCGTCGTTTTTCCGGGCTTCCAGATCCTCGATCTGGCCGCCGTCGCCGCCTTCGAGCTGGCCAACAAGCACGCGGGCAAGCCGGTCTACAAGGTCGAGCTGCTGTCGGAAACCGGCGGAGCCATTTCCAGTTCGTCGGGCATCGGCGTCGAGACGAAGCGGTTGACAGCATCGAAGTTCGACACGCTGGTAATGACCGGCGCGCTCACCATCGAGCCGACCTCCGAAGGGCTTTGCAGAATGCTGCGCGCGGGCGAGCGCAGTTCGCGCCGGATCGCGAGCATCTGCACCGGTGCCTTCGGCCTGGCGGATGCGGGACTGTTGGACGGCCGCCGCGTGACCACGCATTGGGCCTTCGCACAGGAACTGCAGAAGCGACATCCGCTGGCCAAGGTGCAGCCGGACCGCATCTTCATCAACGATGGTTCGCTCTGGACATCGGCCGGCATGACGGCGGGCATCGACCTGATGCTCGCGTTGGTGGAGGAGGACCTGGGCGTGGAGGCCGCGCGCATGGTCGCCAAGAACCTCGTCGTGTACCACCGCAGGGCGGGCGGGCAGTCACAGTACTCGGCGCTGCTCGAACTCGAACCCAAGTCCGACCGCATCCAGCAGGCGCTGGTGCATGCGCGCGCGAACCTGCGCGATCCGCTGTCGGTCGAAGACCTCGCCGAGGTGGCGCACCTGAGCCCGCGCCAGTTCAGCCGCGCCTTCAAGTCGGAAACCGGCCAATCGCCCGCGCAGGCCGTCGAGCATCTGCGCGTGGAAGCAGCGAAGGCGTTGATCGATGCGGGCGCGCTGGCGCTCAACGTCGTGGCCGATGAAACGGGCTTCGGCGATCCCGAGCGCATGCGGCGCGCGTTCCTGCGCACGCTGGGTCAGCCGCCGCAAGCCGTTCGCCGGGTGGCGAGGCAAATTGCGGAAGTGGCATAAAAGGAGGTTTATATGACATTTACGCCATCGCGCTGACGGAGGAAACTTCCCTTCACGCCGCAACCACGCGGCTTCGAAAGGAACTCCAATGACTGCGACATCCAAGGGCACCGCCCTCATCACAGGCGCTTCTTCAGGCATCGGCGCCATCTATGCCGACCGGCTTGCCCGCCGCGGCTTCGACCTCGTGCTGGTCGCCCGGAATCACGATCGCTTGCAGGCGCTGGCCGCCAGGCTCACGGCCGAGACCGGCCGCAAGATCGAGACGATTGCCGCCGACCTCACCGACAAGAAAGACATCGCGCGCGTCGAAGCCGCCATTCGCACGAACCGCGACCTCACGCTGCTGGTGAACAACGCCGGCGTCGGCGCCACCGCGCCGCTGCTCGCCTCGAACATCGAGAAGATGGAAGAGATGATTGCGATCAATGTGAACGCACTCACGCGCCTGACCTATGCGGCCGTGCCGGGCTTCGTGGCACGAGGCGCGGGCACCCTCGTCAACATCGCGTCCATCGTGGCGGTCTCGCCCGAAACGCTCAACGGCGTGTACGGCGGCAGCAAGGCCTTCGTGCTCGCGTTCAGCCAGTCGCTGCAACACGAGCTGGGCGAGAAGGGCGTGCGCGTGCAGGCCGTGCTGCCCGGTGCCACGGCCACCGAGTTCTGGGGCATCGCCGGCCTGCCGGTGCAGCACCTGCCGAGCGCGATCGTCATGAGCGCGGAAGACCTGGTCGATGCGGCGCTCGCGGGGCTCGACCAGGGCGAGAAGGTCACGATCCCGTCGCTGCCGAGCCAGGACGAGTGGGACGCTTTCGATGCGGCGCGGCGTGCCATGTCGGGCCGGATCTCCAGCTCGGTGCCTGCAGCGCGGTATGGCGTGAAAGGCGCGAGCGCGGAAGCGGCAGCGATGGCCTGAAGCGCCCGCACTAAAATCCGCACCCCGCAGTTGGGCGTCCCGGCCGGCTGCGGGTTTTTGCTTTTCCGGGGCCATGTAGAGGACCACCATGTACAAAAACCTCGCGGGCCGCGCCGTTCTGGCGTGGGTGACCGCCTGTTTTTTATCTCCCGCCTTTTCGCAACCGCAGGCTTCGAAAGAGCCGCTGAAGATCGGCTTCGTCTACGTCACGCCGGTCACCGATGCCGGCTGGGTGCGCCAGCACGAAGAGGGCCGCAAGGCCGTCGATGCGGCGCTCGGTGCGAAGGTGAAGACCACTTTCGTCGAGAATGTGGCCGAAGGGGCCGATGCCGAACGCGTGATCCGCGATCTCGCGCAGCAGGGCAACCAGCTCATCTTCACGCCCAGCTTCGGCTACATGGAGCCGACGCTCAAGGTGGCGCGCGATTTTCCCGATGTGAAGTTCGAGTCGATCACGGGCTACAAGCCTGCGGCCAACGTCGCGACCGCCAACGCGCGCTACTACGAAGGCCGTTATCTCGCGGGCATCGCGGCAGGGCGCATGACGAAGACGAATGTCGCGGGCTACGTGGCGGGCTTTCCGATTCCCGAAGTGCTGCAGGGCATCAACGCGTTCACGCTCGGCATGCGCTCGGTGAACCCGAATGCGAAGGTCGTCGTGGTGTGGCTCAACGCGTGGTTCGATCCGCCGAAGGAGCGCGACGCGGCGATGGCGCTCTTCAACCAGAACGCCGACGTCGTCGCCTTCCACACCGGCTCCACCGCCGTGATGGCCGCGGCGCAGGAGCGCGGCAAGATGGCCATCGCGTACCACTCCGACATGCGCAAGATCGCGCCCGATGCGCAGATCGTCGCGGTCACCCACCAGTGGGGCGGCTACTACACGCAGCGCGCGAAGGCGGTGCTCGACGGCACCTGGAAGAGCGGCAATCTCTGGGGCGGCGTGAAGGAAGGAATGATCCGCGTCGGCGACTTCGGCACCAAGGTACCCAAGGCCGTACAGCAGGAAGTGCTGGCGCGTCAGCAGGACATTGCGGCGGGCAAGCTGCAGCCGTTTCGTGCGGTGAATGGCGATGTGCGCGACAACGAAGGCCACGTCGTGATCGCCAAGGGCGCGCAACTGAGCGACGAGCAGATCCTGAAGATGAACTGGCTGGTTGCCGGCGTGCAGGGGCGTGTGACGCGTTAGCTAGCCGAGTCGCTCGACCACGAAGTCGACGAAGGTGCGCAGCTTGGCGCTCGGCCGCGTTTCGGGCAATCGCATGATGTGCACCTGCCGCGTCGGCAGTTCCCACTCGGGCAGCAACTGAACCACCTGGCCCGACGCGAGGGCAGGGCCGAGCAGCGCATCGGCCTGCACGATCACGCCCACACCGGCCATTGCGGCAGCGAGCAGCGCCTGCCCGTTGTTGGTGGTGAGCGGGCCGCGCACCGGCACGTGCACCGTCTGGCCATCGCGCGTGAAGCGCCATGAATGGTTCGGACCCCAGGTGGCGAAGCCCAGCAGCGGAAAGGCCTCGAGGTCGGACGGGTGCTTCGGCTGGCCGTGGCGCGCGACCCAGGCGGGGCTCGCGACCGCGAACATGCGCGCCAGGGCGAGCGGCCGCGCGATGAGGCGTTCATCGACCGCCGCACCCGATCGGATGCCGCAGTCGAAACCTTCTTCGGCCAGGTCGACCACGCGGTCGTTGAGCACCAGGTCCACCTTCACCTGCGGGTAGGCCGCGATGTAGTCGCCGATCACCGGCGTGAGCCGGTGCGCGCCGTATGCCACCGGTGCCGTGACGCGCAGCACGCCCTGCGGCATGGCGCGCAGCGACTCGGCCACGCCGTCGGCGGTGTGCACGCTCGCGAGCACGTCGCGGCAACGCTCCAGGTAGGCGGCGCCGATTTCCGTGAGCGCGTGGCGCCGCGTGGTGCGTTCGAGCAGGCGCGCGCCCAGTTGGTCTTCGAGCGCGCGGATGTGCTTGCCGACCATCACGGCCGAGAGATCGAGCGCCTCTGCCGCCGCGGCGAAGCTGCCCGCATCCACCGTCGCGACGAAGACTTCCATGGCGCGCAACTTGTCCATATTGAGAACCCAGGGTTTCGAATTGCCGAACCGGACGGCAATTTATCAAACTATCCATTCGCAAAACAATGGGCGCTTCTTGATTCATTCAGCGAGGTTTGTCATGAAGATTCTTGTTGTGGGCGCTACCGGCGCGGTGGGCAGCGCGGTGGCACAGGTGCTGGCCGAACGCGGACACGAAGTGGTGCGCGCAGGCCGCACGCGCGGCGATCTGCAGGTCGACATCACGAGCGATGCGAGCGTCCAGGCGCTGTATGCCGCGGTGGGGCGCGTCGATGCGATCGTCTCGGCGGCGGGCGGCCTGTTCTTCGGGCCGCTCGCCGAGATGCGGCCGGCCGATTTCAACATCGGGCTGCAGGACAAGCTGCTCGGCCAAGTGCGGCTCGCGCTGCTGGGTCAACACGTTCTGGCCGATGGCGGCTCGATCACGCTGACCACCGGCATCGTGGCGGACGAACCGATCCGGCAAGGGGCGAACGCGACGGCGGTCAACGCGGGGGTCGAGGGCTTCGTGCGCGCCGCGGCGATCGAGCTGCCGCGCGGCATTCGCATCAACGTGGTGAGCCCGACGGTGCTGACCGAATCGCTGCCGAGCTACGGGGCGTTCTTTCCGGGCTTCGAATCGGTAACGGCCGCACGGGCCGCACAGGCCTATGTGCGCAGCGTCGAGGGGCCGCAGACGGGGCGCGTCTATCGCGTGTGGCAATGAGGCGCCCTGCTTCGCTGACGGCGGCGCTGCTTCTGGCGCTGGGCGCGTCCTCGTCGATGGCCGCTCCGGCGGCGACGCAGGCACTGCCCGAGGACTGGTATCCGGAGAGCGTCGCCATCGGACCGGACGGGGCCTTCTATGTCGGCAGCTGGCGCCAGGGTGCGGTCGCGCGATTGAAGCCAGGCGCCGCGTCGAAGGCCGAAGTGCTGGTGAAGCCCGGCGCCAACGGCCTTGCGAGCGGGCAGGGCGTGCTGGTCGATGCGAAACACCAGGCCTTGTGGGTGTGCTCGGGCAACAGCGGCTTCACCACGGTGCCGCAGACGCCGAGCGCGCTCAAGCGCTACGACCTCGCCACCGGCGCGCCGCGCGCGAGCCATGCGATGCCCGATGCGGGCTACTGCAACGACCTGGCGCAGGACGCGCGCGGCAACATCTACGTGACCGACTCCTTCCATCCGCGCGTGCTGCGGCTCGCGCCGGGCGCGTCCGCGCTCACGGTCTGGAAGGAAGACCCGGCGCTCGCCGGCGAAGGCCCCTACAAGGGACTGAACGGCATCGCCATCGATGGCGGGCGCGACGTGTATGTGAGCCTTGTGGCGGCGTCGTCGCATCTGCTGCGCATCGGGTTGAACGCGGACGGCGGGGCGGGCGAAGTCATGCGCATCGAGGCGCCGCGCGTGATGAAGAACGTCGATGCGATCCGCGCCTGGAAGCCCGGGCGACTGGTGCTGTTCGAAAGCAATGCCTTCGGCGAAGGGCCGTATGGCGGCCAGGTCACCGTGGCGCGCATCGACGGCACGAAGCTTGGCCTGCACACGGTGGTGGCTGGGCTCAATGATCCGTCGTCGGGTGCGGTGCTGGGCGACCGCGTCTATTTCATCGAGTCGAAATACGGGCTGCTGACCAAGCGCAAGGACGGCGACGGGCCTGTGCCGCAGGGGGTGCCCTTCGATATCCAATCGCACGCGTTGCCGCGGGATTGAGGGGCCCCGGGGAGTGCATTCCGCATATAGCACTCATATGCGCATGGAAATTGCGACGGCGCAGGGCTGGATTACCCTCCGCAGCCACGATGAAAAAAGCCTACCGCGCCTCTCTCCTGCGATTCGACGACGCCGGCCTGCCCGTTTTCGATGAAGACGGCCTGCTGGTCGTCGCCCCCGATGCCACCGGCCGCCAGCGCGTCGTCGATGCCGGCAGCCACGCCGCCGTGTCGCCGCGCCATCCCGATGCCGACCTGACCCATCTGCCGGGCCGCATCCTCGCGCCGGGCTTCGTGGACATGCACATCCACTTTCCGCAGACCGACATCATCGGCGCGCCATCGCCGGGCCTCCTGCCCTGGCTCGAGAACTACACCTTCCCCGCCGAAAGCAAGTTCGTCGACCCGGCGCATTCGCGCGAAGTGGCCGATGTGTTCTTCGACGAGCTGCTGCGCAACGGCGTGACCACCTCGCTCACCTTCGCGACCTCGCATGTCGCCTCGGTCGATGCCTTCTTCGAGAGCGCGCAGCGCCGCCAGCTGCGCATGATCACCGGCAAGGTGCTGCAGGACCGCAACTCGCCCGACGGCGTGCGCGACGAGACCGAGCAGAGCCTCGTCGATACCGAGTCGCTGATCCGCAAGTGGCACAACGTCGATCGCCTGGGCTACGCCATCACGCCGCGCTTCGCGCCCACCAGCACCGATGCGCAGATGCGCGGCGCCGGCGAGCTGGCCGCGAAGTACGGCGACACCTGGATCCAGTCGCATGTGGCCGAGAACCGCGACGAGGTGCAATGGGCGCGGGAGCTCTATCCGAAGTCGCGCTCCTACCTCGACGTGTACGCCGGCTTCGGCCTGATGCGCGAGCGCGCCGTGTACGCGCACTGCATCTACATCGACGACGAAGACCGTCGCCTGATGCGCGAGACGAAAACGGCCGCCGCCGTGAGCCCGACGAGCAACCTGTTCCTGGGCAGCGGCTTCTTCGACTTCGGCGCGGCCGACCGCATCGAGTCGCCGTACGGCCTTGCGAGCGACGTGGGCGGCGGCACCAGCTTCAGCCCCTTCCACACGATGCTGGCCGCCTACTACGTGGGCCGCGAGGGCCAGACCAAGACCGGCCTGAGCATCTGGCCCTCGCGGCTGTGGTGGCACCACACCGGCGGCGCGGCGCGTTCGCTGGGGCTGGGTGGCGTGGTCGGCAACCTGCAGCCGGGCTGCGAGGCCGACTTCCTGGTGCTGAATCCCGCCGCCACGCCGCTGCTGGCGCGCAAGACGAAGCTGGCGAACACGCTGGAAGAAATGCTCTTCGCGATGATCGTGCTGGGCGATGACCGGCTGATCGAGCGCACGGTGATCTCGCAGGCCGGCTGAAGTGCGCCGGGGGAGGGCGCACAGGGCGCCCATGCCACAATTCGGCCCCGATTCCCCCGCAGCAGCAGCGAGCGCATATGAGCATCAAGAGCGACAAATGGATCCGGCGCATGGCCGAGAGCGAAGGAATGATCGATCCCTTCGAACCGGGCCAGGTGCGCGAGGCCGGCGGCCACAAGATCATCAGCTACGGCACCTCGAGCTACGGCTACGACATCCGTTGCGCGCCTGAATTCAAGGTCTTCACCAACATCCACAGCACCGTGGTCGACCCGAAGAACTTCGACGAGAAGAGCTTCGTCGACATGCACGGCGACTACTGCATCATCCCGCCCAACAGCTTCGCGCTGGCGCGCACCGTCGAGTACTTCCGCATCCCGCGCAACGTGCTGACCATTTGCCTGGGCAAGAGCACATATGCGCGCTGCGGGATCATCGTCAACGTGACCCCGTTCGAGCCCGAGTGGGAAGGCTACGTGACGCTGGAATTCAGCAACACCACGCCCCTGCCCGCCAAGATCTACGCGGGCGAAGGCTGTGCCCAGGTGCTGTTCTTCGAGAGCGACGAAGTCTGCGAGACCAGCTACAAGGACCGTGGCGGCAAGTACCAGGGCCAGCGCGGCGTCACTCTGCCGAAAACCTGACGCGGCGGCGAGCCGGGCACTGACGCCCGGTTACCCCGGGCGGCCTGGGGCCAAGTACCATCCAGCCACCATCCGGCAACAGTTGTGCACGCCGGGAAGGAGACTGCGATGAGATGGGAAGGCAACGAACAATCGGACAACGTCGAAGATCGCCGCGGTGAGGGCGGTGGTGGTGGCGGCTTCATCGGCGGCCGCAGCATCGGCATCGGCACCATCGCGGTTGCGCTGATCGCAGGCTGGGTCTTCGGCATCAATCCGCTCACGGTGCTGAGCCTGCTCAGCGGTGGCGGCGGTCCGGCCCAGGTGCAGCAGGCGCCGCAGGGCCCCGCGCCCAAGCCGCCTTCGGGCGACCGCGAAGCGGCCTTCGTCTCGACCGTGCTCAAGAACACCGAAGTGGTGTGGACCGACATCTTCCGGCAGAACGGCGGCAGCTACCAGGCGCCCCGGCTCGTGCTGTTCCGCGGTGCCACGCCCACGGCCTGCGGCACCGGGCAATCGGCCATGGGGCCGTTCTACTGCCCGGGCGACAAGAAGGTCTACATCGACCTGGGCTTCTACGACACGCTCAAGAACCAGCTCGGCGCGCCGGGCGAGTTTGCGCAGGCCTACGTCATTGCGCACGAGGTCGGCCATCACGTGCAGGACGAACTGGGCATCACCGCCAAGGTCGACGGCATGCGCGGGCGCCTGAGCCAGTCGCAGAACAATGCGGTGAGCGTGCGCGTCGAGCTGCAGGCCGACTGCTTTGCAGGCGTGTGGGCTCACCACTCGCAGGAGTCGAAGAAGTGGCTCGACCCGGGCGACATCGAGGCCGCCATGAACGCCGCGCAGAAGATCGGCGACGACGCATTGCAGCGTTCGGCGGGCCGCGCAGTGGTGCCCGACAGCTTCACCCACGGCTCCAGCGCGCAGCGCCAGAAGTGGTTCGGCGCGGGTTATCAAAGCGGCGACATGAAGTCGTGCGACACCTTCAACGCGCGCAATCTTTGAGCAGACCTTGGGATTCACGGGCCCACAGGGCCCATGTTTGTTGACCTGAATGCTATTGAATAAATAGCAACACAGGCGGCGCGGACGTTGTCACGGCGCCGTCACTGCCGTTTTTTGCGGCAATGCGACAATAGCGGGCTCAATGACAAGCTCCTTCTCCAATCTATCGCTGGCAGAACCGCTGGCCCGCGCCGTAGCCGAAATGGGCTACGAGACCATGACACCGATCCAGGAGCAGGCCATTCCGGTCGTGCTTTCGGGCCAGGATGTGATGGGCGCCGCGCAGACCGGCACCGGCAAGACGGCGGCGTTCTCGCTCCCCTTGCTGCAGCGCATGCTCAAGCACGAAAACGCCTCCACCTCGCCCGCGCGGCATCCGGTGCGCGCGCTCGTGCTGCTGCCCACGCGCGAGCTGGCCGACCAGGTCGCGCAACAGGTCAAGCTGTACGCCAAGTACACCAACCTGCGCAGCACGGTGGTGTTCGGCGGCATCGACATGAAGCCGCAGACGCTGGAACTGAAGAAGGGCGTCGAGGTGCTGGTGGCCACGCCCGGCCGTCTGCTCGATCACATCGAAGCCAAGAACGCGGTGCTCAACCAGGTCGAGTACGTGGTGCTCGACGAAGCCGACCGCATGCTCGACATCGGTTTCCTGCCCGATCTGCAGCGCATCCTGAGCTACCTGCCCAAGCAGCGCACCACGCTGCTTTTTTCTGCCACCTTCTCGCCCGAAATCAAGCGGCTGGCCGGCAGCTACCTGCAGAACCCGGTCACCATCGAAGTGGCGCGGCCGAACGAAACGGCCTCCACCGTCGAGCAGCATTTCTACAGCGTCTCCGACGACGACAAGCGCCGCGCGCTCAAGCAGATCGTCAAGCAGCGCGGCATCACGCAGGCCTTCGTGTTCGTCAACAGCAAGCTCGGCTGCGCGCGCCTCGCACGCTCGCTGGAGCGCGACGGTCTGCGTACCACCGCACTGCATGGCGACAAGAGCCAGGACGAACGCCTGAAGGCGCTCGCCTCGTTCAAGGCCGGCGAAGTCGACCTGCTGGTATGCACCGACGTCGCGGCCCGCGGCCTCGACATCAAGGACGTGCCCGCCGTCTTCAACTTCGACATTCCGTTCAACGCCGAAGACTACGTGCACCGCATCGGCCGCACCGGCCGTGCCGGCGCCTCGGGCCTGGCCGTGAGCTTTGCCAGCGGCGGCAACGATGCGCGCCTGGTGGCCGACATCGAGAAGCTGATCAAGAAGAAGATCGAGCTCGAACCCGTCGAGTTCGAGGAAGACCGCCCGTGCGGCCGCATCAACGACGGACGCCGCCATTGGCGCGAAGAAGGTGAAGCCGGCGATGCACGCGACGTGCTCGACCAGCCGCGCGAACGCAGCACCAGCAGCATCGGCGCCGACGCGCGCCGCGGTGGCGGACGCCCGCACCGTGCGCCTTCGGCACCGCGCGATCCGTTCTTCGACAAGCCCTACGAACCGGGCGAGGCCGATGCCACGCCGGCATGGGAAGCCGCAGCGAAGGCAACGCCTGCGCGGGGCATCTCGAGCAACATCAAGAGCAAGCGCAAGGTCGCGGCGCTGTTCAAGTCGGCCGAGCCGAGCTGATCCGGTCAGTGAACCGCGGCGCCAGCCGCCACGGTTCATTCGCGATCACCGCCAGCCGCGGTGCCATCCGTACTGAGGATGGTGCCAACCCCACCCGTAGCGCGGGTGGTATGCCCATACGAAACCAACGCCAGGCGACACGTACGTCGGGGCCACATAGGCCACGCCTGGGGGTGCCGAATAGACGGGTTGGGCGGGTGCGACCACGCACCCGGTGAGTGCGGCTGCGAGCGCAGCAGCCGACAGCGCGAGAACAACGGGAAATCTCATGGCGAAGCTCCTTGGGACGAGTTGTTGTGGATGTGCACAACCAACGCCCCGCAGAACCCGTGGATGACGGCCTTTACGCCCGCGAAACAGTGTCACGGGCGTGTTGTCATCCTTTCAAAACGCTTTCTCAGATCACCTTGAAATGATGCGTGCCGTCGTGCCCCAGTTGCGCGACCAGCCCGTACTCCCAATCGAGGTAGGCCTGCATGGCTTCCGCGGGCGCATCGGTGCCTTCGTAGGGGCGGCGATAGCGATCGGTGCGCGCTGTTGCGAGGCGCGTCTCGCCGGTCTCCGCTTCGAGGCCCGCTGCGAACCACGCCGTGTTGCCGCCGGTGAGCACCAGCACTTCCGCATCGCGCTGTCCACGCGCATCGAGCAGCGCGCGCAGGTCGGCAGCGGCGTAGCGTGCGAGCAGGCTGCTGCCGCAGGTCAGCACGTAGCGTTGCGATGCGGGAATGACCGCATCGATCGCACTCGCGAGCTGCGCGCGAATCACGTACCAGGCGCCGGGGATGTGGCGTTTCACATAGTTGGCGCTCGTGGTCACGTCGAGCACGGCGGTGCCAGGCTGCTTGAGCAATTCGGCGAGTGCCTTGGGCGCGATCTCTCCGACGGTCGCCGCAACCGGCGGATAGGCGGGCGATGGCGCGACCGTTTCCGTGAATGCAGAAGCTGAAGGCGCCGTGTCGGGCACATAGACCTCCCACCCCATCTGCGCGAGCCATGACGCGCTCATCGATGCGCGCACGCCGTCGTCGTCCGCCAACACGATCCGTGCGCCGCGCACCGGCACCTGGTGATCGGTTTCCTGCACCAGTTGTCCGCCGGGCGCGTTCGCAAACCCGGGCAGGTGGCCCGCTGCATATTCCTCGGGTGTGCGCACGTCGAAGCGGTAGACGGTGCGGTGCGGCGCCTCCAGCGTCTGCAAGGTATCGAGCGCAATGCGCCGCACGCCGGCCTTGTCGGCCACGCGGCGCGCGTCGGCCTGCGCTTGCGCGCGATGCGCATCGGACACCGCAGCCGGCGCTTGCCGATCTGCCCCATGGTCCAGCACCTGCCCCGCGAGCTTCCATCCGATCGTGCCATTGCGCAGGGCAGCCACCGGGTTCGGAATGCCCGCATTCACCAGCGACTGCGTGCCGATGATGCTGCGCGTGCGGCCCGCGCAATTGACGATCACCTGCGTCGACGGATCGGGTGCGAGCTCGCGCACGCGCAGCACCAGCTCCGCACCGGGCACGCTGGTGGCCGAGGGAATGCTCATGGTCTGGTATTCGTCGAAGCGCCGCGCATCGAGCACCACCACGTTGGCCTTGCCTTCGACCAGCGCCTTCACTTCGGGTGCCGAGAGCGAGGGCGTGTGCCGCTCATGCTCGACCAGTTCGCCGAACGATTTGCTCGGCACGTTCACGTCGCGGAACAGCTCGCCGCCTGCCGCGCGCCAGCCTTCGAGGCCGCCTTCGAGCAGGTGCACGTTCGTGTAGCCGAGCGCGGCGAAGGTGCGCGCCGCGAGCGGTGCGAGATCGACGCCGTCGTGCGCGCCGTACAGCACGATGAACGTGTCCCGCCGCGGAATGCGCCGCCAGGCCTCGATCTCGATCTTCGAGAGCGGCAGGTTCGCGGCCCACAGCGGGTGCTCCTGCGCGAACGGGTCTTCCTCGCGCACGTCGAGCAGCGCCGTCTCTTCGCGCGCAACGAGTCGCTCGCGCACGGCGGAAAAAGGCAGGAGGAGGAAAGCAGCGGTCGTCATGCGAATGTCGATCTGAGTTCTTCGGAGCGGTCCCAGAGGTTGGGAAGCAGCGTGTTGGAGTAGCCCGAGACAAACGGCTTGCGCCCGCCCTCGGCCGGGTAAGTATGCCGCCGTACCGCGCCGATGTTGGCGCCGTAGACGTGGATGCTGATCGACACGCGGTCCGCATGCGCGTTGTGCACGCGGTGTAGGTCGCCGACGGTGGGCGACACGGCTTCCACGTTGCCGGCATCGAGCCGCACCGCGTCGCCCTGCGGCTGTGCGCGGCCATTGCCATCGAATACGTAGCCCTGGCTGTATTCCGCGCCGCGCAGCATGCCGATCAGGCCCCACACCGTGTGGTCATGGATCGGCGTGGCCTGCCCCGGCCCCCAGACGAAGCTCACGACCGAGAAGCGCTCGGTGCTGTCGGCGTGCAGCAGGAACTGCTGATAGCGCGCCGGGTCGGGCCGTGCGAACGCGTCGGGCAGCCAGTCGTCGCGTGCGACGAGCGTGCGCAGCAGCGCGCCGCCTTCGCGGAGGATGCGGGGCTCGTCGGGCGCGCTGTCGAGCAGCCGGCCGAAGGCGCCGACGAAGTCGCGCAGCGGCGCGATCACGCGGGGCGCTTCCAGAGCTGGGTGTCGGTGATGGCGCGCACGTCCACGCGCACCGGCAGGATGCCGTCGCGCGCCGAGCGGTCGGACACGGCCTGCAGCGCGACGATGTCCGCCTCGCTCACCGGCCGACCCGCCACCGATGCGCGCGCGGTGATGATGCGCGCCGACTCGATCGGCAGCCGCGTGAGCTGGCTGTACGCCAGCGCATAGGCCTCAGGGTTGGCCAGCGCCCAGTCGCCCGCGCGGCCCAGCCGGTCGAGAAACTGCACGATGGCCGCGCGCCGGGCCGGATCGGCCAGCGAATGCTCGCTCGCGGTGATGAAGCCCAGGGCGGTGTTGATGCCGCGCCCGTCACGCAGGATGCGCCCGCCTTGCTGCACCGCGATCGTGTAGTACGGATCGAAGACGGCCCACGCGTCGATCTGCTTCGAGGCGAAGGCGGCGGCCGCATCGGTCGGCAGCACGAACTTCACCGTCACCTCGGTGCGCGGCACGCCGGCTTCTTCGAGCGCGCCATAAAGCTGGTACTGCGAGATGCTGCCGCGCGCCGACGAGACGATCACCGTCTTGCCGCGCAGGTCGCTCACGCTGCGCAAGGGCGAATCGGGCTGCACCACGATGCCCAGCGAATCGGCCTTGCCGACGCGCGTGGCGACGATCTTGAGCGGCGTCTTGCCGACGGCCGCGGCGAGCACCGGCAGGTCGCCGGCCATCGCGGTGTCGACCGCGGCGCTGCGCTGCGCCTCGAACAGCGGCGCGGCGCCCTGGAAGTTGGCCCAGCGGTACGCAAACGGCGCCCCTTCGAGCGCCTTCGACGCCTCGAACAGTGAACGCAGGCCGCCGGCCTGGTCGCCGAGGATCAGCGTGGTCTGCGGTTGCGCCCACGCACGCAGCGAGCCAGTCGCGGCCAGCGAGAGCGCGGCGCCTTGCTTCAGCCAACTGCGGCGCGAGGCTTTGGAGAACAGCAGGTCCGTCATGCGGCGGCTCCCGCCGGCAGCAGCGCGCGCTTGCCCGCGCCGACCAGGATCGCATCGTTCTGCGGCGTGTGGATGCGGCTGCACAGCACGTCACGGTAGTGGCGCTCCAGCGGGTTCTGCCGCGTGAGGCCGTGGTTGCCGCTCAACTGCAGCGCGAGTTCGACCGCGCGGATCGCGTTGTTCGTCACCGTGTACTTGAGGAGACCGCTGTCGGTGGCCGGCTGCGCGTGGCCGTTGTCGACGGCCGATGCGGCGTCGTCGAGCAGCACGCGGTTGGTGCGAAGCAGCGCCTCGATCTCGCCGACATGCTCCTGCACGCGCGGCAGGCTCGCGAGCGGCGCGCCCAGGCTGCCGGGCGCGCGCTGGTTCAAGAAGCCCACCAGCCAGTCGCGCGCGGCCTGCGCCACCGCGTCGTAGAGGCTGCCGAGCAGCACGACCATCCAGGCCTGCTGGGTGGCATGCGCGTCGATGTCGGTCTGGCTGCCGGCGTCGGGCGCCCAGTCGGCCGGTGTGCGCAGGTCGACCGCGTGGTCGAGGTCGATGGCGACGTTCTCGAAGATCACTTCATGGCTGCCCGAGGCGCGCAGGCCCAGGTGGTCCCAGCTGGCGATCACCCGCACGCCGGGCGCGTTGCGCGGCACCAGGAACACGCCGGTACGCGGCGTCGGCTCATCGGTGCGTGCCCATACGGCGAGCCAGGTCAGGCCCTCGATGCCGGTCGTGTAGAGCTTGTGGCCGTCGAGGGTCCAGCCATTGCCGTCGCGCCGTGCGACGGTCGAGGGCAGGCCGCCGCGCGAAGGCGAGCCGAGTGCAGGCTCCACGCGCAGCGCGTTGATGAGCGCGCCGCGCTCCACCGCATCGCGCGCCACGCGTTCGCGCAGTTGCGGCGGCCAGCGGTTGTCGCCGCGCGTGAGCGCATGGTGCTGCAGGTAGGTCATCGTGAGGATCAGCGCGGTGGCCGGCTCGCCGCGCGCCACGGCCGCGATCACGTGTCGGGCCGTCGCCAGCGTGGCGCTGCCGCCGCCGTGCACTGCGGGCGCGACGAGGCCGATCAAGCCGTTCGCCTGCAGGGCCTCGAAGTTTTCTTGCGGGAAGGCGCCGCTGCGGTCGTAATCGGCCGCAGTCGCTGCGAACCGGGCCGACAGCCGGGCTAGCAGCGCGGCATCGACGGTGGAGGAGGGGGTTGCTTCTTCAGGCGTGGCCGACGGGCGGCGCAGGGGGAGTGCACTCATGGTTCCCGCACGGTACCGGGCCGCCGGCGGCCCGAAAACGACGCATCCCGCATATGCAAACTCGTTTTTCTGCGTTCGCTTTTGGAGGGCGCCTCGGTACGGTCTCGCTTCTCTCCCATGGCTCCCGTGGGCATGGAAGACGAAAGATCGCAACGCATGAAATCCGATTTCCCCCTCGATCGCCGCAGCCTGCTGCAGGCCGCCGCCGCCTGGGGCGCAGCCGCCGCCGGCCTGGGCGCGCATGCGGCCCAGGCCGCCACGCCGTCGCGCGATCTCTCGGGCGTGACCTTGCGCGTCGGCACCTACAAGGGCCTGTGGCGTCCGCTGCTGCAGGCCTCGGGCCAGGCCAACACGCCCTACAAGATCGATTGGCGCGAACTCAACAACGGCGTGCTGCACATCGAGGCCATCAACGGCGACGCGCTCGACCTCGGTTCGGGCAGCGAGATTCCGCCGGTGTTCGCGGCGCGCCAGAAATCCAGCGTGCGGCTCGTGGCCGTGACGCATGAAGACCTCAACAACCAGGCCACGCTCGCGCGCAAGGACGCACCGATCCGCAGCATCGCCGACTTCAAGGGCAAGCGCGTGGGCTACGTGCGCGCCACCACCTCGCACTACTACCTGGCCAAGCAGCTGGCCGAGGCGGGGCTTTCGTTCAGCGACATCCAGGCCGTGAGCCTCACGCCGGCAGACGGCCTCTCGGCCTTCGCGCGCGGCGACCTCGATGCCTGGGCCATCTACGGCTACAACGGCCAGATCGCGCGCACCCAGTACGGCGCGCGGGTCATCAAGACCGGCGTGGGCTATCTCTCGGGCAACTTCCCGATCTATGCCAACCCGCGCGCGCTCGACGACACGCTGCGCCGCGCGGCACTGAGCGACCTGCTGCAGCGCCTGCAGCGTTCGTTCGCGTGGATCAACGGCAACTTCCTGGCCTATGCGCGCGCGCAGTCGGCCGAGACGCGGGTGCCGGTCGGCGACCTGGTCGAGCTCTTCAACGGCCGCAGTGGCGACTACAGCCTCGGCCCCGTCAGCGACGCGGTGGTGCGCAGCCACCAAGACGTGGCCGACACCTTTTTGAAGATCGGCGTGCTCGACGGCCCCGCCGATGTGAAGCCCCTGTGGGACCGCAGGTTCGAGAGCGTGCTGCGCCTGCCCGCCGTCTGAAATACCCCAACACCTCGACAACAAATAAAGGACTCCCGTGACCCAGAACACCCAGAACGACGTTGAATTCATCGGCATGATCCAGGGCCAGAAGGTCTCGGAGATCCACGCCGCCAAGGGCCCGGCCATCGACCGCGACTACGTGCGCGCCTTCGCGCAGGCGCATGAGAACGCCGGCTTCGACCGCGTGCTGGTGCCGCACCATTCGACCGGCCCCGACGCCACGCTCACCGTGGCCTACGCCGCCTCGGTCACCGAGCGCATCCACTTCATGCTCGCGCACCGCCCGGGCTTCGTAGCGCCCACGCTCGCGGCGCGGCAGTTCGCCTCGCTCGACCAGTTCAGCGGCGGGCGGCTCGGCGTGCACTACATCTCGGGCGGCTCCGACGAAGAGCAGCGCCGCGACGGCGACTGGCTCGATCACGACCAGCGCTATGCCCGCACCGACGAATACCTGGAGGTGCTGCACAAGGTGTGGTCCGCCGACAAGCCCTTCGACCACGAAGGCGCGCACTACCGCTACCAGAACGCTTTCTCCGAAGTGAAGCCGCTGCAGACGCGCAACGGCAAGCCGCACGTGCCGGTGTATTTCGGCGGTGCGTCGGAAGCCGCGATCCCGGTCGCCGGCAAGTACGCCGACGTGTATGCGCTGTGGGGCGAATCGCTCGACCAGGCGCGCGAGCTGACCACGCGCGTGCGCGCCGAAGCCGCGAAGCACGGGCGCAGCGTGCGCTTCTCGGTGTCGTTCCGCCCGATCCTCGCGGAGACCGAAGAGGCCGCCTGGGCGCGCGCCGAGAACATCCTGGCCGAGACCAAGCGCCTGCGCGTGGTGCAGGGCTACAACCGCGGCGGCCCGCAGCAGAGCGAGGGCGCCAAGCGCCTGCTGGCCGCGGCCGACAAGGGCCCGCGCGTGGACAAGCGCCTTTGGACGGCCGTCGCGCAGGAAATCGGCGGCCGCTCCAACAGCACCGCGCTGGTCGGCACGCCCGAGCAGGTGGCCGATGCGCTGCTCGACTACTACGACCTGGGCGTGACCACGTTCCTGATCCGCGGCTTCGATCCGCTGGAAGACGCGACCGACTACGGCCGCGAGCTGATTCCGCGCACGCGCGAACTCGTCGCGCAGCGCGCGGCTTCCGTACGCAAGGCGGCCTGACCTGACTTTCTCCCTCCCCCTCTGGGGGAGGGCAGGGGTGGGGGCAAGCGGCCTTCACGACGCCGCGGCCTTTCGAGTGCCGCTTGCCCCCATCCCAACCTTCCCCCAAAAGGGGGAAGGAGCAAAACCGAATACGAGGAATCCCCATGAGTGCCGTTCTCTCCATCGACCGCAGCGCGGCCCAGCCGCTCAAGCTCAACCCGAACCCGCAGCAGAAGTACTGGTTCGACCCGGTCCCGCCGCGCACCAGCGTGCAGGCCGAGCGCCGCCACCGGCAGGAGCGCCTGGCGGGCGCCTTCCGCCTGTTCGCGCGCTTCGGCTTCGCGCAGGGCCTGGCCGGCCACATCACCGCGCGCGATCCCGAGCTCAGCGACCACTTCTGGGTGAACCCGCTGGGCATTCATTTCTCGCGCATCAAGGTGTCCGACCTGCTGCTCGTCAATTCGAAGGGCGAGACGGTGATCGGCGACAAGCCGCTCAACAAGGCCGCCTTCGCCATTCACGCCGCGATCCACGAGCACAACCCGAAGATCGTGGCCGCCGCCCACACGCACTCGACCTACGGCAAGGCCTGGTCGACGCTCGGCCGCAAGCTCGACACGATCACGCAGGACAGCTGCGTGTTCCACGACGACGTGGCGCTGTTCGACGACTTCACCGGCATGGTGGTCGACACCAGCGAGGGCGACCGCATCGCACAGGCGCTGGGCGACAAGAAGGGCGCGATCCTCAAGAACCACGGCATCCTGACCGCGGGCCCGACGGTGGAGGCCGCCGCGTGGTGGTACATCGCGCTGGACAACGCCTGCCACACCCAACTCCTCGCCGAGGCCGCCGGCAAGCCGCAGCCCATCGACGAGGACACCGCGCGCCACACCCACAGCCAGATCGGCGGCCCGGAGGGGGCCATCCATTCCTTCTACAGCCTCTATGAAGGTCTCGTGGAAGCGGAACCCGAGCTGCTGGACTGAATGAAGAAAAACCACCGGAGTCGTCGATGACCGCATCTCTTTCACGCCGCAGTGTCTTGCGCACGGGCGCCGCTGCCGCCGTGGTCGCCTCGGGCGGCCTGATCGCCTCGCAGGCGTTCTCGCAGCAGGCGCGCAAGCTCACCTTCGCATGGAACGCCGCCGCGTTCTGCCTCTCGCCGGTGGTGGTGGCGCAGGAGCGCGGGTACTTCGAGCGCAACGGGCTGCAGGTCGAGCTGATCAACTACACCGGCTCCACTGACCAGTTGCTCGAATCGCTCGCCACCGCGAAGGCCGATGCGGCCGTGGGCATGATCCACCGCTGGCTCAAGCCGCTGGAGTCGGGCTTCGACGTGAAGATCGTCGGCAGCTCGCACGGCGGCTGCGTGCGCCTCGTGGGCGCCAAGGCCGCGGGCGTGACCAACCTCGCGAGCCTGAAGGGCAAGATCATCGGCGTGTCGGACATCGCGAGCCCCGGGAAGAATTTCTTCTCGATCCTGCTCGCGAAGAACGGCATCGACGCCGACCGCGACGTGACCTGGCGCCAGTACCCGGCCGACCTGCTCGACATCGCGGTGCAGAAGGGCGAGATCCACGCCATTGCCGATGGCGACCCGAACGTCTACCTTATCGAGAAGCGCAACAAGGGCGCATTCGTCGAGGTGGCGAGCAACCTCTCGGGCGAATACAAGGACAAGGTCTGCTGCATCGTCGGCGCGCGCGGCGAGCTGGTGCGCAAGGACAAGCCGACCGTCGCGGCGCTGGTGCGCTCCATCGCGCAGGCGTCGGACTACGTGGCAGAGAACCCGAACGAATCGGCCAAGCTCTTCGCCAAGTACTCGCCCAAGGTGCCGATCGAGGACCTGCGCGCATTGCTCGGCACGCTCACGCACAACCACCATCCGCTGGGCAAGAACCTGCGCGACGAGGTGGAGTTCTACGCACGCGATTTCCGCGGCGTCGGCGTGCTCAAGAAGACGACCGATCCGGTGCGCTTCGCGGAGCACGTGTCTTTCGATCCGCTGGCATGAGCGCCGTCATCGATCGGGTGCTGGAGGCGCCGACCGCGCCGGGGAACTGGCGACGTGCCGGCATCGAGAAGGCTGCGCCGGCTTCTTTCCCCGTGCGTACCACCGAAGGCTTCTGGCTGACCGGCGTGCTCGCGACGGCGGCATGGCTGGCCCTGGGCCTGCTCACGATCTACTGGCCGAACAAGGCGGTGGGCTTCAGCGACTGGGCGTACACGGACGAGTTCGGCATCGCCGCCATCGCCGTGGGGGCGCTGCTGCTGGTCGTCGCGTTGCTCGGGTCTCGCGCTGGTCGCGTGGCGCGCGTGCTGCGGCCTGCGGGTCCGTGGCTCGTCGCGCTGCCGGTGCTGTTCGCCATCTGGGAGATCGCGACCGCCAAGCTCGCGCTGCTCCCCACGCCGTTCTTCGCGCCGCCGCAGAGCCTGGTCGAAACCTACATCGATGACTGGCGGCGCCTTGGCGAAAGCCTGCTGCATTCGGCGCGCCTGCTCGCGCACGGTTTCGTGCTCGGTGCGCTCGCGGGCTTTCTCACAGGCGTGACCATCGGCTGGTCGCGCATCGCGGGCTACTGGGTGCATCCGGTGCTGCGTTTCGTGGGGCCGGTGCCGGCCTCGGCGCTGCTGCCGCTCGCGTTCTTCTTCTTTCCGTCGAGCTATGCGGCGGCGGTGTTCCTGATCGCACTCGCCACGGGCTTTCCGGTGGCGGTGCTCACCTGGTCGGGCGTGGCCGGTGTCAACCGCAACTACTACGACGTGGCGCGCACCATGGGTGCGAGCGAGCGCTTCCTGGTGTTGCGCGTGGCGATTCCCGCCGCGCTGCCGCAGGTGTTCGTCGGCCTCTTCATGGGGCTGGGCGCTGCGTTCTCCGTGCTCGTGACCGCCGAGATGATGGGCGTGAAGGCCGGCCTGGGCTTCTACCTGTCGTGGGCGCAAGGCTGGGCTTCGTACTCGAACATGTACGCCGCGCTGATCGTCATGGCCGTGCTGTGCTCGGGCCTCATCACGCTGCTCTTCAAGGTGCGCGACCGCGTGCTGTCGTGGCAGAAGGGGACCGTGAAGTGGTAGCGATTGCTGAAACAGGCGTGCGCCAGGCCGGCGCGCACATCGACATCCGCGGCGTGAGCCACTGGTTCGATGTGCCGGCGGGGCCATTGCAGGTGCTCGACGACATCGACCTCACGGTGAAGCCCGGTGAATTCGTCGCGCTGCTCGGCCCGAGCGGCTGCGGCAAGTCGACGCTGCTGCGGCTGGTCGCGGGCCTGGAGCCCGCCACCGCCGGCCGCATCACGCAGGACGGCGTGCCGATCACCCGGCCCGACCCGTCGCGCATCGTCGTCTTCCAGGACCCGACGCTCTACCCGTGGCGCAGCGTCTGGGACAACGTGGCGCTCGGCCTGCAGGCGCGCGGCGTGCTCAAGGCGCAGCGCGGGCGGGTCGACGAGGCGCTCAAGCTCGTGGGCCTCACCGATTTCGCCAAGGCTTTTCCGCACCAGCTCTCGGGCGGCATGGCGCAGCGCGTGGCACTAGCGCGCGCGCTGGTCAACGACCCGCAACTGCTGGTGCTCGACGAACCGCTCGGCAAGCTCGACTCGCTCACGCGCATCGCGATGCAGAGCGAGCTGGTCAACCTGTGGCAGCGCGCGGGCTTCTCGGCGCTGCTGGTGACGCACGACGTGGAAGAGGCGCTGTTCCTCGCCAACCGCGTGATCGTGCTGAGCGACCGGCCGGCGCGCATCGCGGCGGAGATCGTGGTCGATCTTCCGTATCCACGTCATCGCGGGCATGCGCGGCTGGCAGAACTCCGTCACGAAGCCCTGCGACACCTGGGGCTCGACGCCACCTGGTGAGATGAACAGCACGCCCGAGGCCGATTGGCTCAACCTGCTGATCGGCCTGCTCCAGGGCGCGCAACTGCAACTGCTGCGGGTGCTCGATGCGCTCGGGCTTGCAGCGCAGGTGCATGGCCAGCCGGCGTGGCCGTGGGCGCGGCGGCTGTCGGGAGAGAACCTGCTGATCGACCTGGGGCAGGCGCGCAATCTCGCGTGGACGCTGGTGTGCGTGGCCCTGGCAGTCCTTGCATTGCTCGTCGCACTGCTCTGGCGGCGCCGGCGTTTCTACGCGCTCGCACTGGTGCCGATGCTGCTGATCGCAGCGCCGTGGCCCGAGGCGCATGTGGTGCTGGTGCCCGCGACGCCGACAAGCTTCCAGTCGTCGCCGACCGGCTTCACGGCCGCCTCCATCGCCAAGGGCCGCGTGCTCTACGCGCAGAACTGCGTGGCGTGTCACGGCGCGGACGGCAAGGGCGAAGGGCCGCTCGCCGCTTCGCTGGCGGTGTGGCCTCCCAATCTGAGTGGCCCTTTGCTGTGGCGACGTGCGGATGGCGACCTGCTCTGGCGCATCCTGCACGGCACGCCCGATGTGCAGCAGGGCGGCAAGCCCACGATGCCCGGCTTCGGCGGCCAGCTGAACGAAGCCGACGCCTGGGCGCTGATCGACTACATGAAGGCGCAGGGCGCGGGCCAGAGCCTGCGCGCGCTCGGCAACTGGCCTCAGCCCATCGGCCTGCCCGACATGGCGGTGCGTTGCGGCTCGCAGGCACCGCGGTTGCTTGCAAGCTGGCGCGGCCAGCGCGTGCGAATCGTGGCGGGCAACGCCACGCCGGCGGAAGACCCGCGGCTCGTGACCGTCCAGCTGGTCTCGCCTTCGCAGACAGCACTGCCCGCCGCCGACTGTGTGGCCGACTCGCCCGCTGCCTGGGAAGCGCTGGCCCTCATCGCCGGCACCGACCGCCTCGCCGGCACGCAACTCATCGCCGACCGCGACGGCTGGCTGCGTGCGCGCGGCGAGCCCGGCAAGGCGGGCTGGTCCGACGACGACCTGCTGTGCCGCAGCGAACGCGCGCCTGCCGCCTCGGCGAAGAACACCGCACTGCCCGCCGATGGCCTCGGCGCACTCATCGCCCGCATGGACGCGGAGCCGGTGCGCTTCGTCAAGGGCGGCTTCATCCACTGATTTTTTCTTGACCTCGACCGAACACGGAGAACCCATGACCTCACACCTCGACCCCTCGCGCCGCAAGCTCCTCACCCAAGGCCTCGCGGCCGCCACGGCCGCCGCCTTGCCCGCCTTCTCGTTGCCGGCCCGCGCACAGGGCCGCCCGGTGCTCAAGGCCGGCGACCAGAAGGGCGGATTGCGCGCGCTGCTCGAAGCAGCCAACGGACTTGAAGGCCTGAGTTACGACATCCAGTGGTCCGAATTCCCCGCGGCCGCGCCACTGGCCGAAGCGCTGAACGCGGCAGCGGTCGATTCGGGCCCGATCGGCGATGCACCGCTGATCTTCGCGCTGGCGGCCGGCACGCGCGTCAAGGCCATCGGTGCGAACCGCTCCGACTCCTACGGCACGGCAGTGCTGGTGCGCCCCGATTCCACGCTCAAGACCGCGGCCGACCTCAAGGGCAAGAGCATCGCCACCAACCGCGGCTCCATCGGCCACTACGTGACGCTCAAGGCCATCACCGCAGCGGGCCTGAAGCCCGAAGACGTGAACATCCGCTTCCTCGCGCCGGCCGATGCCAAGCTCGCGCTCACGCAGGGCTCGGTCGATGCCTGGGCCACGTGGGAGCCCTACACCGCGCTGGCCGAGGTGAGCCACCATGCGCGCGTGCTGGTGAGCGGGCGCGGTCTGCTGCCGGGGCTGAGCTACCTTGCGGCGACCGATGCGGCCATCGCCGCCAAGCGGCCGGTGCTGCAGGACTTCCTGCAGCGCGTGGTGAAGGCGCAGCTCTGGTCGTACCGCAATGTCGATGCCTACTCGGCCGCGCTGGCCCGCATCATCGGCATCCCGCCCGAGGCGGCGAAGCTGCAGTTCGAGCGCCGCCAGCAGAAGTGGGTGGCCATCGATGCGAAGGTCATCGCCGACCAGCAGGGCACGGCCGATTTCTACCGGCAGGTGGGGCTCATCAAGCAGCCGCTCGATGTGAAGACGACGTTCGACACCGGCTTCGGCGTTGCCGGTTAGGTCGGCGACACCTGCCAAGGGGCTGGGCGGTCGGCCCGGTACGTCTGCGACTGCGCGCGGAATTCCTGCGGCGCGATGCCGTAGGCCCGGCGAAACGCGCGGGTGAAGTCCGATGCGCTCTTGAAGCCGACCGCATAGGCCACGTCCGTCACCATCATGTGCGGGTAGCGGGCGAGCTCGTCGGCTGCCTGGCGCAGCCGCAGGTGGCGGATGTAGGCACCGAGGCCCCCCTCGTGCTGGAACATGCGGTAGATGGTCGGGCGCGGCAGGTGCAGCGCAGTGAGCACGCTCTCGGGCGTCAGCTCGGCGCGGTGCAGGTTGGCCTGGATGTGGCGCCGCACCCGGCCGAACAGCGCGGCCCGCGCCGCCGAACGCGCATTGCCGCTCAACCCGGCCTGCTTGCCGAAGGCGGCGATGACCAGATGCGCGGCGTTGCGCACGGCGCTGTCGGCTGCGGCGGTGGTCATGCCGGAGATGTTGGCGCCCAGCGCCGTCACGTGTTCGAGCGCCAGCCGGGTGAGCGGCGTCGCGTCCTGGATCGTGCGGCCGTGGATGGCCTCGGGGTCCGGCAAGGTCTCTTGCACCAGCGAACCCGGCACGAAGAAGGTGAACACCCGGCAACTGCTGCGCCGCATGCGCACCGGCTGGTTCATGTCCAGCGCGAGGATCTTCGTGGTGGCTGGGGTGCCCTGGGTGGACGAGGCGCCGTGCCGCGGGGACGAGGCGCGCAGCGCGATGTCATCGACGCCGCCCTCGGCGAACACATGGAACACGTAGTCGCGCACGTTGTCCGTCGAGATGCGGGCCAGCGAGCGATCGAGCAGCATCGCGTCGGAGCGGCAGTCGGTGAACAGAAGGCCATCGACCTTGTAGCGGTCGATCTCCGCCCGGAACGGCTGCCCGACGTCGGACTTCGAGGGCAGCACGTCGATCACATGCCCCACCCGTTCCCGCCAGGCCAGCAGTTGCTGGTGCGCCGGTTCGCCATGCACGCTGAAATGGCTGCGCGCCACGCCGCCTTGCGCAGGGGGCACTGGGGCCTGGGGAGCCCCCTGGGGGGCGCGAAGGTTCATTGGAGAGGAGAAATCCGCGAGGCCACCACGCCAACAAGTGGACGAAAACGTGAAAAAAAGTACACAACTGAAAGAATTCTCTCAATAACTGAGACGGACGGTCAAGTCGGCCGGACCGGCGCCACCACGCTTGCCTTCGCACGGCCGCATGGCCGAACGAACCGATTTCTTGAGCGAGTAGCCCCATGTCCACAGGAAAAGCCGATCCCGCCGCAGCCACCGGTGCCGTCGGTCATCTCTTCAACAAGGCGGACGAGGACGAGCTGGCCGTCCTGATGTTCTCCATGGAGCGCAGCGACGCGCCCGGCGCCTCGCGCATCGCGCGCCACATGCTGGCGCTGATCGCCGCCGCCGCGAAATCCCGGCCGCCTTCGGTCATCGCGACGAAGCCGCGCACCGGCGCCGCGCCATCCGCCGGCCAGGCGACATCGGGCGGGCCGCTGTCGCCGCGCGAATTGCAGGTGCTGCAGATGGTGTCGCAGGGGTGGACCAACCGCCGGATCGCCGACGCGCTCAGCCGGTCGGCCAACACCATCGACACCCAGATCAAGAGCATCTACCGCAAGCTCGATGTGAACTCGCGAACCCAGGCGGTCCGCAAGGCGATGGAGCAGGGGCTGTTGAACTGGGATGCCAGCCGTCCGCAGTAACCCGGCGCTGCAAGGGCTTCAGAAGCCGCTGTCGCTGCGTTCTGCCGCGCGCGCCAGTTGCGACAGGCGCTTGACCAGCGGCTCGAAAAGCTCTGCCGACGTGTTGCCGTAGCCCAGCACGAGCCCGTTGTCCGAGGGCAGAGGCTGCACCGCGAAGCTAGACAGGGCCACGGGCGCCAGGTGGTGGCGCAGCGCCTCGGCGGCGATCCGGCGGTCGTCGAAGCGGGGCGGCAGGCGCACGGTGAGGTGCAGCCCGCAGTAGCCGCCATCGATCTCGTGCGGCACTTTCAGATGCCGGGTCAGCGCCAGCCGCAGTGCCTGCTGCCGGTCGCGATACAGCCGCCGCATGCGGCCCAGGTGCCGGCCGAACTGGCCGCTCTCGATGAAGTCGGCCATCGCCAGCTGCTCGTGGCGGTGTCCGCCGCGCAGCATTTCCTCGAGCGGGGCCTGCACGCTGGTCAACAGCGCTTCGGGCAGCACGAGGAAACCCAGCCGCAGCGACGGGAACATCGTCTTGCTGAAGGTGCCGAGGTAGAGCACGGGCGCGTCGGGCACCAGCCCCTGCATCGCGCCGATGGGTTCGCCGGTGTGGCGGAACTCGCTGTCGTAGTCGTCTTCGATGATCCAGGCGCCGTGCCGGCGGGCGTGTGCGATCAGCGCGAGCCGGCGCGCGATGCTCAGCACCGCGCCGGCCGGGTACTGGTGCGAGGGCGTGGTGTAGATCAGGCGGGGCGGGTGCCTGCGCCAGTCTTCCGCGCTTGCGTCGAGGCCTTCCGCATCGACGCGGATCGGCACCATGTGCATGTCGCCCGCACGCATGGCCGATTTCGCGCCGCGGTAGCCCGGGTCTTCGATCCAGCCGGTTTCGCCGGGGTTCGAGAGCAGCCGCACACACAGCGAGATGGCTTCCTGCGCGCCCTCGGCGATGACGACCTGCCGGGGCTCGCACCGCACGCCGCGCGCAATGGCCAGGTGCCGCGCGATCGCCGCGCGAAGCCGGGGTTCGCCCAGCGGATCGCCGTAGCCGAGCGTGGCCGGGCTCGCGGTGCGGATGGCGCGGTCGAGCGCGCGACGCCAGGCGGCCATGGGAAAGTGCGACAGCGCGGGCACGCCGGGGCGAAAGGTGGCGTCCGGCGTGGTGAAGGCGGCGCGTGGCTGGATGCTGGCGAGGCGGCGCGCGGTGGCCGGCGCTCCCGTGGCCTTGCCGCGGGCTCGCCCGGTCGCCGTTGTTGCCGGCGACGACAGCTCGGTCACACGCGTGCCCTGGCGGTCGGGCTGCACGTAGCCCTCGGCGGCCAGGTGCTCGTAGGCGGCGGTGACGGTGTTGCGCGAGATCGCGAGCGCCTCGGCCAGTGCGCGCGAGCCGGGCAGCCGGCTGCCCGGGGCGAGGCTGCCGTCGAGGATGGCGCGCTTGAGGCGGTCGTGCAGCTGGCGCTGCATCGAACCCGCATCGCGGTCTTTCACGAGAGGGGCTTCGAGCAGGGAGGCGGCCACGCGGCCTGGTGCATCGGTCATGACGGGAAAGGGGAGAGGCGTGGCACCATGAAAAGCAATCGTCGTGGCACTTCCTGGGGTTCCACGTTGCGCGTACTTTATCGGTCTCCGGCGATGCCGTCGCCTTTTTTCCGAAAGCTTTCCGTCATGCCAGTCCGCCACAACGAATACGGTCAATCCCTCGGCCCCCTCATGCCCGAATGGAGCGCCCGCCCGCTGCCGCCGCGCGAGCCCGTCGACGGCCGCTACTGCACGCTCGAGCCAGTGAACGCCGCGAAGCATGCCGACGACCTCTACGCCGCCTACGCGCAGGCCCCCGACGGTCGCGACTGGACCTACCTGGGCGTCGAGCGGCCCGCCGACCTGAATGCCATGCGCGCCCACGTCGAGCGCCTGGCGCAAACCACCGATCCGCTGCACTTCGCCGTCATCGACAGGCAGAGCGGGCGGGCCGTCGGCACGCTGTCGCTGATGCGCATCGATGCCGCAAACGGCGTGATCGAGGTCGGCCACGTCAATTTCTCGCCGCTGCTGAAACACACGCCGATGTCCACCGAAGCCCAGTACCTGCTGATGAAGCTGGCCTTCGACGTGCTGGGCTACCGGCGCTACGAATGGAAGTGCGACAGCTTCAACGAGCCGTCCAGGCGCGCGGCGGCCCGCCTGGGCTTCCAGGCCGAGGGCGTGTTCCGGCAGTACAGCATCTACAAGGGCCGCAGCCGCGACGCGGCATGGTTCTCGATCATCGACGGCGAGTGGCCGGCGCTGCGCACGGCGTTCGAGCGCTGGCTCGCGCCGGAGAACTTCGATGCAGAGGGCAGGCAGCGCATGGCGCTGGACAAGTTCCGGCTGCCGCGGGCGGACTGAGAGAAAGATTCGTCGCCGCAGGCGCGGGAAATGCTAGATGGTTCAGGAAACTAACGATTGTTGAAAGCCCGGCAGCTTTCTATGCTGGGCGGACACCCGCTTTCTTTCGCTTTCCATCCATGCCCATCTCCACCTCAATAACCCACCCCCACCCCCACCGCCGCCTGATGGCGCTCGTTCCCGCGGCCTTCCTCTTCCTGGGCCACGGCCTCGCGCAGGCCGCCGAACTCTCGCCGGCCCTCGCCGAGCGCCATGCGCAGGCCACCTACCGCGAATACTTCGAGCTGCTGGCCTTGCCCAACGACGCCACCGTGCCGGAGGACATCCGCAAGAACGTCGACTGGCTGGAGCAGGCCTTCCGCAAGCGCGGCTTCACGACGCAGCAGCTGCCCAACAACGGCAAGCCGATGCTCTACGCCGAGTTCCCGGGCAGCGACCCGGCGCGAAAGACCGTGCTCTTCTACATGCACCTGGACGGCCAGCCGGTGATTCCCGCGCAGTGGGCGCAAAAGAGCCCGTGGACGCCCGTGCTCAAGCGCAAGACGGACAAGGGCGACTGGGAAGAGATCGATTCGGCCCCGCTCTTCAGCGGTCCGCTCGACCCCGAGTGGCGCGTGTTCGGCCGGGCCTCGGCGGACGACAAGGGCCCGATCATGATGATGCTGGCGGCCATCGATGCGCTCAAGGCCGGCGGCGGGCAGCCGGCCGTCAACGTCAAGGTGATCCTGGACAGCGAGGAAGAAAAAGGCTCCCCGTCGATCAGCCAGGTCATGCAGGCGCACCGCGAGTTGCTGCGCAGCGATGCCATCGTGATCCACGACGGCCCCATGCATGCGACCAACCGGCCCACGCTGGTGTTCGGCAACCGCGGCGCGGCCGACGCCCGGCTGACCGTGTACGGCGCCAAGGTGCCGCTGCACAGCGGGCACTACGGCAACTACGCCCCCAACCCGGCCCAGCGCCTCGCCAACCTGCTGGCCTCGATGAAGGACGACACGGGGCGGGTGACCGTTCCCGGCTACTACGACCGCGTGAAGATCGGCGAGGCCGACCGCAAGATCATGGCCGCCGTGCCCGACGACGAGGCCGCGCTCAAGCGGCGCCTGGGCATCGCGCGCACCGACAGGGTCGGCGCCAACTACCAGGAGGCGATGCAGTACCCCTCGCTGAACGTGCGCGGCATGGCCTCGGCGGCCGTGGGCGACAAGGTGGCGAACATCGTTCCCGACAAGGCGGAGGCCGAGATGGACCTGCGCACCACGCCCGATTCCGATGCGCCGTACCTCGGCAAGCTGATCGAGGCGCACATCGTCAAGCAGGGCTACCACCTCGTGAAGGGCGCACCGACGGACGAAGAGCGCGCCCGCTACGACAAGATCGCGAGCTTCACCTATCGCAGCGAGGGCGCCGACGCGGCGGGCTCGCCGATCAACTCACCGATCGGGCAGTGGGCCTACAAGGCCCTGACCGACACCTTCGGCACCAAGCCCGAGCCGGTGCGCATCCGCATGATGGGAGGCACCGTGCCGACGGCGGAAATCGTGCGCGTGCTGCAGGTGCCCTTTGCGATCATTCCGCTGGTGAACGCCGACAACAACCAGCACGCCGCGAACGAGAACCTGCGCATGGGCAACTACGTGACCGGCGTGCAGACGGTGTACGCGCTGATGACGCACGGGTTCTGAACAACCGAAGGGAGCGGGCGTTCGTCAGGCCTGCTTGCCGGGCTTCTGCGCCTGCTCGCACTTCACCTGGATCAGCTCGCGCTCGCTCAGCGTCGCGCCGATGCGCACCGCGCTCAGGCACCCGCCCCAGACGCAGCCCGTGTCGGTCGAGAGCAGGTCGGGCCGCGAGAGCCAGCCGAGCGTCGACCAGTGACCGAAGGCGACGGTGGCTGCTGCGGTCTTGCGGCCCGGCACGTCGAACCACGGCAGGAAGCCTTCGGGGCCGGGGATCGCGCCGTCCTTGGTCTCGAAGTCCATCTCGCCCTCGGGCGTGCAGTAGCGAAGGCGCGTGAGCGCATTGACGATCACGCGCAGGCGCGCGCTGCCGGTGAGCTTGTCGCTCCACTGTGCCGGCTCGTCGCCGTACATGGTGAGCAGGAAGTCGCCGAGCGCCGGACCGCGCAGCACCGACTCGACCTCCGATGCCAGCGCGAGCGTGTCGCCGACCGACCACTGCGGCAGCACGCCGGCATGGACCATCAGCAGGTCGCTAGCTTTGTCGCCCTGGCCGATCTGCATGTGCAGCGCCATGTGCTGGTTTCGCACCCAGTCGAGCATTGCTTCGCTGTCGGGCGCGGCCAGGAGGTCGGCCAGCGTGTCCTTGCGGCCGGCCTTGCGCGCGCCGTGCGCCACGCCCAGCAGGTGCAGGTCGTGGTTGCCGAGCACGCTGCGCGCCGAGGCGCCGTAGCCCTGCACGCGGCGCAGCACCGCGGCCGATTCCGGCCCCCGGTTGACCAGGTCGCCGAGCAGCACGAGGGTGTCGCGGCTGGGGGAGAAATCGATCTCGCCGAGCAGCCGCCCGAGGGCAGGGTCGCAGCCCTGCACGTCGCCGATACAGTAAAGTGACATTCCCTCATTCTCTCCCCCTGTTCATGGATGTCTTCCTGCTGGCCTTGCTGACCACCCTCAATGCGGTGTTCGCAATGTCCGAAATGGCCCTTTCAACCAGCCGGCGCGCACGCCTCGCAGCCCTGGCCGAAACGGGGGACACCGGCGCGGCCGCCGCGCTGAAACTGATGGAGTCGCCCACCCAGTTCCTCTCGACGGTGCAGATCGGCATCACCTCGATCGGCATGCTGAGCGGCATCGTCGGCGAGGCCGCCTTCGCCGCGCCGCTGGCGGTGTGGATGGAAAGCATGGGCATGGGCGCGGGCACCGCCAGCATCGTCTCCACCGCGGTGGTGGTGACCTGCATCACCTTCTTCACGATCATCTTCGGCGAGCTGGTGCCCAAGCGCATCGGCCAGCTCTACCCCGAGCCGGTGGCGCGCTGGGTGTCGCGCCCGATGCGCGGTCTGGCCAAGGGCGCCAAGCCCTTCGTGTGGCTGCTGGCCGGCGCGACGGCCACCATGCTCAAGGTGCTGCGCATCGACGCCAATGCGGCGCGCTCGGTGACCGAAGAAGAGATTTCCGCGAGCCTCGAGGAGGGCGTGGACGCCGGCGTGATCGAGCAGCACGAGCACCAGATGGTGCGCAATGTGTTTCACCTCGATGACAGGCGCCTGTCGTCGCTGATGATCCCGCGCGCCGACATCGAATGGCTCGACGCCTCCAACTCCGTGACGCAGGCGCTGCAGAAGGTGGCCGATGCGGCGGCGCTCAACCTCGTGCACTCCTGGTATCCGGTCTGCCGCAATTCGCTCGACGACGTGGTCGGCGTGATCAGCGTGGCGCACCTGCTGCGCCTGGGTTCCGCTCACAAGGGCGTGCTCGGCCAGGAAGCCACGCCGGCCGTGTTCGTGCCCGAGACGCTCACCGGCATGGAACTGCTCGAGCAGTTCCGCGCCCGCGCCGGCCGGCTGGTGTTCGTGGTCGACGAATACGGCGTGGTGCAGGGCCTCATGACCCCGCGCGACCTGCTCGAAGCCATCACAGGCGAACTGCAGCCCGGCATGCAGACCGACGCCTGGGCGCGCGAGCGGCCCGATGGCGTGTGGGAGCTCGATGGCCTCATGCCCGTGTCGGAGCTGCGTGCGCGCCTCGGCATCCGCGAACTGCCCGATGAAGAGCGCGGCCGCTACAACACGGTGGCCGGCCTTTTGATGTCGGTGTCGGGCCGTCTGCCCGCGGTGGGCGAGCGCATCGACTGCGCGGGCTGGTGCTTCGAAGTGGTGGCGCTCGAAGGCCGCCGCATCGATCGCGTGCTGGCCTCGCCCGATCCCGCGGTGCCGAGCGAAGACTAGCGGGGCACGACCATGCTGTCGTTGCTCGCACTGAGTTGCCCGCAATGCTCCGCGCCACTACCGCGCGCCGCACGCTGGCGCACCGTCAACTGCAGCTACTGCGGCGCGACCATCACGCGCGGCGAAGAGACAGTGCAGCGCGAGAGCTTCCGCGCGGCCTTGCGACGTGCCAATGCAGACATCGCAGGCGGGCGCATCGTGCAATGGCGCGGCGCGTGCTACCGCGTGCTGGCGCCGCTGGGCGTCGGTGAGCACAGCGAAGTGCTGTTCGCCGAACGGCTCGGTGCGGTGCCCGAACGCGTTACCTTGAAACTCGCACGCGAGGCATCGGACAACGATGTGCTGCTGCGCGAGGGCGCGGTGCTGCAGGCACTGCAAAGCCTGTCCATTCCGGGCGCCGCCTACTTCACGCGCCGGCTGCCGCAGCCGTTGGGCACGGGCATCGCCGAAGGTCTCGGCGACGGCAAGCGCCAGGCTCTGGTGCTGCGCCATCCGACCGGTTTCTGGGGCAGCCTGCAGGACGTGCAACAGGCCAATCCGCAAGGCATCGACGCGCGCCATGCCGTCTGGATCTGGCGCCGCATGCTCGAGGTGCTGGCCTTCGTGCACGGCGCCGGCTGGGCGCACCGCGATCTTTCGCCCGCGCATGCGCTCGTGCATCCGCGCGACCATGGCGTGCTGATCGTCGGCTGGTCGCAGGCGCGGCAAGCCTCAGGCTCAGCGCATGCGGCCGCCGCGGCGCGTGACCTTGCCCAAGTCGCGTGGACCGTGCGCGCAGTGCTGCACGGCGGCGCGGCCGGTGATCCCGGCTTTGGTGCGCATACACCCGCGCCACTGGCCGCACTGCTGCGCCAGTGCAGCGAAGACACCGCCTTCTGCGAACGCCTCGGTGCGCAGGGCATCGAGCAGGCCCTGTCGGCCGCATCGCGCGAATCCTTCGGCGCACCGCAGTTCGTTCACTTCGATCCCGCGCCGCGCCTCGGCGGCTGACTGACTGATATTCCAAGGAGCACCCCATGGGTTACGGAAACTATTCGCACGCCGCCCACACGGCGCTGATCGCCGACCGCGTCGCCAAGCCCGGCGCCGAGGTGTTCACGCAAACGGCCACGCATGCGCTGATGAACCCGCACGGCCTGAAGGTGCGGGAATCGCGCGACAACGCCGACCACCCCAACTCGCTGGGCATCGTGTTCGCACTCGACGTCACTGGCTCCATGGGCGACATCCCGCAGACCCTCGCGCGCCGCGAGCTGCCCACCTTCATGAAGCTGCTGACGGACTGCGGCGTGGCCGACCCCCAGCTCATGTTCATGGCCATCGGCGACGCCACCTCCGACCGTGCGCCGCTGCAGGTGGGCCAGTTCGAATCGACCGCCAACCTCATGGACCAGTGGCTCACCTGGAGCTATCTCGAAGGCGGCGGTGGCGGCAGCGGCGAAGAGAGCTACGAGCTCGCCTTCTACGTGATGGCGCAGCACACCGACATGGACTGCTGGGTCAAGCGAAAGAAGCGCGGCTACCTGTTCGTGACGGGCGACGAACTGCCGTACCCGGCCGTCTCGCGCCACCAGATCGAAGGCCTCATCGGCGAGAAGCTCGACGAGGACATTCCGATCGAGGAAGTCATCGCCGCCGCGGCCGAGACCACGAACCTGTTCTTCCTGATTCCGGACGCACAGCGCCGCCGCCGCTGCGAGCCGCGCTGGCGCGAGCTGCTTGGCGATCACGTCATCTGCATGGACTCGCCCGACGACGCCTGCGCCGTGGCGGCCGGCATCGTTGCGCTGACCGAGAAGGCTGTGCCGAACCTCGACGGCCTTGCCAAGGTGATGGGCGCGACCGGCATGGCCAAGGAGCGCGTGGGCGGTGTGCTGCACGCGCTCGACGCGTATGCCGCGCTGCTCGACCCGAACGCGCCGCGCCGCGCGCCGCCGGCCGCGAGCGGGCCGCGGTCGTCGTGGTGGAAGCGGCTCTTCGGCTGAAGGCCGTGTGACCACTGCCGCAACCACGCGCTACGTCTCGCTGCTGGGCCTGGGCTTCGGGGACTGCGGCAAGGGCCTCTTCACCGACCACCTGTGCGGCGCGTGGCAGGCGCACACGGTGGTGCGCTTCAACGGCGGCGCGCAGGCGGGGCACAACGTCGTGCTGGCGGACGGGCGGCACCACACCTTCTCGCAATTCGGCGCCGGCAGTTTTCATGCGGGCGTGGCGACGGTGCTCGCGGGCCCGGTGGTGGTGCATCCGACGGCGCTGCGTGTCGAGGAAGAGGCGCTGCGCCGCGTGGGCGTGTCCGATGCGTTTGCGCGCCTGCTGATCGATGCGCGCTGCCGCGTGACCACACCGTTCCATCAGGCGGCGGGCCGGCTGCGCGAACGGGTGAGGGGCGCGGCGGCGCATGGCAGTTGCGGCGTGGGTGTCGGCGAGACTGTGCGGCAGGCGTTGGCTGCCCCCGACGCTGCCTTGCGCTACGGCGACCTGCTGCATCGTGCGCGCACGCTCGAAAAGCTGGAGGCCTCGCGCACGGCGGTGCGCCGAGCGTTCGCGGGCATGGTGCCATCGCACCCCGAGGCCGCACAGGAGCTGGCATTGCTCGACGATGCCTCGCTCTCTCAGCGCTGGTTCGATGCTGCGATGCCATGTGTCCGCCTGTCGCCGCCCGCAAGCGCCGATGCCATCGGTGCAAGGCTCGTGCGTCCCGGCACCGTGCTGTTCGAAGGCGCGCAGGGCGTGCTGCTCGACGAATGGCGCGGCTTTCATCCGCACACCACGTGGAGCACCATCTCGACGGCCGCTGTCGAAGCCGTGCTGCATGACGCGGGCATCGATGCGCCCGTGCAGCACCTGGGCGTGCTGCGCAGCTACCTCACGCGCCACGGCCCGGGCCCATTCCCCACGCACGATCGCGCACTCGACGCGCGATTCGCCGAACCGCACAACGCCGATGAAGGCTGGCAGGGCATGTTTCGCCGCGGGCATCCCGATGCGGTGCTGCTGCGCTATGCGCTTGCGGCGGTCGGACGACTCGACGGACTGGTGGTGAGTCACCTCGATGCCGTCGAGGGCGCGGACCTGCGCTGGTGCACTGGCTACCGCGCCACCGGCGGTGCCAACGTCGCATCGCTGCCGTTCAGCGATGAACCGGACCTCGACCATCAGCATGCCTTGACCCAATTGCTGCAAGGCGCGCAACCCCTCTACGAATCGGACCCCATCGGCACCGCGCAGGCGTGGGTGGAGCGCGCCGAATCCTTCAGCGGCCTGCCTGTGCGCTTCGGCGCCTTCGGCCCGACCCGCGACACCGTGCGTGTGCGAGAGCAAATCCGAAAGACTGTGTGACGCCCAACATCTTCTTGATCGTCGGAGCGGGCGAGCGCATGGCTGCAGACGCAGCAGCCGGGCTCGTTCAGGCCCGGGGCGGCGCTCTGAACGACATCGGGGACTATCCCAGCGCTTCGAACCCAGGCGCCTGGCTCATCTCCGAAGGCTTGTAGATCTTGTGCTGCGCGATCGCGCTGCCTGCATCGGAAACCACCAGCAGCCGCCAGAGCGGCTCGCGCACCGAGCATGCCTGTTCCTCGCTCGTGAGCTGAAACTTGGGCGACCCGGTGGAGGTGCCCTTCACCACGACGCGCAGGAGCGTCGCGCCCTTCGCGTTCGACACCTCGATGCTGTAGCCGATGTTCTTGCTGGTCAGGTCTTCGGCGTTGTAGCCGTAGCCCTTGAAGTGGCGCATCACGTAGTCCATGGCGGCGGCCTGGACCTCTTCCTGCGAAACCGGTGCTGGAGGGGCTGCGACATCGGGCTCGGCCTCGACCACGACCGGCACGCTGCCGCGCGTCGCGGCGGCTTTCACTTCCGCCTCGTCGGGCGTCCAGCCTCGCGGGCCGCGGACCAGCACCGCGAGCTGTTGCTCGGGTTCCCAGCTGGCGACGTGCCATTCGGCGTCGTCGCGCACGCGCGTGGACACCTTCGCGGCCTTGTTGCTCTCCAGCTCGGCAATGGCGACCCGGTTGGTCTGCAGCACGGCGCGGAAGCCCTGGCCTGCGTCGAAGGTCCGCTTGAGCAGGCCGAGGCGATCTTTCGCGCGCTGGACCTGGAAGGGGCTGCGCGTGCCGCCGCCCGGGCGGTGCTGCGTATCGAGCGATTCGAGGCAGAACCAGCGGTTGCCGGCACCCACGCTCACATACTCCGCCCAGATCGTCGCAATGACGTTGTCGCCCGTCGCCAGCCAGGCCTGGTCGAACGGCTTTTCCCGCGCGTCGAACACCCCCATCTTGGCGACGATCTCGACCGGCGTGAGCCGGGGTCCTGAGAGTCGCATCTCATCGATGACGGTGAGTACGTGGGGGTCGACTTCCTTGTCCATGCGGGTGGGTTCGTGGCGTGTTTGGGGGGTGGGAGTATGCCGCATCGGGTGCGGGCGATGCCGTGTGGCGGACCGATGCACTTGTCGCGGCGGTCGCAATGGGCCATTCTTTTGCCATGCCGGACACCCGTTCGACGTTCGAGAAAGGAATCGCCATGACCGGGGCCGACCTCCCCACCCTCTACCGGGGCTACATCGCCTGCCTCAATGCGCGCGACTGGTCGAATCTCGACAAGTTCGTCCACGCCGAGGCTCATTACAACGGCCGGCGCATCGGCTTGGCCGGTTATCGCGCGATGCTGGAGAAGGACTGCGAAGAGATCCCGGACCTGCGCTTCGACATCCGCCTGCTCATCTGCGATCCGCCCTGCATTGCCAGCCGGCTGCAGTTCGATTGCACCCCGAAGGGGATGTTTCTCGGGCTGCAGGTGAAGGCCGGAAAGTCTCTTTTGCCGAGAACGTGTTCTATGAATTCCGCGACGAAAGGATTGCAAGCGTCTGGTCCGTCATCGACAAGGGGGCCATCGAAGCGCAACTCGACATATCTTCGTTTTAGACTGGCGTCCATGGCCAGAGGCATCGTGGTTACCTTCGTCTCGCGACGCAATTCCCTTCGTAGCAGATTGGCGCACGCCAGCCTCGCGCACCTGGGCGGCAGCCGCTTCACGGTGCTCTCGTGCGGTCAGCCCGGCAAGATCGCTGCGGACATCCATCCCGCTGCCGTTGCAGCGCTCGAGAACGCAGGCATTCCGCCGCTCGATGCGCCGCCGCGCAGCTGGAACGACCTGACCGCATCGGGCGCGCCCCGTGCCGAGTTCGTCATCACCCTGGACGAGTCGACGTCGCTTTCCCAACCACGCTGGCCGGGCCAGCCCGATGCGGCACTGTGGGCCTTCCCCGACATTGCCGCGATCGACAACCCCGAAGACGCGGTGCGCGCCGCCATCCAGATGATGTTCGTGCTGCGCCGGCGCCTGGAGCTGTTCGTGAGCCTGCCGCTTCACGGCGCCGACCGCGCGGCGATCCGGTCGGACCTGCGGGACCTGGCGCACATGCGCTAGTGTGCTGTCCCGCAGCGACTTCACATCGGCGGCATCCTGTCGAACTTCGGCAAGGCCGGGTCCAGGAAATCCCATGCGTGTCCGCGCACGCCGTACGTGACCGCCTGCGGTCGGTAGCGGGCCGGATCGTCGAGGCTCGCGGCATGCACGGTGAACACCTCGGGCATCGCGGCAAAAGTCATGTACACGGGCGATCCGCAGTGCGGGCAGAACGCGCGGGTCTTCACATTGCCGCTGTCGCCGACCATGTTCCACAGCGTCGCTTCGCCGCTGTGCTTCACGCCGCCGCGCGGGAAGGTGAGGTACGAACCGTGGCCGGTGCCGCTCTTGCGCTGGCAGTCGCGGCACTGGCAGTCGTTCTGGAAGACCGGCTCGCCCGAGATCTCGTAGCGGATCGCGCCGCATGCGCAACCGCCGGTGTAGGGCTGGTCGATCTGTGCTGTTCTTTCGACGATGTCGGTCATGGGGTGCTCCGTTGCGTTGGTTCCAGAAAAACCCACGCATGCCGCGTGGCCTGATGACCAATCTATTCGAGCGGACGCACCGCGAGGGAGTAACAAGATCGTCGCGAATCGCGCGGTCTCGAGGAGGTTTCCGATGGATATCATCGCGCTCCAGAACAAAGGAGCGGATTCATGGGGAACAAGGTGCAGGGCGTGATCGCCGTCGTGTGGGGTGGATGGGCAATGACCCGCTGGATGAACCTCCCACAGGCCGCTGCGGGCGCCGAAGCCGGCTATTCGGCCGGAAAATCCGCAGGCATGCTGTGCTTCGCCATCGTGTTGCTGGCGTTCGGGGCGTACAAGCTGTTCAAGCGCTAACTGGCCCGCGGCAATGAGTGGCCGGGGAGAGTTCAGCACGACAGCGCCCGCCTGCGATGGCCCGCACAATCCAGCCGTGCCCCGAACCCTGTCAGCCCCTCAGCCCCCGCGTGCACCCAAACCCACACCGTATTGGCTCTATCTCCTGGAGTGCGAAGGCGGCGTGTACTACGCGGGGATCGCGATCGATGTGGAGCAGCGCTTTTTCCAGCACGTCTTCGGGCTGGGCGCCAAGTTCACACGCGCGCGTCCTCCGTTGCGCGTGCTTGCCGCTCGCGTCTACCCGGACAAGGGGGCTGCATTGCGGGCGGAGCTCAAGGTCAAGGCGCTGCCTCGAACCAGAAAGCTCGCCTTCTTCGACGCGGCCGCCTAGGCATCCGGCGACCGACCGGCATCAGGGAAGGAAGCCCTTGTTCTCCATCGCATCGACCCGGACGCTGTCGATCTGCTGCCGCAGGCCGGCAAGCGCAGCCGGCGATTGCGCCTGCGTGTCCGCGTGGCAAGGGGAGACAAGCAAAAGCGCCGCTGCCCCCGTCATGGCCAGGCCGACACGACGTTTGATGTGCGTCATTCCGTACTTCCCGGATCGATCGTCTTTGTTGCGATGCCATAAAGCGCCAACATGCCCAGAACATGCCCGATGGCCACGCCGGGCTCACCCGATTCGATTCGCGCGATCGTCTGGACATGCACGCCCAGTCGCGCGGCGGCTGCGGCCTGGCCTTCGCCAGCGCGCGTGCGCGCCAGCTTGGCCTGCGCCCCCATGTGCTTGATCGCCTGGAGGGCGTCGCTGTCGATGTCTGCCGAGATGCGTTTGCCTTGAGCCATGGCGAGATTGTCGCTGCACGATCCAGCCGTGTCCCGGTCTTGCGGGACCTCGGCCCGCCGCTGTGCAAGCGCGTGGAGCGTGGCGTCAGAATAGCCACAGTCAGGTGACGCAGGAGGATTCGGCATGGCGGTGATTGCGGAGGATCTGCGAATGGCGGCGTTGCAGGGGCTTGGTGTGTCCGTGCCCCTGAGGCGGCTGGCGGCCGGCGAATGCATTCACGAGGCGTTCAGGGGGCATTGCCTGGGGCCTCCGTTCTATGCCTACCACCGCGCTGGCGTACCCGCGGGTCCGCCATTGATTCCGCTGTGGGACAGCGGCGACACGGTCTTCGGCGTGTGGGAAAAGGCCGATGGCCTCGAGTTCATCGAGTTCAGCATCGAGGCCCCCGAGGAATTCGAACTCGTCGCGAGGACCGAGCAAGGGTTCTGGGCCACGCGGTTCGATTTTCTGTACGAATGCGATCTGCCTGAGGATGAACTTCAAAGCGCCGCGGCTTCGGTGGGGTTTCGATTTCTGAATAGGCACCTGGCGTCGAGGGAGGAGGCCGAGGAACGGCTCGACACCTTCAAAGGCCACCATGCATGGCTGCGGGAACTGGTCGCGGAAATCGACCGAGAGACGCTTGATCGCCCACCGGAGTGACCCATGCAGATTCGTCAGATTGCCCCATCCGAACTCGAAGAGCTTCTGGCTCTCTATCGGCATCTTCACGAGGTCGACGACCCGCTCCCGGAGCCAGCCACCGTCGATGCGGTGTGGCAGGAACTCTCGAGCAATCGGGGCTGCAGTTGCCTCGGCGTCTATGTGCAGGACAAGCTCGTCTCGAGTTGCACGCTCACTGTCATTCCCAATCTCACGCGAGGCTGCAAGCCCTATGGCGTGATCGAAAACGTCGTGACCCACGCCGACCACAGAGGACAAGGCCACGGCAAGGCCGTCCTTGCAGCCGCGCTTTCGATCGCCTGGTCGCAGGGCTGCTACAAGGTCATGCTGTTGACCGGCAGGAAGGACGAAGCGACCTTCCGGTTCTACGAGGTTGCCGGCTTCGACCGCCACGAGAAGCAGGCGTTCATCGCGAAACGCCCCAAGCCGCAGACATGAGCGCATGCAGAACGCGGGGCCTGCCGGGAGCGGGCAGCGTTCGGTGAATTTCAGGCTGCTCGCGGATGAGGCAGAATTTGCCCCGGAGCGCACACCCGCTCACTCGAGCAGCATGCAGCCTGCTCGCATTGATGTCGCCTGGCTTCATAAGGACTGGCGACGCATGGACTCCTGTTGGACCCGACACGAGTAGATCAAAGGCCGTGCAACAGCACGCCCCCGGTGATTCGATCTTTCTCTTTGGGCGCTTCGAAGCGATTTCGAGCGCGCCGTGTCAAGGAGCTCAACAGCAATGCATTCGCAGGCAACGCCACGTCTTCCAGTCCTGATTGCCCTTTCCGCCATCGCGGTCCTGCCGGTCAACATGTTCGTGCCTTCGCTGCCGAGCATTGCGAAGGACCTCGATGCGGACTTTGCGCTCGCCAACACAGCCATCGCGGGCTATGCGATTGCGACAGCCTTCACGCATCTGATCGCGGGTGCGTTGTCGGACAGGTTCGGGCGCAAGCCGATCGCGCTGATCGCTCTCGCGATCTTCACGTTGGCATCCGTCGGCTGCAGCCTGGCGAACGACATCGCCACGTTCTTGCTGTGCCGGTTGTTTCAAGGCCCCGTGATCGCCGGATACGCGGTTTCGCTTGCGGCAATTCGAGACACCTCCGACGAGCGCATGGCAGCAAGCCGCATCGGCTACGTGTCTTCGGCGTGGGCCGTGGCACCGATGGTGGGGCCGGCCATTGGCGGAATGCTCGATTCATTCTTCGGATGGCGCGCCAACTTCATTGCGTTCGCAGTCCTCGGGGTTGTGGGCCTGTGCCTGGTGAGCTTCTGCATGAAGGAGACGAACATCCATCGCACGAAGTCCGTCGCGCTCCAGCTCAAGGGCTATGGCGAACTGATTCGCTCGGCGCGATTCCGGGCGTATGCGCTCTGCATGGCATTCGCCATCGGGACGCTGTACACGTTTCTCGGCGGTGCGCCTCTGGTGGTCGCGCGGTCGGGCGGGACATCGGGCACGGCGCTTGGCTTGTACATGGGGATGGTCCCCGCGGGCTTCATCGTCGGGAGCTACCTGGTCGGACACGCCAGTGCCCGCCACACACCGATCCGTTTCATCCTGGCGGGCCGGATTCTGACCTGCCTGGGTCTGGCGGCGGGCCTGGTTCTGGCCGTTTGCGGCATGACGCACCCGCTCGCATTTTTTGGTCCTTGCGTTTGCGTGGGGCTGGGCAATGGATTGAGCATGCCCGCAGCCAATGCGCGCGTCCTGTCCATACGCCCGGGCCTTGCGGGCACGGCATCAGGCCTGGCGGCTGCGTTGACCGTGATCGGGGCGGGGATCGTCGCCTTTCTCTCGGGGCTGGTTGTCGATGCTTCGAACGCGCACTTTGCGGTGTTGGGCGTGATGCTGGTGTCTTCGGTGTTGTCGCTCGTTGCCGCGGTCTTCATCCTCTCCGTGGAAAGCGAGAAGAGGGGAGCGCCTTCCTGAGCGCACGCCTATCGGCCAAGAATCCAACCCGCAATCTGCGGAACGACTTCGCGATCCAGTCCATTGAAGCCGTGATACGCCATGGCCTCGCACGGGTCGCCCTTGTTCTCCCCGCCCTTGAAGCTCAACAGTTCTTTCCGCGGCGAGTTGCCGAGCTTCTCCATGAGCGTGGGCACGTTGGCGAATGCGCAGTGCGCGCAACCATCCTGCTCGTGATGCACGACGAGCACGGGGATGCGAATTTTCCCTAGCGGCATGGCCGGAACAGGCCGGCCGGCATCGTCGGTGACGATGGTCGAACTCAGCACGATGCCATCGGGACCTTCGGGGCCGGAAAGCTCGGTGGCAACGTACGCCGCCGACTGCGTCCCGCGACTGGTGCCCACCAGCCACACCGGCACCTTGGCCTGCTCGCGCATCCACGCGATGACTGCCTTCATGTCGGCCGCATGCTCGGGCTTCTGGCGAAATCCGGCAAGGAAGGGTGGGCTCTGCCGGTCGGACGGCGCGTCGATCACCGCCACCATCAACCCCTGGTCTGCAAACAGCTGCCGCGTGCGAACGAGGAAGTTGCCGGCGCCCCACTTGAACGAACCATTGGGAAAGATCTGCAGCCCTCCGTGCCCACCTGCGATCAGGATCACCGCGGCCTTTGTCGTGGGCGGCGACAGCACGAGCATGCGCTGCGTCACGCCGGGGCGGGTGGGAATGTCGACCACCTTCTGCGTGGTCTGCGCCTGGACTTGCGAAACCAGCGCGATCAGAAAGCCTGCGATCCAGCATCCGGCAGCGTTGCGCATCGACGATCTCCTGGGTGGAAAAGTCTTCGAGCCCTGATGTCCCTATGGCGGATGGTATCGCCGGCGTCGCTGTCATCCAAAGCATCGCCTCAAGTGGCCGAAGGCCAGGGCGTCCGTCAACTCCGGCGATTCGGAAAATAGCTTCAAAAATAAATAGTTGACACTTAAACAATCGAGTTTTAAATTTACATCACCGCGAAAGTTTCATGTGCGGCTTTCGGTGGCATCCCTTCAAGCACTCGTTCAATCAACGCGCCCAAGGGCGCATTCAGGAGTCGCGAAATGTCCATGCTCAAGATCGCAAAGTTCCTCACTGCCGCCTTCGGTGCCGCAGTCGTCGCAACCGGTGCAGCCAGCGCTGTCGCCGCCACGCCGGCAAAGCCCGGCATCGTTCTCGTACACGGTGGCTTCGTCGACGGCTCGGGTTGGGAAGGCGTCTACAAGATCCTGTCGAAGGACGGCTACGACGTCACCATCGTCCAGAACCCGACCCTCTCGCTGGCCGACGATGTGGCGGTCACCAAGCGTGCGATCGCCGCGCAGAAGAAGCCGGTCATCCTGGTCGGCCACTCCTATGGCGGCGTGGTCGTCACGGAGGCGGGCAACGACGAGAAGGTGGCGGGCCTCGTCTACATCGCCGCGTTCGCGCCCGACAAGGGCGAGTCGGTCGATTCGCTGATCAAGAACCCGCCGCCCGGCGCCCCGGTGCCCCCGATCCTTCCGCCGCAGGACGGTTTCCTGATGCTCGACAAGGCGAAGTTCGCCGCGTCCTTCGCCGCCGATGTGAAGCCCGAAACGGCCGCCTTCATGGCGAACTCGCAGGTGCCGTGGGGCGTTGCCGCCCTGGGCGGCGCTGTGACCGAACCTGCATGGAAGACAAAGCCCAGCTGGTACCTCGTGGCCACCAGCGACAAGATGATCCCGCCGCCCGCGCAACGCGACATGTCCAAGCGCGCAGGTGCCGTCGTCACCGAAACGCCCGGCAGCCATGCCGTCTATGTTTCGAATCCCAAGGCCGTGGCCGCGGTGATCAAGCGGGCTGCGGAGAAGGTGGCCGTCGCCGCTCAGTGATCGGCTCCGGCACGGTGCAATGCCGTGCCAAGCCTCCTGGAAGCGTTGACCGGCGCTCCCCGGATCCATCTGTTTGGACGATGCATTCCATCGAAAGAAACAGGCTTCCTGGATAGGTCGGGCATCCCTAATCTTCAGGCCATGCAGCTCACCGAGCTGTCCAACCAGGAGATTCAGAGATGCCCAAGGTTCTTGTTCTGTATTACTCGTCGTACGGCCATATCGAAACGCTGGCCGAGGCGATTGCCGCTGGCGCGCGTGACGCCGGCGCCCAGGTCGATGTGAAGCGCGTTCCCGAGACGGTCCCCGAGGCGATCGCGAAGTCCGCGCACTTCAAGCTGGACCAGGCCGCACCCGTCGCGAGCGTGGCCGACCTGGAGCACTACGACGCCATCGTCGTGGGCACGGGCACCCGCTTCGGCCGGATGTCTTCGCAGATGGCGGCCTTTCTCGACCAGGCCGGCGGGCTGTGGGCCCGCGGCGCCCTGAACGGCAAGGTGGGCGCGGCCTTCGCCTCGTCGGCCACCCAGCACGGCGGACAGGAGACCACGCTCTTCTCGATCATCACCAACCTCCTGCACTTCGGCATGACCATCGTGGGCCTGCCGTACAGCCACCAGGGCCAGATGAGCGTGGACGAGATCGTCGGCGGCGCGCCCTACGGCGCCACCACCGTCGCGGGCGGCGACGGCTCGCGGCAACCGACGGCGATCGATCTCGCCGGCGCGCGCCATCAAGGCGAGCTGGTGGCCAGGACCGCTGCAAAGCTCTTTGCCTGAGCCTCGCGCCCTTCATCTGTCGCAGCGGGAAAAGACATGAACTCCAATGACTTTGCAGGACGGGTCGTGCTCGTCACAGGTGCGGGTTCCGGCATCGGCCGGGAAGCCGCGAAGGCCTTTGCGGTGCGAGGCGGCCTCGTGTATGCGGCCGACCTGAACGAGCACGGCCTGGCCGAAACCGTCGATCTCATCACCGAGATCGGCGGCAAGGCCCGGGCGCTGCTGGCCAACGTGGCCGTCGAGGACGAGGTGGCCGGTGCCATCGCACGCATCGAACGCGAGGCTGGCCGGCTCGACGTGGCCTTCAACAACGCGGGCATCACCGGCAAGGCGCAACGCATCGAGGACTACCCGACCGAAGATTTCGACCGGGTGATCGCCGTCAACCTGCGAAGCGTCTTTCTCGGCATGAAGCACGAATTGCCGCTGATCAAAGGAAGCGGCGGCGGCGCCATCGTGAACACCGCGTCCGTGGCGGCGCTGACGGGGCCTGGCGGAATGAGCGCGTATGCCGCCTCCAAGCACGGCGTGCACGGCCTCACGCGCGTTGCCGCGATGGAGAACGCTGCCCACAACGTGCGCGTCAACGCCCTGGCGCCCGGCTGGACGGAAACGCCGATGGTGAAGGTCGCGAGTGACCAGAACCCGGCCTTCGCCAGGCTGGTTTCCACCGCGATTCCCGCCAGGCGAGGCGGCCATCCCGCCGAGGTGGCGGCTGCCGCCGTATGGCTGGCCTCCGATGCCGCCAGCTACGTGATGGGCCAGATGCTGGTCGTCGATGGCGGAATGACCATCGGCGGCTTCGAACTTTGAACGCAATGACAAGGAGCAACACCATGAGCCATCTGAATGCAGGCGAGATCGCCAAGGCCGTCGTTCGCCGCAACACCGAAGAAGTACAGGGCGGCGGCAACTGGGCCCTTTTCGACGAGTTGTTCTCGGACGACTTCCTGGACCACACGCCACAGCCGAACTGCACGCCCGACAAGGCCGGTGCGCTGGGTCTGTACCGCATCCTGCGGGAGGCGTTTCCAGACTTCCACGCCGAGATCCACTGGCAGCGCGCCGACGGCGATGTCGTCACGACCTACAAGACCTACCACGGTACGCAGCAGGGCACGTTCCTCGGCATCGCGCCGACCGGACGGGCAATCCATTTCGAAACCGTGGACGCCATGCGCGTGCAGGACGGGAAGATCACGGAACACTGGGGTGTCGCCAATCTCTTCTCCGTGCTTCAACAGCTGGACGCATGGCCGCGCGCCGCCGGAGACAAGGCATGAACACCAACATTCTTCAGGACAAGGTGGTCGTCGTGACCGGCGCCGCGAGCGGCATCGGCAAGGCGGTCGCGGTACAGGCGGCAAAGCATGGGGCGAAGGCGGTGATCGTCTCGGACGTGACGCCCGAGCCGCGCGAAGGAGGTCGCACCACGATGGAAGAGATCGAAGCGCTGGGCGTACCTGCGCGATTCCATCACGCGGATGTCAGCCAGCGCGCGCAGGTCGACGATCTCCTGATGGCGGCCGATGCGTTCGGCGGCGTCGACGTGATGGTCGCCAACGCGGGGATCACCTTGCGCGCCGATGGGTTCGACGTCGAGGAGGCCGACTTCCGCCGGCTCATGGGCATCAACCTCGAGGGAACGCTGTTCAGCGCCCAGGCCGCAGCGCGCAGCATGAAGGCGCGGGGCAAGGCCGGAAGCATCGTCCTCATGGCCAGCATGGGCGGGATCTCGGGTGCGGGCATGACGGTGGCTTACTCCACCAGCAAGGGCGGCGTGGTGCTGATGGCCAAGTCCCTGGCCGATGCGCTGGGGCCGGATGGCATCCGCGTGAATGCGGTCGCGCCGGGCACGATCGATACGCACCTCCTGAGAACGAGCCCCGGCATCGCGGAGGCCGCCGAAGGCTTTCGCCAGCGCACGCCGCTGCGGCGCCTTGGCCAGCCTTCCGAGATCGGCGACGCCGTCGCGTGGCTGGGCTCGGACCTGTCCAGCTACGTGACGGGCACCGCGCTGCTCGTCGACGGTGGCCTGCTTGCCGTGATCTGAAGCGCGGGCCACCTTCTGCCAACCCCAACGAATCAAGAGCAACACATGACCACCACCATTCGCTTTCATCAATACGGCGGCCCCGAAGTCCTCCAGGTCGAGGACGACAACGTCGGCATGCCTGGGCCCGGGCAGGTCCGCCTGCGTCACGAGGCCATCGGCGTCAACTTCATCGATACCGCCTTTCGCCAGGGCGTGATGCCGGTTCCGCTGCCCTCGGTGCCGGGTGTCGAGGGCGCCGGCATCGTCGAGGCCGTCGGGGCGGATGTCACCGGCATCCGGGTCGGCGACCGGATGGCCTACTTTCTGGCGCCAGGCAGCTACGCGCAAGTGCGCCTGGTCGATGCGGCCGCGCTGCTGAAGGTGCCGGACGATCTCTCTTCGGAGCAGACCGTCACGGTGCTGACCAAGGGCCTGACCGCCTGGGCCGGCCTGAACGGCTTCCGTCCACTCAAGGCCGGCGAGAAGGTGCTGGTGCAGGGCGCCTCGAGCAGCGTGGGCACCATGCTCTCGCGCTGGGCCAAGGCAAGGGGCGCCACCGTCATCGGAACGGTGGGCTCGCAGGCCAAGCAGGCGGCGCTCGCGGGCGCCGTCGATCACGTCCTGCGCTCGGGCGACGCCGACCTGGCCGCACAGATCCGCCGGCTCGCGCCCGAAGGCGTCGATGTGGTCTACGAGTTCGTCGGCAAGGCCACGTTCGCCGCATCGGCGGCGGCCGTGCGCGATGGCGGAACCATCGTCACCATCGGTGCGGCTTCCGGTGCGCCGGACATCGACCGGGCGGCTCTCGCCGCGCGCGGCGTTCGCATCGTGGGCGGACCGATGGCGCAGCACGTGCAAGGTGCCGTGGCACAGGCGACCGGCGACGTGTTCGATGCGTACCGCAAGGGCGTCTTCGGTGCGCTCGACGTGGCCCGCTATCCGCTCGCCGAAGCGGCGCGGGCGCACGAGGACATCGCGGCCCGGCGCAAGTCGGGAGCGATGATCCTCGTGCCCTGAGCGGCAATTCGCTGGACATCCAGCGTGCAAGCAGATATTTTTCCGTCGGTTTCATCGACGGGAGCGATAGATGCTGGACGGCGTTTCAATGGATCAACTGCGCACCTTCATCGCGGCCGCCGATGAAGGCAGCTTCTCGGCCGCCGGACGCAAGCTGCGCCGGGCCCAGTCTGTGGTGAGCCAGACGCTGGCCAATCTGGAGGCGCAGATCGACGTGCAGTTGTTCGACCGCAGCGCGCGATATCCGACGCTGACCGAAGAAGGCACGGCGCTGCTGGCTCAAGCCCGCTCGGTGGTCCATGGCATGGATGGCTTCAAGGCCCGGGCGCGCACGATTTCCGAAGGGCTCGAGCCGGAGCTGTCGGTCGTCGTCGACGTCATGTACCCCATGGACTCGCTGACGGTGGCGGTCGGCCTGTTCCGGGCTGCGTTTCCGCACACGCCGCTGCGCCTCTATGTCGAGGCTCTCGGCGCCGTGGTGCAGCCGGTGCTCCAGCGCGGCTGCAGGATCGGCATCATGGGGTCCATGCCTCTCGTTCCGGAAGAGCTCGATGCGGAAAAACTGCTCGACGTTCCGATGGTGACCGTGACGGCTTCCTCGCACCCGCTGGCCGCACAGAAGCGCGTCATCGCGACGCGAGAACTGGAGCAGCACGTTCAACTGGTCCTGACGGACCGCACCTCGCTCACCGGCGGCAAGACCTTCGGCGTGTTCACTTCATCGATCTGGCGGCTCGCGGACCTGGGCGCAAAGCATGCGTTTCTTCGCGCGGGTTTCGGATGGGGGCACATGCCGCTCGCGATGGTGCGCGGCGACATCGAATCGGGGCTCCTCGCTCCGTTGCGGCTGGAAGCCTTCCAACCCACCACGCCGCCGATTGCGATGTTTGCCGTGTACCGCAAGGACTTGCCGCCGGGTCCTGCCGGACGATGGTTCCTCGAGCACCTGAAGGATGCGGCACCGGTGGGCGTTGCACTGAAGTAATCGCCATCGCACGCGCACGCGATCTGCGGGTCCTGGACTGGTCTCCCGCGCCAGGCGTCGCGGCTGCGGCCTGCGCGATTGTCAGTCTTACGGGTTAATCCCGAGCCTTCGCCGCTTGCCTGCGTTTGCGCTCCTGCGTTAGTCTCGCCCTGCTTTTAAACCGACCGGTCGGTCGGTTGATCGGCCATTCGGGCGATGAAGCAACCAATCGAGATTTGCCGAACACCCGGCGCACGACTCAAACACTGGAGAAAACCATGCGCGACGAAAAACGTGGGCCCCGAGCCCTGTTGTCAAAGGGCTTGCTGCTGGCTGCGGGCTTGGCCCTGCAGGCCTGCGGAGGTGGCGGGGGCGGAGGCGGCAGCTTCTTGCCGATCGTTCCCGCACCCGCACCCGCACCTGCGCCGGCACCGCCCGCACCATCGCCTGCAGGCCCCACCGCCGAGCAACTCAAGGCCACCTGCGACGCCCTCAAGGGACAGGTCATCGAAGGCGTGACCGTCACCGGCACCGTGCGCTTCGAGGCCAAGGCGCCGATCAATCCGTCGGGCTTCTGCCAGGTGCTCGGCACGCGCGCGCCGTTCCTCGACATCGAGATCGACGTGCCCGACAACTGGACCGGCCGCTACTGGCAGCAGGGCGGCGGCGGTTTCGACGGGCGCATCGCCTCGGTGGTGACCACCGATCCGGGTGGCGCGGTGATCGCCGTCAGCCCCGTGCTCGCCGTCAAGGGCGCGGTGTATGCGGCGTCCAACGGCGGCAACCGGGCCAGCGTTCCTGTGCAGGCTGCGCCCGGCGTGTGGCTGAGCGGCACGCCCGACGCCCGGCAATCGGCCATCGACTATGCGTATGCCGCCGGCGGCACCACGGTGCGTTTCGGCAAGGCCGTCGCCAAGGCTTTCTTCGGCAAGGCGCCGAGTCACAGCTATTTCAACGGCTGCTCCAACGGCGGCCGCAACGCCTACATCGCCGCGCAGCGCTGGCCGCAGGAGTTCGACGGCATCGTCGCGGGATGCGAAACCATGGACATGGGCGGAACGGTCACCGGCCTGATGAACACGGCTGCCAAGGCAGCCACGCCGGCCGAGATCAGTCCGCCGCAGTACGCCGCCGCCTACGCGGCCGCGGTGGCAGCCTGCGACGCCAGCGACGGCGCGACCGACGGCTACCTTGCCAACCCCGGCGCATGCACCCTGCCTGCCGCATCGCTGCAATGCGGTCAACCCGGCGCGAATGCCGACCCTGCGCTGTGCCTGACAGCCGCGCAGGTTCCCACGCTCGCAGGCCTGCTCAGCGACCTGACCCTGGCCACCGGCGCCACCGCGTACAGCAAGTACAACTGGACCAACTTCGCGCCTGCGTCCGCGATTCCCGGTGTGCCGGCTCTCGGTGTCACGAGCTATGGCGGCCTGGGCGGCGGCTTTGCGTTCCTGGCGACCAACGATCCGCTGTGGTTCGGTGCTCCGCCTCCGGGCACGGCACCGGCGCCCAACCTGGCCAGCTTCGACGTCAACCGCGATTACTACGTCTTCAGCAGCGGTCTTCAGCGCCTGGGCGCCGACCACGACAAGAACGCCATCGCGGCCTACGTGGCGTCGGGCCGCAAGCTGCTCTCCTGGCACGACGCGGGGGATCCATTGATGTCGGTCAACGACCACGTTCGCAACTTCACGACCATGTCCAATGCCGCCAAGTCGTTCGGGCTGGCCGACCCTCGCACCAACGCGCGCATGTTCATCGTTCCCGCTTCGACGCACGGCGCGGGCGGCAACCTGAACGAGGTCGACTGGCTCGGCGCGGTCGTCGACTGGGTGGAGAACAGCAAGGCACCGGAACAGCTGACCTACAGCTTCATGGCCGGCGCCACGGCCCGCACGATGCCGGTCTGCGAGGCGCCGAAATATCCGCGCTACAACGGGACGGGCGACGTCAACGCCGCGGCCAGCTTCACCTGCACGCCGTGAGGGCTGGCGCTACGGCGACGCGGCGTCGCGCGCTGCGGATCATGGGCGCCGGTGCGGCGGCGCTGATCGCGGCACCGTGGGCGTCGCCGGCGCCACGCGCCGAGGCGGACGCGGAGATCCTGATCGGCCAGTCGTGCCAGTTGAGCGGCCCGCTCGCGCCGCTGACGCGCGAGCTCCAGGAAGGCGCGGGATGGTGCTTCGAGCAGATCAATGCCAGGGGCGGCGTGCACGGGCGGCAACTGAAGGTCGTTGCGCTGGACGACGCCTACGACCCCCAGCGCACGGCAGACAACGTACGGCAACTGATCGAGAAGCATGGTGTCTTCGCGCTCTTCAACCTTGCGGGCACGCCGACCACGCTGGCTGCGCTCCCGCTCGTGCGGGAGCGCAAGGTGCCGCTGATCGCGCCCTTCACGGGAACCGATACCCTGCGCAGCGGCTTCGACAGGTATGTCTTCAACGTGCGCGCGGGCTATGCGGACGAGATCGAGAAGATCGTGCAGCACCTGAGTGTCCTGGGCATCGATCGCGTGGGCGTGGCCTACATGAACAACGCGTTCGGCACGGGAGGGCTCGATGCCGTCAAGAGCGCGGCCGTCAGGCGCGGCGTCGCGCTGGCGGCGGCTACGCCACTGGAGGTGGACGGCAGCGGGCTGCGAGCGTCGGCGCAGGATCTCGCACGCGCCAGGCCGCCGGTGGTCATCCTGGCCACGGCAGGCAAGGTCACGAGCGACTTCATCGCGGCCTATCAATCGTCCGGGGCCAGCGCGCAGTTCTATGCCTTGTCGGTGGTCAGTTCCCAGCAACTGATCCAGGCGCTCGGCGATCGCAGCAAGGGCGTCGCCATCGCCCAAGTCATGCCCTATCCGTGGGGCAGCGCGACGAAGCTGGCGCGCGAACTCTCCGACCTGGCGAGCCGCAAGGGCGTGGAAGTTGGCTACAACCACATGGAGGGCTTCGTGTCCGCCAAGGTGCTCGTCGAAGGCTTGCAGCAGGCCGGTCCGTCCCCGACGCGCGAGAGCTTCGTGCGAGGGCTCGAAGGGCTTCGCGAACTCGATCTCGGCGGCTATGTGGTGCGCTTCTCCGACCGCAACCACAACGGATCGAGCCATGTCGAGCTGACGATCGTGGGGGCCTCGAAACGCGTCCTGCGTTGATCGGTCATTCGCGGGCGGTGTCGGCCAGGGCGAATCAACGGGGCAGGGCACCGCCGGATTTTTTTCGCCGGAACTCTCCGGGCGTGATGCCGTAGGTGTCCCGGAACAGGCGCGTGAAGTGGCTCTGGCTCGCAAACCCCGCTTGCGCCACCACGTCCACCAACGCGGCGTTCGACGAGCGCATCAGCCCGCGCGCGACCTCCAGTTGCCTGCGAATGATGAACTGGTGCGGCGAGGTTCCCGTGGACTTCCTGAAGATGCGGACGAACTGCGACTTGCTCATGCCCACGCTCGTCGATAGCGCCGTGAGCGTCAGTTCGCTCATCGGCTTTTCCGCGATGAGTTCGTTCAGCCGCGACCATTGCCATTCCGTCAATGTCCCGCGCTCGCGCACCGGCGCCTGCCCGCGGCTCCGGATCAGGTGGGCCAGCACGCCACAACTCAACGACTCGGCATAAAGAGGCCCGTTGGGGCAGCCGAGCCGGACTTCGCGCAGCATCGCCCGCAGCACGGCGGCCAGGGAAGGATCGTGGAACTCGACGGACTGTCGAAGATTCACGGGCAGGTCTTCTTGCGCCAGGCCCTGGTGTTCGAGTGCGGTCAGGTCGAGCGGAAGCAGCAGCCGGCGGGCATCCCGGCAATCGACCTGGTTCACCCGGATGCGCGTTTCCGCGTTGAACAGCGTGAAGGCACCGACGCCTGCATTGAGGTCGTGCTCGCGACCGCCAACGGTCATGCGCGAGGTGAGGGTGCCGGATTCGATCATCGAGAGCGTCGGCGCGATCGTGGTGAAGCTGCTTGTCCAGGCCCCCTCGGGGGTGCCGACCCACGCGAAGGGCAGGCCATTCCAGGCGGCAGTCAACGAGGGCGCAAGAAGACTCGCGTTCTCGCGATTTCGCGTTGCATCGTCCAGGGCAGTGCGACTCAGCTTGAAGACCATGTTTCCTCCAGAAGGTCGGCGAGCCGACATGGCAACTGCGCCACTCTAGTGTTTTTGCTGAGGGTCGTTTGTTCAAAAGTGAGTCGAACAGGCAAGACCGGCTTGCGCTCGCCCATTGAAATCGACCCGCGGCGCTCGATCGCGCCGCGCGGTCGTGCAATGTCTGCCCGCCGAACAAGAACTCGGAGAAAACACAATGACCAGTGCGCGGTATCGTCGTTGCAATCGATGGCATTTCCTGGCTGCCGGACTCGTGCTTGCGGGGCTGACGGCATGCGGAGGAAGTGGGGATGCCGGTTCGGCGCTCGGCCTGGTCTTGCCTCCCGCGCCGCCTCCGACCGACACATCCGGCGCGCAAGACCTCGCATGCGACGACTCGATGAAAACCGGCTTTGCGCCGGATGCGAACACTTCGGTCCTTCTGGCCAGGACCTTCAGGAAGGGCGACCCGCTCCTGCTTTCCGGCACTGCAACGCCGGCAACGCCCATTGCGCAAAGCGACCTGTGCCTGGTGAAGCTGATCGTGGGGCCGGGGCATGCCGGACCTTCGGACGCACCTTCCACCACCGCCGGGATCGGGATCGAAATATGGCTGCCTGCCAAGGTCGCCTGGAACAGGAAGATCCATTTGATCGGCGGCACTGGTTGGGCGGGTGGAACCCAGACCTCCCCGAACGCGATCTCGTTCAGTCCGCTCGCCAGCCCCTGGGACGTGGCTGGCGTGGAGGGCGCCGTATCCGCAACGACCGATACAGGGCACACGATGTCGAACGGCGACTTCCTGATGAATGCCGATGGAACCGTGAACACTGTGGGGTGGTCCGAGTTCTCCGAACGCGGCATCCATGACATGACGCTCAAGACCAAGGCGCTCGCCAAGGCGTACTACGGCGCGGACGCGAAATACACCTACTGGCACGGCAGCTCGACCGGAGGGCGCCAGGGGCTCAAGCAGGCACAGGCGTATCCCGGCGATTTCGATGGAATCATCGCCAGCTCGCCGGCCATCCACTGGACGAGGTTCAACACCGCCACGCTCTATGGCCAACTGATCACGCAGCGCGATTTGGGCGGTGTCGCCATGAGCATCGCGCAGGTCAACGCGGTGTCTGCTGCGGCGCTCAATGCATGCGACATGGTCGGCGGAAAACATCTGGGCTACCTGATCGACCCTTCCCAGTGCGCCTACGACCCTCAGCAGGATCCGCAAGTGCTTTGCACCGGCAGCGGAGGCAGCAATACAGATGCCACCACCTGCGTTTCGAGCGCGCAGGCACGCAGCCTCGTCAAGGTCTGGTACGGGCCCACGCGCGATGGCTCGGTGCCCGCTCCCGCGACGGACACGGGATACGCCGTGGGCCTCGCAGGGCCGCGCCTGTGGTACGGCTATCCGCGTGGCGCGACGCTGGCGACTTCGCCATTCGGCGGCGGTGCCATCCTGGGACCGGTGAATCCGCAGACCCTGGCAACGGACACGATCGCGCTCATTCGGCAGGACCCCACGTTCGCAACCCCGAGTTTTCTCAATGCCACGGGCAACGGCGCCGATGGCTGGAAAAACCTCACCTACGCCGATCTCGGCGCCACCTTCGATCGAGGGATTGCTCTGCAAGCCGCGTTCGGCAACATCAACACGGACAACCCGGACCTGACAGCGTTCCAGGCGCGTGGCGGAAAGCTCATCACCTTCGTCGGACAGTCGGACGACCTGATTCCGCATCAGGGGGTGCTCCAGTACTACACGGCCGTCGCGAATCAACTCAATGCCGCGTTGAAGTCGCCGCCCGCCGACACATTCGCGGCGGCCAATTCTTTCTACAAGCTCTATCTCGTTCCCGGAATGGGCCACTACGGAACGAACGGGACCGTCAACGCCGACGCGAACCCACCGGTTCCGAGCGAGGCGCTCAAGTACGCGATGCTGACCGACTGGGTCGAAAAGGGCATCGAGCCCGGGCGCGTCGATGTGACGAGTGCGGCAACGAGCACTGCACCCGCAAAGAGCCAGCCGTTCTGCGTCTATCCACTCAAGGCGACCTATCAGTCGGGCGATGCTTTCGCGGCTGCCAGCTACGCATGCCGGTAACGCTGGCCGTCCGGGTGGACCGGATGGTCAGCGTTCCGGAAGTTTTCTGGACGACACTGTCGCCTCGCCCCGTTCTGCGAACGGGTGGAACGCCTTGATCGCGCCGCAGGAAACAAAAGTATGGGGATCAGAATGCTTCCGGGGTTGCTCGCGTCTGCCGGCGAGGCCGCAGTGCCGCGAAGCTTCGCCCGATCGGTGTTTCGCTCGGTCTTGGCGCTCGGCTTCGCCGTCGCGCTCGCGGCGTGTTCCAGCCTGCCGCCGCAGATCGCCACACCGCCGACCAACGCCATCGGCGACTACGCGCAGACGCCCCTGGGCGCCATCACGCAAAAGGTGCTCCCCACCGACGGCCGCTCGGGCTTCCGTCTCCAACCCTACGGCCCCAATTCATTCGCGACCCGCATCGAGCTGACGAAGCTCGCCACCCGCAGCCTCGACGTGCAGTACTACCTGCTGCAGGGCGACAACACCGGCCGCGCGCTGATGCGCGCCATGCGCGATGCCGCGGCGCGCGGCGTTCGCGTGCGCCTGCTGGTCGATGACCTCTACACCTCCGGCGAGGACGACCTGCTGCTCGGCCTGGCCAGCTATCCCAACGTCGAGGTGCGCCTGTTCAATCCGTTCCCCGGCGGCCGAAGCAGCCTTGTCACCCGCTTCATCAGCTCGGGCTTCGAGTTCCGCCGCGTCAACCGGCGCATGCACAACAAGCTCTTCGTGGCCGACAACGTCGCGGCCGTGGCCGGTGGCCGCAACATGGCCGACGAATACGTGATGAACGCAGAAGGCAGCAACTTCATCGACATGGACACCTTCGTGGCGGGGCCGGTGGTGCGCGACCTCTCCGCCGAGTTCGACCACTACTGGAACAGCGAGGTCGTGTACCCGCTGGAGCGCATCGCGCACAGCACGCTGAACCGCGCGCAACTGCAGGACAACTTCGAACGCCAGACCGCGGCCGCCAAGCCGCCCGAAGCAGCCCAGATGCCGCTGGACGGCAGGCCGCTCCATCCGAGCGCGGACGATCCGCCCCTGGTGCCGCTCGAACTCGTGCCCATGCTCAATCTTCCGTTCGAGCTGGCGAACGGCCAGCTGAGCCCGCTGCTGTGGGCCAACGCGCGGGTGCTGTTCGATCCACTCACGAAGACGCAGGGGCTCAACGAGCGCGAAGGCTCGATCAAGGGCACCGTCACCGAAGGCGTCATCCGGTGGCTCATGACGGCCGACAAGAACATCAAGATGGTCTCGCCGTACTTCGTGCCGAGCGAGGAGGCCGTGGCGAATCTCGTGCGCGCGCGCAAGGCCGGCCTTGGCGTGGAGCTGGTGACCAACTCGCTCGCATCGACCGACGAGCCCTCGGTCTACGTGGGCTACTGGCCGCACATCAAGGAACTGCTGGCCGCGGGCGTCACCATCTACGAGATCAGTCCCTCGCTGAGCGTCAAGCGCCGCAAGCTGGGCGTCTTCGGGCACCGCACCGGCGCGCTGCACATGAAGAACGCGATCCTCGACCACAAGGAGGTGTTCCTCGGCTCGATGAACCTCGACCCGCGCTCCGCGAGGCTCAACACCGAACTGGGCATCATCATCCAGAGCGAGGAAATGGCGCGGCAGCTGGAAAGCTTTGCGGATGCCGGCAGCGCCTACACGCTGCGCCTGGGTGCCGACGGCCAGAGCGTCGAATGGGTGGAGGAAGACGACGACGGCAAGCAGACGGTGTATGACGTGCCGCCCGAGACCACCGCGTGGCAACGCTTGCGATTGCGCCTGCTGGCGCCGTTCATTCCCGAGCAGGAGCTCTAGCGGGTTGCATGGGTGTCCATGGCCCTTGGGAGCAAGGGCCTGTTGCCAAAGAACACGTCTTGCGCGCGGCATCGGTGAATAAACTGCCCCGATGAAACGCAAGAGCCTGGGCATCGGAACGGGCCTGGCCGTGGGCGTCGCCATCGGCCTGGTGATCGACAACATCGGCATGGGGATCGGCATCGGGCTCGCGCTCGGCATCGCGCTGTCCCTGGCCGTCGACAGGAAGGACAAATGACGTCATGAGTACCGCTGGCGATATGGACGACATGGAAACCTGGTTGCTCGAAGCAGGCGACGAAATCATCGAGAAGCGGGCGGAGCAGGGCGATGCATCGCTCTCGCCATCCGAGCATGCGATCTATTGCATGTGGGCCCTCGACTACGCCGTGAGGAACGCGGGCTCTCTCGATGCGTTGGAAGACGTGCACGAGACCGCGATCGAAGACCTCGCGGCCTTTGCCCGCACGCAGAAAATCGGCGTGCTCTCGGTGCTGCTCGACATGGCGGCTGACGAGGAAGCGTTCATCGATGCGTACTACGTACAGTTCGACGCCGCTTGCACCGAACTGAGGCGTTGCAACGAATCCCGGCATTGACCGGACACGGCCGCGACCGGTCGGGCTGACTGCGCGCATGGCGATGGCCCGAGGCCGGGCATGTGGCGCGTCGATATGATCGGCGCCAAACAACTGAGGAGACCGGCGATGCGCGTGCATGGAAAGACCAATTCTTCACTGGCCCACCTCGCAATCGCATTGCTGTTCGCAGCCTTGCCGCTCAAGGCCGCGCTGGCCGACGAGCCCGCCGCATGGCCCACCGCAGGCTGGGCCACGAGCACGCCCGAGGCGCAGGGCATGGACTCGGCGGCGCTCGCCAAGCTGGTCGAACGCGGCGAGGCGAACGGCCTGGACAGCATCCTCATCACGCGCCACGGCAAGCTGGTCGCCGAGGCCTACTACGCGCCGTACCGCGCGGGCCTCAAGCACACGGTCAACTCGGTCACCAAGGCTGTCGTCGGCACGCTCACGGGCATGGCCATGCAGGATGGCTTGCTGGCCTCGCGCGACCAGCCCGTGCTCGAGTTTTTTGCCGATCGCACGGTGGCCAACGCCGATGCCGCCAAGAAATCGATCACCCTCGGGAACCTGCTCGACCAGACCTCGGGCCTCGACTGGAAGGAGAAGCTCGATGCCAGCGTGCCCGAGAGCCTGATCCAGCTGCGCCGCAGCCGCGACTGGCAGGGCTTCGTGCTCGACCGCCCGATGGCGCAGGCGCCCGGTGCCGGCTTCAACTACAACAGCGGCAACTCGCACCTGCTGTCGGCCATCGTCGCGAAGAAGACCGGTGGCAGCACGCTGGCCTATGCGCAGAAGCGGTTGTTCGCGCCGCTGGGCATCAGCGACGTGCGCTGGATCAAGGACCCGCAGGGTATCGAGGCCGGCGGCTTCGGCCTTTACTTGCAGCCGCGCGACATGGCCAAGATCGGCTACCTCTACCTGCGCAAGGGCCAGTGGGCGGGCCGGCAACTGCTGCCTGCCGAATGGGTGGAAAAGGTGTTCAGCGCTTCCGTCGACATGGGCTTCGGTGCGAAGCCGGCCTACAGCTACGCCAATGGCTGGTGGACCATTCCGGAAAAGCGCGCCTACATCGCGGCGGGCTACAACCGACAACTGATCGTCGTGCTGCCCGAGGTCGACGTGGTCGCCGTGACCACGAGCCGGCGCAACTTCCCGATGGCGCCGTTCATCGACATGATCGTCGCCGCCGCACGCTCGGCACAGCCGCTTCCCGCGGACAGCGCCGCAGAAGCGCAGCTGGCGGACCGCATCCGCGATGCGGCCATCGAGAAGCCGAGCGCTGTCACGCCCGCACCCGAGCTCGCGGCCACGGTGTCCGGCAAGGTCTGGCAGTTCGATCGCAACATGCTGGGCATCAAGAGCCTGGTGCTCGACCTGAAGGCCGCAACGCCGAGCTACGAGATCGTGTTCGACGGCAAGGACCCCGGCGCCACCGCGCAGCCGCTCGCAGGACCGATCGGGCTCGATGGCCTTTTCCGCATCAACGACAAAGCGCCCAACGCGCCCGTTGCAGTCAAGGGCAACTGGCTCGACGCGCAGAGCTTTCGCATCGACTCGCGCGTGCTGGGCGAAGACGAGGTGACGATGTACACCCTGCGCTTCGACGGCCAGCGGGTGAACGTGGCCTTCGAGAACAACCGCGGCTTCAAGGCGCAGATGCAGGGCAGGGCGGCGGAGTAGCCGTCGCCGCGATCATCCAGCAGGCGGCCGTGAAGCGCACTTCGTCGCCATGCACGAACGGATCGAAGGCCGCACGCACGGTGCCGATGACCCGCCGGCGCGTCGCTTCGTCCATGTCCTCGAGAACCTGGCCGACGGCGCCGAGCCGCGTGAAATAGCCGACCAGATCCTTCTCGGGATAGGTGCAAGCCACGTCGATCGGCTGGATGTCGATCTCGCCCCAGCCGCTCTCCTGCAGGATGGAGGCGACCCGATCCCGGTCCGCGAAGGCGAACTGCCCCGGTGCACCGGGCTGACGCACCGGCAGGTTCGGCAGCAGCGGTGCCGCTGCGCGTTCGGCGGCGGTCATGTAGGGGTTCTCCGCGGCGCTTCGCCATGCGATGACCTGCAGCCGTGCATTGGCGCTTGCCGCACGGCGCAGGTTCGCGAAGGCGGCCACGGGGTCGCCGAAGAACATCACGCCGAAACGCGAAATGACGAGGTCGAAACTCGCGGGCTCGAAGGCGTGGGTCTGGACGTCGGCGGCGATGAAACGGGCCGTCGCGCCTTGCTGCGCGGCGCGTGTGCGGGCAACGGCGACCATCGGCTCCGAGATGTCGACGCCGAGGCAGTTGCCCTGCGCGCCAGCCGCCCGCACCGCTGCCAGCGTGGTGCTGCCCGTGCCGCAGCCGACGTCGAGCACCCGCCGCGCAGACGTGGCGCGCACCGTGTCGGCGAGCAGGTCTTCGAACCGGATGAACATCCGGTCAAGCGTCGCCTGTCCGTCGATCCAGGCACGGCCGGCGCGTCCGTTCCAGAGCGCGGCCTGTTCGTTGGGGCTCGTTTGCGTGGCATTCATGGTGTCGGTCCTTTGCATGCCTCCGGAAAAGAGGCGAAAGCTAGACTGTGCAACTTCAAGTTGACTTGAGGTCAAGCGGTGCAGCATCTGGACATTGCCGAGGTGGCGCAGCAATCGGGCATTCCGGCCTCGACGCTGCGGTTCTACGACGAGAAGGGGCTGATCGTCTCGACCGGCCGGCGCGGGCTGCGCCGCCTGTTCGACCCCGGCGTGGTGGAGCGATTGGCGCTCATCACCGTAGGCCGCGCCGCCGGCTTTTCGCTCGATGAAATTGCCCGCATGTTCGCACCGGAGGGCTCGCCGCGCATCGACCGGCAGATGCTCGCGGCCAAGGCCGATGAGCTCGACCGGACCATTCGCAAGCTGAGTGCCATGCGTGACGGCCTGCGCCACGCGGCCGTGTGCCCCGCGTCGAGCCATATGGAGTGCCCCACGTTCCGCCGCATCGTGAAAGCTGCCGGGTCGGGTGCCATCGGCAGGCGAAGGAAGAGGAAAACGCCCCACCCGCCGGGGAACTAAATCCTGACACAACCGTACCCAGGAACGAGGCGAAACTAGGGCACCGCACAAACACAGGCCCCGCGCCACCTGCCTCGCCGCTCAGGAAAAAAATCTTGCTATCCAAAGCCAAAGTCGCCCGCATCGCACTCTCCGCTTCGGCTGCCGCCATCGGCAGCCTCGCCGCCTACTGGACCCTCCTTGCCACGCGGCAGGGGCACATCCTCTTCAATGCCCGCAAGCACCCGGTCGTCCAGCTGTCGGATGACTTTTCCACCTACTCGCACACGGTGCCGGGCGGCATGGTCCGCGGCTATGTCTACCACCCGCAGGGCGAAGACGCGGTGCAGGACCTGTTCATCTATTTCGCGGGCCGCAGCGAAGACGTTCGCGCCACCGCGCAGACGCTTCACTGGCTGCCGGAAGGCTTCGGCTTCGCCGCGATCAACTACCGCGGCGTGGCCGACTCGGAAGGGCACCCTTCGGAAATCGCCTCCGTCGAAGACGGCGCGCAGTTCGCCAAGCACCTGCGCCGTGCCTTCCCCAACGCGCGCCTGCACGTCGTCGGCCGCAGCCTCGGCACGGGCGTGGCCATCCAGCTCGTGGCGCGGCAGCCGTTCGAGAGCCTGCAGCTGGTGACACCCTACGACTCGATGCTGGAGGTGGCGAAGAAGCGCTTTCCGCTCGTGCCGCTGTCGCTGCTGCTGCGCAACCGCTTCGACTCCCTCACGCATTGCGCGGAGGTCGCGGCCAAGACCCAGGTGCTGCTGGCCGAACGCGACGATGTGGTGCTGCCGGAGCGCTCCGAAAAACTCATCGCGGCATGGCCGACGCCGGTGTCCGTGGAGACCGTTCCGGGGTCGGACCACTACAACATCATGGGGCTCGAAGAGACGTGGCTGCGGCTCATCGACTTTGCGTTGACGGCGGTATTGCCGGAGCCGAAGGCGGCGTGAGATAGCCTCGTCAATACGTAAGCAGAATCGACCAATCGGAGGACACCCGTGGGCTATATCTTTCGCGGCTTCCTGACCAACGCCCGTGAGTGCAGCGAGGTGGTCTCCAGACTTTTGCCCTATTGCGAGATCAAACACGAGTACGAGGCCCTGGATGGCCTCATCGTCCGATTCCCCTGCGAAGATGACCTGCACCCCATGGCGGGAGAGGATGAATACCTGCACGTACTTGACCAGATACACGAAGCGCGCGAGGTACTGAAGGTCATTTCCAATCAATTCGCCGAAGACCTGTTCGTTTACGTCGACGTCGAATGCTTTGGAGGGACCTGCATAAATCTCGGCACTCATCTGCTCAACGGTGAAACGATTCGTGCCTTCGATACCCCGGAGTCGGAGGTTGATCTGGAAGAGCTATTGCGTCCTCTTCGAGTTCAGTTCGGACCGGATCAGCATTTCAAACCCTTTACGAGGGGATATTTCGAAATGGATCAGCTGCAGGACTGGCCGCGTGCTCCCCCCGCGGCTGCAGAGCCTGTTCACACTTCGAGTGAAGTTGGGACTTCAATGCCGCGCAAGTCGTGGTGGCGGAGATTCGGGCTTGGTTGACTCGAACATCGCTGCGCAATGAAACGGGCCGCGCTTGCGTTGGGGCTTGGACTGTCGACCACTGCGGTCTGGCTGTGCACGGCATTCATCGCAGGGTCTTCGAGCCACCTGCTGGAGTTTCTTTGGCATACCGCCGTCGCCCCCGCGATGTTCATCAAGTCCTCCGTTTTGCCGCCAGAAGCCGCAGCCTTCGTATTTGGACGAGAGAGTCAAGGTGCACATACGAACCTGCTCGCTGTGTTGACGTTCGTGGTCTGGTGGAGCTTCACTTCCGTATGCATCTGGCTTTGGCTGCGACTGGCTGGAGCAAAGCTGCGTCCCGCAGCGAGCTGAGTGGTCGGCGTTTGCCGACTTCAGACTGGAGGCGACGTCCGTTTGATGCTCCGCAGCCAGCACGCACACGCATCGAAGCCACGGCAAACCCCGCTGGTGATCAAGCCCGTGACAGCGAGCATCGCCGCCGTGTGAACACCGACCGCCGCGAACGCCAGCATCAGTGAATCAGATGCGGCGATCTGTTTGCCGGCCCCGTCCCCCATGCACAGCGGAATCAACGCAGGCACCAGCATCAACCCCGCACCGTGCGCGGTAGACATCATGAAAGACCAGAGCGCCAGCCCGGCATGCCCTGCCGGCGCACGCGCGAGCTTGGGCGTGCGGCCCCAGAGGTGAAGCGCCGCGGTTGCAACGAACAGTGCACCCGCAAGCACCTGCATCACCCCGCGGTCCATCGCGAGGCCAAGCGCCACCGCACCCGCCACCAGCGCAATCGATGCCACATGCCCGACCGCGATCGGCATCAACGCCCGCAACGCCTGTGCCCGATCTCCCGAGCGCACGCCCCACGCGGCAGCCAGCATCCAGCCGGTGGCGGGGTTCAGCCCGTGAAGGGCTCCGACCCCCGCGACCGCGAGCCATGGCCAAAGGTCTGCGCCGGCCACGACATCTCCACGAGGTCAGTCGCCGCCGTGGCAGCACGAACCCGATGCCGCCTTCGCCGTTGCCGGCGCCGGCTCGTACCGGTCGTGGTGCCGCACCCAATCCATCGAGTAGACCGGGTTGTGCTCGTCGCGCCCCTTCGGCACAAGGTCGAGCAGGTTGTACGTTCCCATCATCACTTCGACCCCGCGCTCGTAGGTCGAGTAGGTGTGGAAGACCTCGCCCGCGTCGTCCCTGTAGAACACGCTGACGCCGGGCGCCTCCTGCGCGGGGAAGGGCCGCACGCTGTAGTTGTAGTAGACCTCGCCCTTGCCCTCGGCCCATTCCTGCGGCTTGAAGCTCACGCCGAAGTCGTAGTTGAAGTCGCTGTCGTATGCCGACACCCACTTGAACTGCCAGCCCATGCGTTGGCGAAAGCGCTCGATCTCGGCCAGCGGCGCGCGCGAGACGACCAACATCGTCACGTCGCGATGTTCCAGGTGCACTTTCATGCCGGCGATGTGATCGGCCATGTACGAGCAGCTCGGGCAGCCTTGCTCCCACTCCGGGCCGAGCATGAAGTGCTGCACCACCAATTGGCGGCGGCCTTCGAAGAGGTCGGCGAGCTGGCGCGGGCCTTCGGCGGTGTCGAAGGTGTAGTGCTTCGCGACGCGCGTCCACGGCAAGGCGCGGCGCTCGCGGGCGATCTCGTCGCGCAGGTGCGTGAGCTCTTTCTCGCGCGCCAGCAGCGCCTTGCGCTGGGCCAGCCATTGGTCTTTCGACACGACGGGGTGGTTCTTCAGGCTGTTCGTTTCTGCCACGGCGGTGTTCATGGTGTGTTCTCCTTGAGGTCGATGGACCATTCAGGCCCTGGCGGATTTCGGACGGCGCACGGCGCGAACTTTTCCGGTGCCGCCGCCACCGCAATAGAAGAGATCGGCGCCATCGGACTCGAGCCCGCTGATGTTCACGCCGCGCGGCATTTCCAGCCGTTCGAGGACGGCGCCGCTCTGGGGATCGATGTGGCGCAACTCGCTCTCGTCGCCTTCCCAGGTGGCATGCCAGAGCTCGCCGTCGACCCAGGTCACGCCGGTCACGAAGCGGTTCGATTCGATGGTGCGCAACACCGCGCCGGTGGCAGGGTCGATCTGGTGGATCTTGCGGTCGCGGTACTGGCCCACCCAGAGGCTGCCCTCGGCCCAGGTGAGGCCCGAGTCGGCACCATGGCCGGGCGCGGGAATTGACTTCAGCACGTCGCCGGTGGCGGGGTCGATCTTGTCGATGCGCTCCTCGGCGATCTGGTAGAGGTGCTTGCCGTCGAAGGCGGTGCCTGCGTCGGCGGCACGGTCCAGTGTGCGGGTCTGTTCGCCGCTCTCGGGGTCGAAGGCGATCAGCCGGGCGCCTGTGGCGGCCCAGACGCGCTGGCCGTCGTGCGTCACGCCGCCGACCTTGTCGACGCCTTCGAAGGGGCCGTACTCGCGCACGACCTCGGCCATGCGCGGGGTGGGCTGGGTGCTGCTGTCTTTCTTGCTGCTCATCGTTGGCTCCTTGTGGGAAGGCACCGCGGATCGGCGCCTTGGAGACAACTTTATGCAATCGGCAGCGCGGAGGGGAGTAACAAGATCGTCGTGAATCCCGCGAGCGGCGGCGCGAGCCAGCGCTGTGCCCGCGCCCGCCCGATGGCGCGCACGCGACCCTCGGCCTCCAGTTCGGCGAGTGCGCGCTGCACCGTGCGCTGGCTGGCGCCCAGTGCGAGCGCGAGGGCCGAGGTGGACCACGCTGCGCCGTCGGACAGCAGCGCCACCAGCGAGGCCTGCTCGCCATCGATGGGTGGTGCCAGCAGCACCACCTCGCGCCCGTCGCGCGGCTTGAGGACGAAGCCACGCGTGGTGGCCTCGATGCCGGCCTCCGCTGCCACGAGCGCGCGCAGGCGGCCGATCTCGACGCGCAGACGCGCGCGCAGCGTTTCATCGGGGTAGCGGGTGTTGAAGGCGTAGGCGATCAGTGCTTCGCGCTCGACGTCGCCGGGCCAGGCTTCCGCGAGCGCACGCGCCAGCGCGAAGAGCACGGGCCGGCGCGCGAGCGGCCGCCATGCGCCGCCGGCGCCGACACCGCGACGGCAGGCATCGACCACCAGTGCGTCCGAGGCCAGGAGTGCGGCGACCTCGTCCAGCCGCAGCGCCTGCTCACCGCCGGGAAAGAGCCGTCGCGCGGCGGGGCGGTCGAACCCGGCCAACGCTTCCGCCACCTCGGCCGCGAGCGCCGGCACGCGGGCGCGCCCGGCCGCTTCGTGGGCACGGGCAAGCGACGCACGCGCAGGGCCGATGCGCAGCGAGCGCAACGCCAACTCGGCCGCGGTGAGCTCGGCCACTGCCGCCAGCGGTGGGGACAGCGCCTGGCCATCGAGCATCGCCAGCGCGGCGGCGGCTTCGTCGAGGCGGCCGAGCAGCAGCAGCCGGCGCGCCGCGATGAGCCGCGCCTGCCGCGCGTTGGCGAAATCGTCATGCGCTTCGAGCTTTGCCGCGGCTGCCGCGAGCGCGCGTGGCGTGCCGCCGAGATCGCGCATCGCCATCGCCACTTCGGCCTCGGCGACGATGCAGCGCGCACGCGCGAGCTCTTCGTGCGCGCCGAAGGCGCGCGCGGCGCGGCGTAGCAGTTCGCGGGCACGCGGGTGTTCGCCGAGCTGCGCCATCGCGATGCCGCGCAGCGCCAGCGCGGGCGGATCGTCGCGCAGCGCGACCCGCTTGAGCGCGCCGAGCGCGTCCCCGGCGGCGAGGGCGCGTGCGGAGGCGGCGATCAGGGAGTCCATCGCGCGGAGGCTACACCGGCCGGCGGCCATCATCGATCGACATGTCCGGCCGGCATGCTTCCTCCCGTCCTACACGCATCTCGCTACACGGTCGTGAGGATCGCCCCATGAACAAACTGATCCTTGTGGGCGTGAGCGTGGTCGCGTGGTCTTCGTTCGCCACCGCGGAAGAGGTGAAGGTGCCCATCGACAACGGCGAGAAGGGCACCGTCTACGTGGCGCCCAACGTCAACTCGACCGAAACCTCGGCCTACACCAAGGGCGCGACCGTCGGCGTGCAGCGGCCCGACGGCAGCGGCACCTACATCGGCACCGACACCTCCATGCCACGTCCCACCTACTCGCTCGGCGGGAGCACGGGCGGGAACATGTCGTTCAACGGCGGCGTCACCTCCGACGGCAAGGCCAACAACGGCGTGAAGGCTGGCGTCACCATCAAGTACTGATGCAGCGGGCCAAGGGCGTTGCGATGACCTCACTGTCTCGCGAACGCCTTGCGCCCCCTGGCCTCGGCGGCGTGCAACTCCCTGGCCGTGAGCACATAGGCCGTGTTGTCGACCAGCCGCCGCACTGCGAGGTCGATGAAGGCCTTGGCCCGCGCAGGTTGCGCGGCGCGGCTTCCGTAGTACACGAAGGTGCTGGAGTGGTCGTCCACGTGCCGCGTCAGCAGCGGCACCAGGCGTCCCTCGCGGATGTGGGTTGCGGCGATCACGCCGGTCATCAGCCCGAGCACGTGGCCGGCCAGCACGGCTTCGGTTTCCAGCGCCTCGTCGTTGATGCAGAGCGCGGGCACCACGTGGTGCTCCACCCGCGCGTCTTCCACCTTCACGTACCAGGGCAGGACCCGGCCGGTGCCCGGGTGGCGAAAGGCGCTGCAGCGGTGCGCGGCGAGCGCGTTCAGGTTGTCCGGCGCGCCATGCTGCGCGAGGTACGCCGGCGCCGCGCAGATGATGAGCTGCGACGGGAAGAGCCGCCGCGCGATCACGCCCTCGGCCGTCGACTGCCCCACGCGAAACCCCACGTCCACGCGGTCTTCCACCCAGTTGCCGATGCGGTCGTCCAGCTGCACGTCGGGCTGCACCTCGGGATGCTCCCGGCAGAACTCGTCGAGCAGGGGCCACAGCACGGGCGCGAAGGTCGAGCGCGGCCCCACGATGCGCAACGGCCCCGCGATCTCGTCCTTGGCCTGCCGCGCCATGTGCAACGCGCGCTGCAGGCCCACGAGCGCTGGCTGCGCGGCCTCCAGGAACTGCCGGCCCTCGTCGGTGAGCGACAGGCTGCGCGTCGTGCGGTGAAAGAGCCGCACGCCCAGGTGCTGCTCCAGCTGGGCCAGCGCCTGACTCGCCGCCTGCGGCGTGATGCCTTGCGCCGCGGCCGCCTGCCGCAGGCTGCCGAGCTCGGCGGTCTTGGCGAAGGTGGCGATGGAACGCAGTTCGTTGATGGGCATGGTGTGCTCCTTTCGGCGGACTCATTATCAAGAGCAACTTGCCAGTCCTTCAAGGCTGGAGGGGCTATTCGCATGCCGGACAGAAACCTAAAGTGAGTTCACGGGCCGGCGCCATGGGCGACGGCCGTTCTTCCCTGCGCGCGGACTTGCCCCCCGTTGCGGCGCGCGCATCCCCCGATGAAAAAGGAGCGAAAGCGACATGACCACGACGACGCCCGACAAATTCACCATCTCCCGACGCGGCCTGCTCAAGACCGGCGCCGCGGCCGCCTCGGTGCCCGCGTTCACCGGCGCCCCCGCGGTGGCCGCGCCGGCCCCGGCGGCCGGCGGCACGGCGCTTGCCCGCGTGACGCTCGTCTTCAACGGCAAGACGCAGCGCCTGTCGCTCGACACGCGCACCACCTTGCTCGATGCGCTGCGCGAGCACCTGCATCTCTCCGGCACGAAAAAGGGCTGCGACCACGGCCAGTGCGGCGCCTGCACCGTCATGCTCGATGGCCGGCGCATCAACGCGTGTCTCACGCTCGCCGTGATGCACGAGGGCGCGAAGGTGACCACCATCGAAGGCCTCGGCGCGCCCGGCCGCATGCATCCGATGCAGGCCGCGTTCGTCAAGCACGACGGCTATCAGTGCGGCTATTGCACGCCGGGGCAGATCTGTTCGGCCGTGGGCATGCTGGGCGAAATCGCGCAGGGCGTTCCGAGCCACGTGAGCGCCGACCTCACGGCCAGGCCGCAGCTCTCGACCGTCGAATTTCGCGAGCGCATGAGCGGCAACATCTGTCGATGCGGCGCCTACAGCAACATCGTCGAAGCCATCTCCGAGGTGGCAGGCGTGGCGGGGGTGAAAGCATGAGAGCCTTTACCTACGAGCGGGCCACGTCGCCTGCGCAGGCCGTTGCGGCCGCTGCACGCACACCGGGCGCGCGCTTCATCGCAGGCGGCACCAATCTGCTCGACCTGATGAAGCTGGAGATCGAGACGCCCGGCCACCTGATCGACGTGAACGGCCTGGGCTTCGACAAGATCGAGAGCGCGCCGAACGGCGGCCTGCGCATCGGCGCGCTGGTGCGCAACACCGACCTGGCCGCGAACGAGCGCGTGCGGCGCGACTATGGCGTGCTCTCGCGCGCCCTGCTCGCGGGCGCCTCGGCGCAACTACGCAACAAGGCGACCACCGCGGGCAACCTGCTGCAGCGCACGCGCTGCCCATACTTCTACGACACCAACCAGCCGTGCAACAAGCGCCAGCCCGGCAGCGGCTGTTCGGCCATCGGCGGGTTCAGCCGGCAGCACGCGGTGATCGGCGCGAGCGACGCATGCATTGCCACGCAGCCGAGCGACATGGCCGTCGCGATGCGCGTGCTCGATGCGGGCGTGGAGACGGTGCGCGCCGACGGTTCGCGGCGCACCATCCCGATCGCCGATTTCCACAGGCTGCCCGGCGCCACGCCGCAGGTCGAGACCGCGCTCGCGCCCGGCGAGCTCATCACCGCAGTGACGTTGCCGGCGCCCGTCGGCGGCAAGCACGTCTATCACAAGGTGCGCGACCGCGCGTCGTATGCGTTCGCGCTGGTCTCGGTCGCTGCGATCGTGCAGCGCGACGGCTCGGGCCGCGTCGCACTCGGCGGCGTGGCGCACAGGCCGTGGCGCGTCGAGGCGGCCGAGCGCGAGCTGCCCCGCGGCGCGGCCGCCACCACCGCCGTGCTGCTGGCCGGCGCCCAACCGACCGAGCAGAACGCCTTCAAGGTGACGCTGGTCGAACGCACCCTCGATGCGGTGCTGGCAGATGCCAAAGAAGCCAGGAGCTGAGCGATGAAATTCGACACACCCGCCACCACCAACCCGATCGACCAGCTCAAGGTGATCGGCCAGCCGCTGGACCGCATCGACGGCGCGCTCAAGACCACGGGCACCGCGCCCTATGCCTACGAGCGCCACGACGTCGCGCCCGATGCGGCCTACGGCTACATCGTCGGCGCGGCCATCGCCAAGGGGCGCATCGTCGCCATAGACCAGGGCCGTGCCAAGGCCGCGCCCGGCGTGATTGCCATCGTCACAGCCGAGAACGCGGGCAAGCTCGGCAAGGGCAACTTCAACACCGCGCGGCTCCTGGCCGGCCCGATGGTCGAGCACTACCACCAGGCCGTTGCGCTCGTGGTGGCCGAGACCTTCGAGCAGGCGCGCGCCGCCGCGCAGTTGCTGCGCGTGGAGTACGCCCGCGCCGAAGGCGACTTCGACCTCGCCGGCGCGAAGGCATCGACCGACAAGCGCACCACCGACAGCAACAAGACCGTCGGCGATTTCGCGGGCGCCTTCGGCAAGGCCGAGGTGAAGCTGGACGAGACCTACACCACGCCCGACCACTCGCACGCGATGATGGAGCCGATGGCCAGCACCGCCGCATGGCGCGGTGACAAGGTGGTGGTGTGGACCTCCAACCAGATGATCGACTGGACCCGCACCGACCTTGCGGCCACGTTGGGCATTCCGAAGGACAACGTGCGCCTGGTCTCGCCGTTCATCGGCGGCGGCTTCGGCGCCAAGCTCTTCCTGCGCGCCGACACGCTGCTGGCGGCGGTCGGCGCCCGCATCGCGCGGCGTCCGGTGAAGGTGGCGCTGCAGCGGCCGCTGGTGGCCAACAACACCACGCACCGGCCCGCGACCATCCAGCGCATCCGCATCGGCGCCACGCGGCAGGGGAAGATCACCGCCATTGGGCACGAGAGCTGGTCGGGCAACCTCGTCGGCGGCAAGCCCGAGAACGCGGTGCAGCAGACGCAGTTGCTCTATGCGGGCGAGAACCGCCTGACGGGCACCCGCCTCGCATCGCTCGACCTGCCCGAAGGCAACGCGATGCGCGCGCCGGGCGAAGCGCCGGGCCTCATGGCGCTGGAGATCGCCATCGACGAACTGGCCGAGAAGCTCGGCATGGACCCGGTGGAATTGCGCGTGCTCAACGATACGCAGGTGGACCCCGCGAACCCGAGCCGCCGCTTCTCGCAGCGCCGCCTCATCGAGTGCCTGCGCACCGGCGCGCAGCGCTTCGAATGGGCGCAGCGCAACGCGAAACCCGCGCAGCGGCGCGAGGGCCGCTGGTGGATCGGCACCGGCCTGGCCGCTGCCTTTCGCAACAACCAGGTCATGAAATCGGGCGCCCGCGTGCGGCTCGACGGGCGCGGCGTCGTCACGGTGGAAACCGACATGACGGACATCGGCACGGGCAGCTACACCATCATTGCGCAGACCGCGGCCGAGATGCTGGGCGTGCCGATCGAGAAGGTGGTGGTGCGGCTCGGTGACTCGTCGTTCCCGGTGTCCGCGGGCTCGGGCGGGCAGTGGGGCGCGAACAGCGCGACCGCGGGCGTGTACGCGGCCTGCGTGAAGCTGCGCGAGGCCGTGGCGCAACGCGCGGGGCTCGATGCGGCCACGGCGAGCTTTGCGGACGGCATGGTTCGCGCCGGTGGGCGCAACGTGTCGCTTGCCTCGGTGGCAGGCGAGGGCGGCCTCGTGGTCGAGGACACGATGGAATTCGGCGACCTCACCAAGCAATACCAGCAGTCCACCTTCGGCGCGCATTTCGTCGAGGTGGCCGTGGACGCCTACACCGCCGAGGTGCGCGTGCGGCGCATGCTCGCCGTGTGCGCGGCAGGGCGCATCCTGAACCCCAAGTCGGCGCGCAGCCAGGTCATCGGCGGCATGACGATGGGCGTGGGCGCGGCGCTGATGGAAGAGCTTGCGGTCGACAAGCGCATCGGCTTCTTCGTCAACCACGACCTGGCCGGCTACGAGGTGCCGGTGCATGCCGACATTCCGCACCAGGAGGTCATCTTCCTGGACGAGACCGACCCGATGTCTTCGCCTATGAAGGCCAAGGGCGTGGGCGAGCTCGGCATCTGCGGTGTCGGCGCAGCGGTCGCGAACGCCATCTACAACGCGACGGGCGTGCGGGTGCGCGACTACCCGGTCACGCTCGACAAGCTGCTGGGGCGGATGCCGTCGCAGGCGATCTGAACCTGCCGCAGAGGGTGGAGGCGGGGGCCTGCGACTAGACTCCCGAGCATCACTGCATGAGGAGACCCTTGATGTCGATCGACACCCTCGCCACCTGGCACCGGCTCGTGAAATCGCATGACGCGAAGGGCCTCGATGCCCTGCTGGACGACAACGCCGTCTTCCTCTCGCCCGTGGTGCACAAGCCGCAGCTGGGCAAGGCCATCACCGCCAAGTACCTGGGCGCGGCCTTCCATGTCTTCTTCAATGAGACCTTCCGCTACGTGCGCGAGCTCAAGGGCGAGCGCGATGCGGTGCTCGAATTCGAGGTCGAGATCGACGGCATTTCCGTCAACGGCGTCGACATGATCAAGTGGAACGACGCGGGCAGGATCACCGAGTTCAAGGTGATGCTGCGGCCCCTGAAGGCCGTGAACCTGATCCACGAGAAGATGGGCGCGATGCTGCAGGCCGCATCGTCGCTGTCGTAGCCCGAGGCTTCAGACCAGCGTGCCGTACACGATGAACCCGTCGTGCGTGGCCACCTTGTCGTAAAGCGTGCGCCCAGCCGTGTTGGTCACATGCGTCTGCCAGTAGACGCGGTGGCCGCCCACGCGCTTCACATGCGCGTACACGCCTTCGATCAATTGCCTGCCCACGCCCTGGCCGCGTTCTGATGACAGCGTGAAAAGGTCCGACAGGTAGCAGGTCGGCTCGATGCGCGTCATGCTCCGGTGAAAGAGGTAATGCGTGAGCCCCACCAACTGGCCGTCGCGCTCCGCGACGAGCGCATGCACCGGCTCGTACACATCGAAGAAGCGCTGCCACGTGACCTGCGTGATCTCGTCGGGCAATGCGGTCGGACCTTCGCGCCCATAGAAGGCGTTGTAGCCGTCCCAGAGCGGCTTCCAGCCTGCGTAGTCTTCGGGTACCGGTGGGCGGATGAGGAGAGAGGAAGAAGAATTCGTCGTCATGCACCGGATTGCAACACGACCCGGCCAGTGCCTTCAGTCAACTATTTCTCATCGCGCAGCCAATACCACTTGTAGAGCGCGCGTTGCCCGATGCGCCGGAACGGCGCGAACGCGCGCGACTCCACCAGCCCCATCACATTCGGGAACGGCAGCGGCGAGCGGTAGATCGGCAGCTCGAACACATCCTTGCCCGCGTCCTTGCCCGCCACGCGCTCGGCCAGCCGCTTCCCTGCCCAGGTCGAGAACGACACGCCGTTGCCGCCGTAGCCCACCGCGTACCAGATCTTCTTGGCCGCGTCGGGCTGCGTGATGCGCGGCATCATGTCGTGGCTCATGTCGACCCAGCCCCACCACGAGTAGTCGATACGGATGTCGGTGAGCGGCGGAAACTTGCGCGCGATTGCATCGGTCAGCAGCTTCAGGTGCACCGGGTCTTCGGCGTCCGCGCCGCTCACCGCGCTGCGGCTGCCGATCTGCAGCCGGTTGCCTTTGAGCAGCCGGTAGTAGAAGCGCAGCGTGCGCGTGTCCGTGAGGAAGGTGCGCGACTTGAAGTTGGTCGCCGCCAGCTCTGCATCGCTGAGCGGCCGCGTCACCACCGAATTCGAGAGGATCGGCATGATCCGGTTCTTCAGCATCGGGCTCAGTGCCTGCCCCGTGTAGCCGCCGGTGCACACCGCCACGCGGCGCGCGCGCACCGTGCCGGCGGGCGTGCGCAGGTGGTGCACGCCGTCGATGGTGTGCCAGCCCTGTACCGGGCTCGAGGTGTGCACCGTCACGCCCAGCGCGCGGGCCCGGCGCATCAGGCCGAAGGTGAACTTCAGCGGATGGATGCCCACGCCCTCGGCCTCGAACATCGCGCCCTTGGCCTCGCGCTCGTCGCAGTAGTCGCGCCGCAGCTCCTCGGTGCCCATCATGCGGGTGGCGTAGCCGAAGGTCTCGCGCATCAGGCGGGCCTCGGCTTCGAGGCCGACGAGCTTCTCGGGCCGGTGCGCCAGGTAGAGATGGCCGCCGTCGAAGGCATCGCAGTCGATCTGCGTCGTGAGGTGGCGGAAATTCTCGAAGCCCCTGCGGATCTCGGCATCGAGCTTCTTCGCTGTGTCCAGGCCCCAGCGCTCGATCCACTGCGAGCGCTTGAGCCGCCCGCTCGCGTTCTGGCCCTGTCCGCCGCTGCGGCTGGAGCACCCCCACGCGGCCTGGTTGGCCTCGAGCACCGTGGCCTGGATGCCGTGCTCCTCTGCGAGGTAGAGCGCCGTGGCCATGCCCGTGGCGCCCGAGCCGATGATGGCCACGTCCACGTCGATGTCGTTCAACAAGGGACCGTCGTCTTCGGGCGGCGTGCCGGCGCTCGCCACCCACCAGGTGGGCGCGTAGGCGCGGCCGGCGCCGGGGTCGGCCGCGAGCAGCGGGTCGTATTGCGGGTCGTAGGGGCGGAACGGGTCTTGAGGCGGTTGCATGGGGGCGGCGCCGTCGATGGTCGCGGCGCTGGCGTCACTGGTGAATCGGGTGGTCCCTGCTGCGATGGTCATGAGAGGGCTCCAGGTGAGAAGGGCGCGTCGTTGCCGGCCAGCTACTTCGCCGCGGGCAGGTTCGGCCGGGCCTTGCGGAACACGTTCTTCAGGTGGATCTTTCCGTCCCTGAAGGTGAAGACGTCGATGCCGTCGGTCTCGACGCGGCTGCCGTCGGCGGCGGTGCCGGTGAAGGTCCATTGCGAGGTGCCGAAGTCGCCATGCACGAAGTGCTGGCCGTTGATCCACTGCGCATCGGGCACCGCCTGCCAGGCGCCCGCGAAGGCCTTGCGCACGGCTTCTGTGCCCACATGGCGGGCGCCGCAGGCATCCGGGCCTGCAGCGGTCTGGAAGATGCAGTCCGGCGTCATGAAGCTCATCAGTGCGTCGATGTCGTGGCGGTTCCAGGCGTCGCTGAAGGCGGCGAGGGTGTCGGTGGTCACTGAAGAGGAAGACTGGTCGGTCACGCGGGAACTCCGGACGGAAAAATGAATGGCACAAGCCTAGGCAGCGGGGTGCCGGCGCGATAGGTCCAGATGGGGGGATTCGACCGAGCCAGAAGGTCGCCAAAGCGCCACGCCAGCGGATGCCTGCCCTAAACTGCGGCGCACCATGCCCCCGAACCCGCGATCCACCCAGTGGGCGCAGCTTTTCGAGCTGCCCGACCAACCGGCGCTGCCGTTGCAGGCGCGCCTGCGAACCGCGGTGGTGCAGGCGATCCTCGAAGAGCACCTCGCGCCCGGTGCGCCGCTGCCCTCGTCGCGCGAACTGGCGGCGCTGCTCGGGCTGAGCCGCAACACCGTTACCTCGGCGTACCTGCAACTGATCGACGAAGGTTTTCTGGAGGCGCGCCCGCGCAGCGGCGTGTTCGTGGCGCACAACGCGCGCCCGCTCTCCGCCGTGCATGCCGAGCCGCTGGTCGGCCGCAGCGGCCAGGCGAGCCAGCCGCCCGACTGGTCGGGTCGCGTGCTGCGCTCGCTGGTCGACAAGCCCACGCTCTCCAAGCCGGACCGGTGGCGCGACTACCCGTACCCTTTTGTCTACGGCAACTACGACCCGCAGCTCTTTCCGACCGAGGACTTCCGCGAATGCTGCGCGCGCAGCCTGGCGCGCTCGCAATTGCCGCACTGGACGCCCGACTTTGAAACCGACGATGTGCCCGACCTCATCGAGCAGATCCGCACGCGCTTGCTGCCCAGGCGCGGCGTGTTCGCGCTGAAGGAGGAGATCCTCGTCACCATGGGCGCGCAGCACGCGTACTACCTGCTGGCCGAGGCGTTGTTCGACGAGCAAACGCGCGTGGGGCTGGAAGAGCCCGGCCATCCGCACGCACGCAACAGCTTCTCGCTGCGGCAGCCCAAGTGGGTGGAGGTCGATGTCGATGAAGACGGCCTCGTGGTCGATGCGCTGCCCGCCGCCGACTACCTGTTCGTCACGCCCTCGCACCAGAGCCCGACGACCGCGACGCTGAGCCTGGAGCGGCGGCAGTGGCTGCTGCGCAAGGCCGAGCTGCAGGACTTCGTGATCATCGAGGACGACTACGAGGCGGAGAACCTGTACGAAGGGGCGCCGATGCCTGCGTTGAAGAGTCTCGACAAGACGGGGCGGGTGATCTATGTGGGGTCTGTGTCGAAGAGCCTGTCGCCTGCTTTGCGGCTGGGGTTCATCGTGGCGCCTCGGGCGTTGATCAAGGAATTGCGGTTGATTCGGCATGCGATGGTGCGGCATCCGAGTGCGTTTTTGCAGCACGCTTATGCGTTGTTTCTTTCGTTGGGGCATCACGAGTCGCATGCGCGGCGGGTGAACCATGCGATGCAGGAGCGGCTGGCGATTGCTGCGCAGGCGCTGCGGGATCACTTGCCGGATTTTGAGTTTCGGCTGCCTTCGGGAGGGGCTTCGATTTGGGTGCAGGCGCCTACTTGGGTTGATGCGAACGAGTTGTCTCTCATGGCTCGCAACCATGGTGTGCTGATCGAGGCGGGTGATGTGTTCTTTGCTCGGCCTCCGTATCCTTGTCCGTTCTTTCGGCTGCGGTTGTCTTCTATTGCTGCTTCTCAGATTCCGGCTGGGATTCGGGCTTTGGGGATGGCGGTGGAAGAGTTGGCTTTGGCGCGTGGAGAGAAAAGAGCCGCTGGGCTTCGGTCGCATTGATCTGGTTTTCTTTCCGAGGCCGGGTCTCGCCCCGGCGGGCGAGCTACTTTCTTTTGCTTCGCCAAAAGAAAGTAGCCAAAGAAAAGGCGACCCCACTGTCTGCGACCCTTCGCTTCGCTGCGGGCAACCTGCGGTGCTCGCGTTTCGCGGGGTCTCGCAGAACTCGCCTTCGCTCAAACAGCTGCGATCCCTGATCCGCGAAACGCTGCGCTCCTCGGCGCAGCCAGAGGGGAGGGGGAGACGAACGGGCCATTGCTTCGCTCGGCTTGCAATCGGGCCTTTGCTTCGCTCGGCGGGGACTTGCTCCCTCTCCCTTGGGAGAGGGCTGGGGTGAGGGCACGGTGGCCGAGCGAAGCAAAGGCCCGTAAAGCATTGAGCCGCCGAGCGCAGCGATGGCATGCCGGTTCCCAAATCCCTTCTGTATGCGCCGAGGAGCGGAGCGTTTCGCGGATCAGGGCTCGCCCTTGTCTGAGCGAAGCGAGTTTGGGCGAGACCCCGCGAAACGTGAGCACCGCAGGTTGCCCGAAGCGAAGCGTAGGGACGCAGACAGCAGGGTCGCCTTTCTTTTGCCTACTTTTCTTTGGCGAAGCAAAGAAAAGTAGGTCGGCCGCCGGGCCGAGACCCGGCCTCAGAAGGCAAAAGAAAGCACATCCCTCATCAAACCCCAGGCCGCGGGGAGCGAAGGAAAGGCCCAGACGCCCCGTCTGAGTGCCATATGCACCAGAACAAGGGTATTCACGGACAAGCTGGCTCCATCCCCGCAACCTCGCTGGTACTTCCTGGCCAGAGGCGTTGGGTGCAAAGTCGCTGCGAGATTCATCTATCTACCGGAGAAACCCGATGACCCCGTCCCGCCGTCTCCCCCTCCAACTCGCCATCCTGTCCGCCGCCCTCACCCTGTGCGGCATGTCGAACGCACAGACCAAGGAACTCACCTTCGCCCACCAGGACATGCTCGTCCCGCTGCGCCTGGTCATGGAATCCGGCGAGGTCGAAAAAGCCACCGGCTACAAGATCAACTGGCGCATGTTCTCCGGCGGCGGCGACGTCATCCGCGCGATGGCTTCAGGCGACGTGCAGATGGGCGAAACCGGCTCCAGCCCGCTCACCGCCGCAGCCAGCCAGGGTCAGGACATCAAGCTCTTCTGGATCTCGGCCGACATCGCCAACGCCGAGGCGCTCATCGCCCGCAACGCGTCGGGCATCAACAGCATGAAGGACCTGGCCGGCAAGAAGGTGGCCACGCCGTTCGTCTCGACCGCGCACTACCAGCTCATGGCCGGCATGAAGATGGACGGCGTCGATCCCAAGAGCGTCAACGTGATGAACATGCGCCCGCCGGAAATCGCCGCCGCCTGGGAGCGCGGCGACATCGACGCCACCTTCATCTGGGACCCGGTGCTCTCCAAGATCAAGGGCACGGGGAAAACCATCGCCACCTCCGGCAGCATCGGCAAGCGCGGCGCGCCGACCTTCGAGGGCATCGTCGTCAACGCCAAGTGGGCCGCGGCCAACGAGCCTTTCATGATCGCGTTCGTGAAAGCACTGAACCGCGCGAACGAGGAATACAAGGCCACCGGCAAGAGCTGGACACCCGACTCGCCACAGACGAAAGCGATGGCCAAGTGGACAAAGGCCGACCCGAAGGACGTGAGCGCAGCCATGGCGCTCTACACCTTCCCGACCATGGCCGAGCAGGTCTCGCCCACGTGGCTGGGCGGCGGCGCGGCCAAGGCGATGGCGGGCACGGCGGCCTTCCTCAAGGAACAGGGCCGTGTGCAGGAAGTGAAGCCCGACTACGGCGCGTTCGTGACCACCGTGTACGTCGACAAGGCGATGGGCAAGTAAGCAGGGCGCGCAATCCATGCCCACGCTCGACATCCGCGACCTCACGGTCAACTACGCAGTCAAAGGCGGCACGCTGCAGGCGCTCGCGCCCGTGAACCTCACGATGCACGACGGCGATTTCGTCGTGGCGCTTGGTGCCTCGGGGTGCGGCAAGACAACGCTGCTCAACAGCATCGCCGGCTTCCTGCCGCCGTCGACCGGCGAGATCCTGCTCGACGGCAAACCCGTGGTCGGCCCCGGCGCCGACCGGGGCGTTGTGTTCCAGAAACACGCGCTCATGCCCTGGCTCAACGTGCGCGACAACGTGGCACTGGGCCTGCGCTTGGCCGGCATGGGCAAGGCCGAACGCGACCGCATCGCCGAAGACAAGCTCGCGCTCGTTGGCCTGCAGCAGTACGCCGACCGCGCGGTGTACGAACTCTCGGGCGGCATGCAGCAGCGCGTGGGCATTGCACGCGCACTCGCGAGCGACCCGGCCGTGCTGCTGATGGACGAGCCCATGGGCGCGCTCGATGCGTTCACGCGCGAACAGGTGCAGGAGATCCTGCTGAAGGCCTGGTCCAAGTCGAACAAGATGGTGTTCTTCATCACGCACTCGGTGGAAGAAGCGCTGTTTCTTGCGACGAGGCTCATCGTGATGAGCCCCAGCCCCGGCCGCATCTCGCACGTCTATGACGACGTGCCGTTCTCGCGCCAGTACCTGTCGCACGGCGATTCGCGCAAGGTGAAGTCCGAGCCCGAGTTCATCCGCATGCGCGAGGAGGTCTTGTCGATCATTCACCATCGCGAGGCCGCCCATGCCTGAGGTCACCATCGCATCGCCCAGTGTTGTTGCCGCCATGACGCCGCCTTCGAAACCTGTCGCATCGCCGCCGCCCGCACCCGGCGCCAAGCTCAAGACCAGCGCCTTCAAGGTGCCGGGCGAGGGCTCCAGCGTCGTCATCAGCGTGGTTACCGTGGTGTCGCTGTTCGCGCTGTGGTTCCTCGTCACGAACATGGGTTGGGTCAAGCCGCTCTTCTTGCCGACGCCGCAGGCGGTGTTCCAGCAGTTCTACGAATACCTCACCGGCCAGGCCAACGACAAGCCGTTGTGGCAGCACTTCCTGGCGAGCATGTTCCGCGTGTTCTCGGCTTTCTTCCTGGCGTGCGCCACCGCCATTCCGGTGGGCATCGCGATGGGCATGAGCCGCTTCTGGCGCGGCATCTTCGATCCGCCGCTGGAGTTCTATCGGCCGCTGCCGCCGCTCGCGTACCTGCCGCTCATCATCATCTGGTTCGGCATCGACGAGCTGCCGAAGGTGCTGCTGATCTTCTTGAGTTGCTTCGCGCCGCTGGCGCTGGCCGCGCGCTCGGGCATGCGCAGCGCCTCACAGGAGCAGATCAACGCCGCGTACTCGATGGGTGCGAGCTACATGCAGGTGATTCGCCACGTCATATTGCCTTCGGCGTTGCCCGACATCCTGGTGGGCATGCGCATCGCCATCGGCTTCGGCTGGACCACGCTCGTTGCCGCCGAGATGGTCGCGGCCAACATGGGCCTGGGTCAGATGGTGCTGAACGCGTCGAACTTTTTGCGCACCGACATCGTCATCATGGGCATCATCGTCATTGGCGTGGTGGCTTATCTGTTCGACCTGCTGATGCGGTGGCTCGAGCGACGTCTCGTGCCTTGGAAAGGGCGCATGTGACAGGGGGCGAGACCGGTGATGCCGGTGGCAACGCCGGCATCGTGGGCGGGTCGCCCAGCGGCTCCATCGACTTCTCCAGGAAGTCGAGCATCGCGCGCATCGCCGCGCTGTTGTGGCGGCGCTGCGAATAGGCCGCATACAGCCAGTGGTCGCGCGGCATGTGCTCGCGCAGCACGGGCACCAGCGCACCGCGCTCCAGGTGCGATTGCGCCAGCGGCTCCGGCACATAGGCCACGCCCACCCCGCGCAGCGCCAGCTCGATGAGCGCCATCGCATCGTTGGCCTCCATGCGGCTGTGAACCGCCACCTCGTGCGGCTTGCCGTCGGTCTCGAAGGGCAGGTGCGTGGTCGGCATCGACGCGTAGCTCAGGATGTCGTGGCGGCCCACGTCTTCGGGCACCTGCGGAATGCCGCGCCGCGCCCAATAGGCCGGCGAGGCGCACACCACCATGTCGTACTGCACCAGCCGGCGCACGATCAGGTTCATGTCGTCGATGCGCCCACCCGTCAGGTGGATGTCGATGCCTTCCTCGATCAGGTCGATGTCGCGGTTGGTGAACACCAGGCTCACGTACACGTCGGGATAGAGATTGATGAAAGAGGCCATCACATCCGAGAGCCAGCCCGCGATCATCCCGTTCGGCGCGCTCATGCGCAGGCGGCCCTTGGGGTGCGAGCCGTGTGCCTGCAGGTCGTTGAGCGTGTTCTCGGCCATCGCCACCAGCTCGGTGCTGCGATCGAGCAGCACCTGCCCGGCATCGGTGAGGCTCAGCGAGCGGGTGGAGCGATTGAGCAGCCGCACGCCGCTGCGCGTTTCGAGTTCGGCCACATAGCGGCTGACCGTGGCCTTGGACATGCCGAGCGAATCGGCAGCGCGGGAGAAGCTGCGGCGGAACGCAACTTCGCGGAATGTTTTGATGAGATCGAGGCCGTCCATGGATGGCGCATTGTTCCAGCATCGGGGGAGGGGCCATGGACAGTAGGGGCATCCCCGGTTGACGCGGCCGGATGGCGAGTACTGCATGGCTATACCGCGCCGGCCATGTCAGAAAAAGGCGTGACCGGGATTGGACTCCTGAAGCATCTCTGCGACGAAAGCCGCAGTCACCCCCGCTGCCGCCTGCAATTGGTCTCGGGAGCTGTGGCTTCAGCAAACCGCACCTCTTGGAGGCCATGCATGGCGCACGCTCCCTCGGTTCCCGAATCTTTGAAAACCCCCAGCGCAGGACTGCTCGCGCTGCAGGCCTGCGTTGACATCAACTCTGCGCACTGATGGCGCGGGTGAATGAAGAACCGCCGCGGCGAATCGGCGCGGCTGACATCACGATGCAGTCGTTGCACGTTGTCTTGAACGAAGGTGATGCGCGATGAAGCCGTTCAACGCGCGCTCCAGACAAGTGACTGGATACGCGATCTTGGCGCGAGGCCTAACGCCGAGGATGCGGCAGCGACTGCAATCGATTGAGCGTCTGGGTATAAATTTGATCCCAGGCGGCTTGGATGTTGGCTTCCTGGTTGTCCGCAGCATTCTGTCTGCGGCGACCGGCATCACTCCCATGAGCTTTTCGGCCGTGGCCCTGCAGGCGGGCTGAAGTCGCCTGAGCATTGCGGTCCGCCGTATTCCTGGCCTCTTGTTCGCAAGTGGTGCACATTTGCTCCTCCGGCTGCTGTGTTGCACGGGCAGTCGCGCAAGGGCGACTTCGCGCGTTGTATCGAGGCCGCCCTCGTCCCGCAAGCCCGGGAATGTCCAGTTGACACTTTGGTGGGCATTCCGTATCGAGGGTGCTCTGAAACTGCATCGGCGGCTCGGGTCTGCTGACGTAACGGTTCATCAGTCATTGCGCGCTGGGCGTATTCAGTGACCCCGGAGACGTATCGTCAACAAACGACTGCGTCATCTGCCATCTTTCGGGCGCATCCAAAATCAACCCCGCTGCGTACAGGTGCCACAGCACGTCTCCCGACGTGCTCTGAGGAACCCCATGCCCCAAGACCTCACACTCGCCCTCCGCTGGGTTGAAAAAGGCCTGATCCCCGACCCTTTCATCCGCCGAGGCATCCGCCGCCTCCTGAAAGAGCGCCTGACCGAACTCCACGCCGGCAACCCCCTCGCGACAGCCGACTTGACGCAAGACTTCCTGGCCCAGATGCGCTCCGCCCACTTGGCGCCCCTCCCCGAAAAAGCCAACGAACAACACTACGAAGTCCCCGCCGCCTTCTTCGCCCAGGTCCTCGGCAACCACCGCAAATACAGCAGCTGCTACTGGCCCGAAGGCACTCACACGCTGGAGCAAGCCGAATCCGCCGCCCTCACAGCCACCTGCGAACGCGCCGGCCTCATCGACGGCCAGGACGTCATGGAGCTGGGCTGCGGCTGGGGCTCCCTCACCCTCTGGATGGCCGCGAAGTACCCGAACAGCCGCATCACGGCCTTGTCCAACTCCAACTCCCAACGCGAATACATCGAAGCCCAGGCCGCGCAGCGAGGGCTCGCCAACGTGCGCGTGCTGACCCGCGACATCAACGCCTTCGACACCACCGACCGCTTCGACCGCATCGTCTCCGTCGAAATGTTCGAGCACCTGCGCAACTGGCCCCAGGCCTTCGCCAACGTCGCGCGCTGGCTCAAGCCAGAGGGCCGTTTCTTCATGCACGTCTTCGCCCACCGCGAGGCGCCGTATCCCTTCGAGGTGCGCGACGCGAGCGACTGGATGAGCAAGTACTTCTTCTCCGGCGGCATGATGCCCAGCGACGATCTCGCGCTGCACTGCCAGGACGACCTGCGCCTCTTGCGCCGCTGGCGCTGGGAGGGCAGCCACTACCAGCGCACGGCCGAGGCGTGGTTGCGCAACATGGACGCGCGCCGCGACCAGCTGCGCCCGCTGTTCCAGGCCACCTACGGCGCCGAGGCCAACGTGTGGTGGACGCGCTGGCGGCTGTTCTTCATGTCGGTGGCAGAGCTGTTCGGTTTCGACCGCGGGCAGCGTTGGTGGGTGAGCCACTACTTGTTCGAGCGTCGCGCATGACAGGGGGAGCGGTCGGAATCGCATTCGCGGGACTGGCATGGACTGCCTTGGTCGTGCTGCTGACCTGGCTCGCCAGCCTCGCGCGCCGTGACGTGAGCCTCGTCGACCGCGTCTGGTCCGTCTGCATCGTCGGCGCGGGCCTCGTCTACTTCGCGCTGCTGCCGGGCCACACGCCGCGCGGCCTGTGCATGGCGGTGCTGGGCACGGCGTGGGCGGTGCGGCTTTGCCTCTACATCACCTGGCGCAACTGGGGGCATGGCGAAGACCGCCGCTACCAGGCGATCCGCGCACGCAACCAGCCGGGCTTCGCGTTCAAGAGCCTGTACCTCGTGTTCGCGCTGCAGGCGGTGCTCGCGTGGATCGTCTCCGCGCCGTTCCTGCCGGGCATGGCGGCGGTGCAGCCGATCGGGTGGATCGACATCGTCGGCATCGTGCTCGCGCTCTTCGGCCTTTTCTTCGAGGCCATCGGCGATGCGCAAATGGCGCGGTTCAAGGCCGACCCCGCGAACGAAGGCAAGGTGATGGACCGCGGCCTCTGGCGCTACACGCGCCACCCCAACTACTTCGGCGAGGCCTGCGTCTGGTGGGGGCTGTGGCTCATCGCCATGGCGGGCGCGGGCTGGAGCGGCGCATGGACGATCGTTTCGCCGCTGCTCATGACCTGGCTGCTGCTCAAGGTCTCGGGTGTGCGCATGCTCGAAGAAGACATCGGCGAGCGCCGCCCCGCGTACCGCGACTACATCGCGCGCACCAACGCCTTCGTGCCCGGCCCGGTGCGCAACAACAACAACCGCAAGCCCTCATGAAAAACCCGCTCTTCGTGCTGATCGCGTTGTGGTGCGGCGCTGCTTGGGCCACCGGCCCCACCAGCGGCGAATGGAGTTTCCGCGTGCTGCTCGACGATTCGCCCATCGGCGAGCATCGCTTCACACTTGCGGCCAGCGGTGAAGAGCGCAGGCTGACGAGCGAGGCCCAGTTCGCGGTCAAGCTGCTGGGCGTCACGGTCTATCGCTACCGCCATTCGGCGACCGAGCAATGGCGCGGCGACTGCCTGCGCCAGCTCGCATCGAAGACCGATGACGACGGCACGCCCGAGAAAGTGGATGCCAACGCAACCGGTGACAACGCACTGACGGTCGCCACGGCCAAGGGCTCGCAATCGCTCGATGGCTGCGTGATGAGCTTCGCCTACTGGAACCCCGCCATCCGCAAGCAAGAGCGACTGCTCAACGCGCAGACCGGCAAGCTCGAAGCGGTGCAGGTGAGCCGCGCGGGCAACGGCACGGTGGAGGTGCGCGGCCAGCCCGTCGCGGCCACGCGCTGGCGCATCGCGACGCCGGCGCAGCCGATCGACATCTGGTACTCGGCAGAGGGCGAGTGGATCGGCCTGGACTCCACCGTGAGCGGGAATCGCAAGCTCAGCTACCGCTTGAAGCCGTAGCGCCGCTTCGTCGCCTGGGGTCATGGAGGGGATTTATCTTTTCCCCGGAACGCCATAGAGTCCCGGCCTGGGCATCAACGAAGGAGACGCGCATGAGCAGCGAAGTGATCAAGGCGGGTCAGCTGGAGATTCGCTACCTGGTCGATGGCACCGCGACCGGTGGCCTCGGGGTCTTCGAGCTCACCCTGCCGCCAGGCGCCAACGTGCCGCCGCCGCACAGCCACCGGGACAACGAAGAGTTCTTCTACGTCGTGGAGGGCTCGGTCACCTATTCGGTCGATGCGCAAACGCGCGAGCTCCAGCCCGGCGAATGGATGTCGACGCCGCGCGGCTCGGTGCATGGCTTTCGCAACGGCGGATCGCAAACTGCACGCGCCCTCGTCGTGCTGACGCCGGACATCGGAGCTGCGTACTTCCGGGAGGTCGCAGCCGTGGTCAATGCGGGCGGGCCGCCCGACCGGGCGGCGCTGGTCGCGGTGATGTCGCGCTACGGGCTCACGCCGGCAGCGCCGCCGCAGCCCGCGGCAGCCGCCTGAGCCGGATCAGCGCGAGGCGACCGCCCCGGGCGCATCGACCGCATCCGCCGGGGAAGGGCTGCGCCCGATGAGCCACGCACACAGCGCCGACACCACCCCCGCGAACAGCACATACATGCAGATCTGCCACGGCTCGCCGCCACCCGATTTCAGCAGCGCAGTCGCAATGATCGGCGTGATGCCCGAGGCAAAGATGCCAGAGAACTGGTAGACGAAACTGATGCCGGTGTAGCGCACCTTCGCATCGAACAGGTCACAGAACAGCGCAGCTTCGGGCCCGTACACCGAGGCATACAGGATGCCGAAGGGCACGATGATCGCGAGCCACACCAGCAGCACGTTGCCCCCGCTGTGCGTCATGAGCCAGAAGCCGGGGAAGGCCGACACCGCGGTGATGAGCGACCCCCACATGTAGACCTTGCCTCGCCCCATCTTGTCGGAGAGCCGGCCGAAGAAGGGGATGAAGAAGATCATCACGATCGCCGCGGCCATCACGCCCAGCAGCGCATCGGTGCGGCTGATCTTGATCGTGCTCGTGAGGTAGTTGATCGAGAACACGCCGAAGATGTTGAAGAACACGCCGTCGATGTAGCGCGCGCCCATGCCCTTCAGCACATTGCCGGGGTAGCGGCGGATCATGTCCATGAACGGAATGCGCAGCTCCGCGTTGCGCGCCTTCACGGCCGCGAACTCGGGCGTTTCCTGCACGTGCAGGCGGATGTACATGCCCACCAGCACCATCACGCCCGAGATGAGGAACGCGATGCGCCAGCCCCACGCCATGAACTGCTCGTCGGTGAGCAGCGACGACAGCAGCGCCACCACGCCCGAGGCCAGGCACAGGCCGATGGCCAGCCCGATCTGCGGCAGCGATGCATAGAAGCCGCGCTTGTCCTTCGGCGCGTATTCATACGCCATGAGCACCGCGCCGCCCCATTCGCCGCCGAGGCCAATGCCCTGCGCCACGCGAAGCAGCAACAGCAGCACGGGCGCCGCAATGCCGATCTGCGCATAGGTGGGCACCAGGCCGATGAGGAAGGTGGCCACGCCCATGATCATCAGCGTGATGATGAGCATGCTCTTGCGGCCGATCTTGTCGCCGAAGTGGCCGAAGATCACGCCGCCCAGCGGACGCGTGACGAAGCCCACCGCGAAGGTCGTGTAGGCCAGCAGCACCGACACCACCGGGTCGCTGCCCGGAAAGTACAGCTTGCTGAACACGATGCCGGCCACCACGCCGTACAAAAAGAAGTCATACCACTCGATGGTGGCGCCCACCAGGGCGGAGATGACCACCCTGCGAATCGCTTTCTCGTCGGTTGCGCTCATGTGTTTGTCTCCAATGCGTTGTTGTCGGGGCGGCCTCTTCGGGCCTTCGGGTGCTACTGCCTGGCGTCCTCTCTGATCAGGTCGACGGCCTTCTCGGCCATCATCACGGCGGGTGCGTTGGTGTTGCCCGACACCAGCGTCGGCATCGCCGAGCAATCGATGACCCGCAGGCCCGCGATGCCGTGCACGCGAAGGCGCGCATCGACGACGGCGAGCGGATCGCTGCCCATGCGGCAGGTGCCGGTGGGGTGGAAGATGGTGGCGCCGTTGTTGCGGCAGAACTCGAGCAGGTCTTCGTCGCTCGCAGCCGCGGGGCCGGGCTTCACTTCGCGCTTCACGTAGGGGCGCATCGCGGGCGCATCGGCAATGGCGCGCGCGGCCTTCACGCCGGCCACGGTGGTCGCGCGGTCGAGCGCGGTGGCGAGGTAGTTGGGCTGCATCTCGGGCGGCTCGGCCGCATCGAGCGAGCGGATGCGGATGTGCCCGCGCGACTCGGGCCGCAGCTGGCACACCGACATCGTGAAGCCCGAATACGGATGCACCTTGCCGCCGGCCATGTCGGCCGAGAGCGTGGCCACGTGGAACTGGATGTCGGGCGTGGCGGCCACGGGGTTGCCGCGTTCATCCTTCAGCGCACGCATGAAGCAGCCGCCCTGGTTGATGCCGACCGCGAGCGGGCCGGTGCGGTGCAGCAGCCACTCCATGCCCATGCCGATCTGGCCGGCCCACGAGTTGAGTTGGTCGTTGGTGGTGATGGGCTTCGTGCACTCGTAGCCAAGGCGGATCTGCAGATGGTCCTGCAGGTTCTCGCCGACGCCGGCCAGTTCGTGCACCACGGGAATGCCGAAGCGATCGAGCAGCGCGCGCGGCCCGATGCCCGAGAGCTGCAGCAACTGCGGCGACTGGATCGAGCCGGCCGAGAGCAGCACCTCGGCGCGGCAGCGCGCGGTCTTGAGCTCGCCGCCTTGCCGGTAGGTGATGCCAACGGCGCGCCGGCCTTCGAACACGAGCTTGCCCGCGAGCGCGTCCGTCTCGATGCGCAGGTTGGAGCGGTGCTTCGCAGGCGTGAGGTAGGCCTTGGCCGTGCTGCAGCGCCAGCCCCTGTGCGTGGTCAGCTGGTAGTAGCCCGCGCCTTCCTGGCCAGCGCCGTTGAAGTCTTCGGTGCGCGGCACGCCGGTCTGCTGCGCACCGTCGATGAAGGCTTCGATGAGTTCGTGCTTCGCTGCGATGTCCGAGACCTTCAGCGGTCCGTCGCCGCCGTGGAAGGCGTCGGCGCCGCGCTGGTTCCCCTCGGACTTGATGAAGTAGGGCAGCACGTCGTCGTAGCCCCAGCCCGTGTTGCCGAGCGCGGCCCAGTGGTCGTAGTCCTCGCGCTGGCCGCGGATGTAGATGAGGCCGTTGATCGCGCTCGATCCACCCAGCGTCTTGCCGCGGGGCCAGTAGATGCGGCGGCCGTTCATGTTCGGGTCGGGGTCGGTCTCGAAGCGCCAGTTGTAGGTGGGGCTCCACATGGTCTTGCCGTAGCCGATGGGCAGATGAATCCAGAGCGACCGATCGGGCGGCCCGGCTTCGAGCAACAGCACGCGCGTGGCGGGGTCTTCGCTCAACCGGCCCGCCAGCACGCAGCCGGCCGATCCGGCGCCGACGACGATGTAGTCGAACTCTTCATCACGCATGCTGGGCATCCGGGGAGTGGAACAATCGCTTCCGATCCGCCGCATCCTAGGTTATTGTTTTTCGGAACGCAATGTTCCATTTTTAAGGTTTACCCGCATGCCACGAGCCGCGCGCGCGCCTGTTGAAGCGATTCCTTCCGTTCCTGTTGCCGAAGAAGCGACTTCCGGTTCTTCCGCCGAGCGCAGCCTGCGGCTGCTGGCGTTGTTGGCCAATGAAGGCCGGGCGCTGACGCTCGCCGAACTGGCCGCGCAGCTCGGGCTGCCCAAGGGCACGGCGCATCGCATCTGCACGCAATTGCTGGCGACCGGTTTCCTGGCGCGCGATGTGGACGAGCGCTCGTTCAGCGTCGGCCCGGCGCTGCGCAAGCTGGCGTTCGACACGCTGAACCACGGCGTGGTGCGCGGGCTGCGGCACGAGGTGCTGTCCGAGCTCGTGCGAAAGGTGGGCGAGACCTGCAACCTCACCGCGCTCGATGGCGCACAGGTGCTGTACCTGGACCGTGTCGAGGCGCAGTGGCCGCTGCGCCTGACGCTCGACGTGGGCTCGCACGTGCCGCTGCATTGCACCGCGAGCGGCAAGTTGTTTCTCGCGCTGATGCCGAAGAAGGCGCGCGATGCGTTCATCGACAACCTGCCGCTCGAACGCATGACGGCCAACACCCTCACCAAGGCCGATGCGCTGCGCGCCGAGTGCGACGAGATCGCGAAGCGCGGCTACTCGCGTGACCGCGAGGAGTTCATCGCGGGGCTGGTGGCGGTGGCCGTGCCGGTGCGCGATGCGGCGGGCGGAGTGCGTGCCGCGCTGGCGGTGCATGCGCCGACGGCGCGAATGTCGATGGAGGATGCGGTCAAGCGCATCGATGCGCTGAAGGCTGCGGCCCAGAAGATGAGTGGGCTGCTCTGAGCGAGCCGCTCACTGTTCGTAGCAGATGTCCAGCCGGATCAACGCACCGCGGTTGTCGACGCGGTCGGCGCGGAAGTAGTAGCGGCCGCGGTAGCTGTCGAGGTGCAGTGGGAGCGAGACCGGATCGCCCCAGCTCGTCAGTGCGAAGCCTTGCCCGAGCAGCCATTGCAGCAGGGCGTCGAGGCGCTGCGGATCGGCATCGACGCGGATGTCGGCGTCTGCGGGTGGTGTGCCTTGCGGGTCTTGCTGCCATCGCGCGAAGCTGCCGAGCAATGTGAAGGCGTGTCCCTGTGCGCGGAGGGCGTCGAGCAATGCGGCGGTGGCTTGCAGGTCGATGCGCTCGCGCTGTTTGCGAAAGACCAGTGCGTATTCATGGCGCCGGTCGGTGCGTGCATCGGCGTCGATTTCATCGCTCTCGTGTGGATAGACCAGTACGCGCTCCTCTTCCATGACGAAGAGCGAGCCCAGGATGCGCGCGAGGTCGAAGGCCAGGGGCAGCACGCGATCTCCGAGGCGGATGTTCTCCACCATTGCGATGCAGGCACCGCCTTCGCGCAGCCCCGCGCGGACGCGGTGGAACAGGTTGCGCAGGCCGTCGAGGTGTTGGGCGTAGCTCTGGCTGTCGTAGAGCTGGGAGGTCGACGGTGCACCGGTCCAGCGGCAGCCGAAGTAGGGCACGTTGGTGAGGCAGAGGTCGAAAGGCGGGAGCGCAGTGTCTTCGAGCGCATCGCATGAGCCGTACAGCAGCGTCGCGCCGTGCGCAAGGCCATGACGCGCCAGCCGCTCTCGGATGAGGTCGACGCGGCCTGCATCGACCTCGCAGCCTGAGGCCAAGCGGTCTTCGAGACGCGCCGCCAGCAAGGTCGTGCCGAAGCCCGCGAACGGATCGAACACCGTGTCACCCGGCTGCGAGAACTGCCGTACGAAGGGCAGCATCTGCTCGACCCATCCGCAATCGCGCCCGCCCATTGGGTCTCGGGCGCGCAGGTCGTCGGGCAGCCGGTAGCGCGGCGATTCGTGGTCGAGCATCAACCAGCTGTGGCTAGCCATGGGAAAGAACCTGTTCGGTGCGGATGTCGAGCAGCACGTCATGCCCCGGCTCCCAGCCTGCGCAGAGCTGGCCGTTCGCAAAGTAGACGAGCTTGTAGATGTCGCCGGTTGCATGGCGTTCGTGCATCGCGCCGTAATCAGCGCTCTCGAAGATCACGTTCAGCCCGCTCGCAGTGCAGAGGCGCAGGTTCCAGAAGTAGTAGCCCTCGGTGAGACTCTCGAGGGTCCAGCCGCGCGAGACCTCGGGGTCGTCGAGGCAGGCTGCGAGCAATGCGTCCATCGACACCCGTTCCGCGCGCAGGTAGCGCGCGGTGGCGTTGTCGCGGTAGGCATCGTCCAGGCGCGAGAACTCGCGGAAGACGACGGTGCCGGCGCCGCACTGCCGTGCCCATGAAAGGTACGCCGCCACGTCCTGCGACTGCGCGACGCCACCGCGCTGGAGGATGCACACGAGGCGCAGCGGAACCGCATCGGCCAGTTGCCGCGCCGTGCGTTCGAACACGGCCTGATCGCCGATCGTCACCTCGGGGCGAAATCGCATGATGGACTGGTTGATCGCGCCGTCATGGTGATGGCGGGACAGCTCCAGCCAGCTCAGTTCGAAGCCTTGCAGCGCGCGCCGCAGCACTTCGCCTTGCGGTGCGGCGAAGCCGGCGCCGTTGGTGTAGAGCACGCGGTCTTCGACGACCGGGCCGTCGCTTTCGCTCGCAGTCAGCATGTGGAGCAACCGAAGCATCCAGTCGGCATCGTCGCTCGTTTCCAGGCCCGAGAGCGACCACGAGAGCGGCACGCCGCGCAAGGCCCGCAACGCGCGCGACAGGCCATCGAAGTAGTCGGGCGCCGGCCGCAGCCGCGAGGCCGGCGTTCCGCCGTCGCTTTTGCGCAGGTTCTCCGAGCAGAAACTGCAACGCGCCGAACAAGGCTGCACGGACGCGTATGGCGTGAAGGTGATCGGCTGCGCGAAGCGCCGCTCGACGCCGCCGATGGCGTGCGTGTGCCAGCGCGCGACTTCGTCGGGGAGCGGGGTGCGCCGCGTCACCCGGCCTACCGACTTGCGCAGGCGCTCGAACAGCGGAGAGACCGCGCTGCGGGGCAGATCGGCGAGGGCGATCTCGAATGGAATGGCAGGGCGCATGGCGGGCGAGGGAGGGGGCGAAATTCGCTGCAGCCGCAACGATACGACAGCACCGCCGCCGATTGGGAATTCGTGCGCAATCTGTTAGAACCGGCCGATGCGCACCTCCATCCTCCTCATTCCGTTGCTCTTCGCCGCCCTGGCTGCGAATGCGGACGTGGTGCGCTGCACCGATGCCAACGGAAAGATCTCGTACACCGATGGCAAGTGCCCGGCGGACAGCAAGCAGTCGCGGCAGGTGCAGATCGACGAAACACCGCCACCGCCGGTGCCACGGCCGCAGGCCGAAGAGTGGCGCCAGCCAACCTACACACCACCGCCGCCACCGGTCGCCACGCCGTCAGGCCCGGCCATCATTCCGCGCAACCCGGTGGCCGAAGCGCCGCAGGCCGATCCGCCGGTCTACATCCTGGGGCCGGAACCTTACGACAGCGGACCGCAGCGCCACGCCCATCGTCCGCCCCGCGTGCGCGATCCGGGGCCACCGCCCGGGCAGCGGCCGTGCCAGAACCTCGCGGGCATCAAGCGCAACAACTGCTGAAAGTTGGCAGGGCCAGCCGGCTCCGCATTCCATCCATGACCCTTTCCGCGCCGGAGCGCCCGCGCCACTGGACCGTTCACTGCGACGGCAGCGCCATGCCCAACCCGGGCCGCATGGGCATCGGCGCCGTCATCACGCAGCCCGACGGCACGCGCCACCTGCTCTCGCAGGCCACGCACGCCATCGGTTGCAACAACGAGGCCGAACTGCTGGCGCTGACCCTGGCCTTGAAAGAACTGCGCGCCCGCGGCGCCAGCGCCGTGGTGGCCTACAGCGACAACAGCATCCTGGTCGAGCAACTCGGTGCGGCCGATGCCCGGCCGATCGCGCGCCTGGCACCGTTGTTCGACGACGCGCGCGCACTGCTTGGCGAGTTCGAAGAGGCTCGCGTGCAGTGGATTCCGCGCCATCGCAACAGCGAAGCCGACGCGTTGGCGCGTGCCGCCCTCGGCGCGGGGCCGAAGCCGCCACCCAAGCCCTGGAAAAAGCGGCGCTAGCCGAGTCCTTATCATTCGGGTCGTTCCCGAACCACAGACTCCCATGACCGAAGAAACTTCCCGCCCGCCCCTTCCCGATCACCTCTCCACCGATGCGCGCAGCCCGCACCACGTGGCGGCGGTCTTCGAATTTCCCATCGGCATCCGCTTCAACGGCAAGGAGCGGCTCGACGTGGAGGAGTACTGCATCAGCGAAGGCTGGATCAAGGTGCCGGCAGGCAAGGCGGTGGACCGCAAGGGCTACCCGCTGCTGCTGAAGCTCAAAGGCACGGTCGAGGCTTATTACCGGTAAGACAGAAGGGGCCTCGCCCCTTCAGCGCCACTGCAGCAACAGCGACCACGGCTGGCGGCTCATGTGGCGGTCGATGCAGCCGGGCACACCGGCCGTGCATCCTTCGGGCAGGTAGCTCGGATCCAGCAACCGCGTGCCGGGCGCGAACGCCAGGCGCCGCAAGGTGACCGACTGGATCACGTTGCCGCCCACGGTGTCGAAGCCCGTGGCATCGACACCCACCACCACATCGCAATGCATCGGCAGCGCCTCACCGCCCGTGGGGCGCTGGGCCAGCACTTCGCCGATCCGCTCGAAGGTGTCGTAGCCCGCACCGGTGCCGCGCGCTTGGCAGACGAGGTCGCCGATGCGCGGCGGCGTGCGCATGAGGTCGCAGGCGCGGAGCGCATAGCGCGTCGGTCGGTTAGCCGCTTCGTCGAGGCCCGCTTTCCACGCGGCGCCGGCGTAGTCGGCGTGCGCTTCTGAGAAAACGAACTCGTCCGCGCCGAGCCCGGCCCGCTGCGCGATCCAGCTGATGAAGGCGGCCGACCACGGCGCATCGATCACCGCGACGCGGCTCAATGCGTTGTCGATGGACTGCGGCTCCGATGAATCGGGCGCGGCATCCGGGTCGGTGCCGCGCAGGCGCACGCCGGTCGCTTGCCAGTAGCCGAGCACGCGCTGCCATGGCGCGAGGTTCTGCGGTGCGCGGCGGATGTCTTCGGCCTCGGCATCGCCTGCGAAGGTGAGACGGCCTTCGGCATCCATCGTCTGCGCGCCGAAGGCCTGATGCTCCTGCTGCGCGAAGGTCGCCATCGCGAGCGCGCGGGAGGGCGACGGGATCTGCGTGGCGGTGTCCAGGCAGGTCGCTGCCGACGCGGCGCCCGATGCCGCCAGCCAAAAAAGAAAAACGCCCACTGCCAGGCTCTTCGGAGATGAAGAAATGGCGGTGGGCGGATTCATGGCGAAGGAGCATAGCCCGTCGGGCCATGCACCTGTCGTCATGCGCCTGCTAGTTGCAGTACTGCGCGTTGTTGTCCGTGTTGATCGGCGCAGGCGCGTTGGCCAGGAACTGCTGCACCGGGACGATGGTCGCCTGGCAATTCGCATCGGTGGTCATGTCGAACACATGCCAGATCCGCGTCGACGAGGTCTCGCCGGCCGGTGGAGTGAAGATCGACTGCGTGCCGCGGTTGGCTACCTCTATCCGTGCCGGCGAGCCCGTCTGTCCCGGGTCGAAGGTGTCGGAATAGTTGTGAACGACGAAACGGTAGGTGCGGTTCTTCGCGAGCTTCGCGAACGTGGTGATCTCGGGGCCGAAGCTGAACTGGTCGTCCACGTCGAGGCCGATGAACGGCGCCTCGGTGAGAGAGCCCTTGTTCTCGAAATACACCAGCTCGTCGGCGTTTGCGCCGAAGGTGTACGAATCCAGGTCCAGGGGCAGTGCGCCCCAGGTCAGCTTGACCGACACGGCCGAGCGCGTGAGCGTCAGGCAGGCACCCAGCGTGACGTCTTCGCTGCCGACGGTCACCGTGGGCGCGTTGGAGACCTCGGTCGCCGTACTGGCGATGACATAGGCACCGCTCGCGCGTTTCGC